>JAYWAZ010000001.1:0-20397 GCA_043781975.1 Bacteroidota bacterium
AGGACAGCCGTCACCCCGTGATAGAAAGGAACCTGCCTGTTGGCGAAACCTATATCGCCAATGATATTTATCTTGACCCAACCGCACAACAGATCATTATTTTAACCGGTCCGAATATGAGCGGCAAGAGCGCCATCCTGCGCCAGACCGCACTCATCACGCTGATGGCGCATATGGGAAGTTTTGTCCCCGCATCCGTTGCGAAAATTCCATTGACCGACAAAATTTTTACCCGTGTTGGCGCCAGTGATAACCTGAGCAGCGGCGAAAGTACCTTCATGGTGGAGATGAATGAAACAGCCAGCATCATCAACAACCTTTCGGCACGCAGCCTGGTATTGCTGGATGAGATCGGAAGGGGTACTTCCACTTATGATGGTATCAGCATCGCCTGGAGCATCGCTGAATTTCTGCACAACTCGGTCCATCAGCCCAAAACATTATTCGCGACCCATTACCACGAGTTGAATGAACTGGAGCACAAATTACCCCGGGTAAAGAATTTCCACGTCACCAATAAGGAAGCAGGCAATAAGATCATATTCCTTCGCAAACTCGCTCCCGGCGGCAGCACGCACAGCTTTGGTATCCATGTTGCCCGGATGGCTGGGATGCCTCCTTCATTGATCGACAGGGCAAATGAAATATTGGCCATCCTGGAAGAAAGCAGGAACAGCAGGGAAACCGGTAAGGGAAATGGACTTGAGCCGGCGATGAAAAAACTCAGTACGCCAAAAATGCAACTCAGTATTTTTGATACACACTCCATAACCTTTGAAGAAATAAGAAAATTATTGGAAAGTGTGGACATCAACCGGCTTACACCCGTGGAAGCGTTGTTGAAACTGCAGGAGATAAAGGAGAAGATAAAGTAGATCAAATCCCGCCATATCATTTTTACAAAAGGCTTTTTCAATTTTTTTTCAGGGATGACCCTATTGGCAGCGATCCTTTCATTCGCGGCGTCTTTTTAGTAACTTTGGTACACTCATGTTTGGGAAGATCATTACGATACTGCTGCTGACTTCTTTATTGGCAATGAACAGTGGAGCTCAGACCATCTGCAGTGACCTGGGACAAAATCCTTCAACGGCCTTCCCGGTTTGCGGCACTTCCATATTTCAGCAGAGTACGGTACCCATTTGCGGTGGCCGACAAGTTCCTTGTCCATGCCCGTTTTCTTTACCCTTTTTGCCTTTTACCGATAAGAACCCCTTTTGGTACAAATTCACCTGCTTTTCCGGTGGATCACTTGGCTTTACCATCACACCCAATACACTGGATGAGGATTACGACTGGCAGCTCTTTGACGTGACCAGTCATAATCCCGATGACGTATTCACCGATTCCACTTTGTTGGTTGCCTGCGACTGGTCGGGAGATTTCGGAATCACAGGTGCTGCTGCACCACCGCTGGGTAATTCTTTGGTTGAATGCCAGGGGCCGGGCGTGCCCTTGTTCAGTTCAATGCCCACCCTGATCGCAGGGCATAACTATCTTTTACTGATAAGCCATTTCAGCGACAGCCAAAGCGGGTATTCCTTATCGTTTGGTGGCGGCACGGCGGTGATCACCGATCCCATTCCTCCCCACCTTCAAAATGCCACTGCCGGTTGTGATGGTACAACAGCGATGGTTGTCCTTAATAAAAAAATGAAATGCAGTTCCCTTTCTGCCGATGGGTCGGAGTTTGTGATCAGCCCTCCGCTAACGGCGGTAATTGCAGCAGTCGGGAATGGCTGCGGTAACGGGTTTGACCTGGATACCGTACTGCTTACGCTGGGCGGCCCATTGCCTGCCGGAAACTATACCATCGCGATCCGGAATGGAAACGACGGCAATACCTTATTGGATAATTGTGATGCAGACATTCCTGCGGGTGAGAACCTTCCCATGGTGGTTTACCCGTTTATTCCCACACCGATGGACAGCATTTCAAAATTGAATTGTGCTCCACAAACACTTCAGCTGGTTTTTAAAAAAGGCATCCAATGCAGTTCCATTGCGCCCAATGGCAGTGATTTTGTCATCACCGGCACTTACCCGGTGTCCATACAAAACGCAACGGGTATTTGCACCAACGGTTTAGCCCGGGTGATCAATATCCAACTGGCCTCCCCGCTGCTGGTAAAGGGTGCTTTCCAGATAAGACTGGTAAGGGGGAATGACGGCAATACCCTCATTGATGAATGTTCGCAGGAAACCCCTGCGGGGGCGACACTGAACTTTTTTGTGAAGGATACGGTCAGTGCTGATTTCGTGTATGCGATACGGTTTGGCTGTAAAGTGGACACGATCGATTTTTCTCATGACGGCAGGAACGGAGTCAATAGCTGGAAATGGGATTTTGACAACCTGCGCACCAGTCCTTTCCAAAGTCCTTCGATGTTGTATGGTTTATTTGGCCCCAAGACCGCCCAACTTATTGTTTCAAACGGTGTATGCAGCGATACTTCTGCAATGGTGACGATGAACCTGGACAATTACATGAAAGCCACCTTCGAGGCTACGGCCGTGGTTTGTCCCGGCGACCTTGCCACGTTCAATGACAACAGTATTGGCCATATTGTTTCCTGGAACTGGAACTTCGGTAACGGTAAAACAAGCAGCCTGCACACTCCCCCGCAGCAAACCTATAAACCGGCGAATATCAATGCGGATGTGCCGGTAAAACTAATCGTGGCCGATAACCTCGGCTGTACCGATTCGGCTATTCAAAAGGTGAAAGTGGCTGGTAACTGCCTCATCGCCGTGGCCGGTGCCTTCACGCCCAATAACGACGGACTCAACGATTACCTCTACCCGCTGAATGCCTACAAAGTGATCGGCCTTCAGTTCAAAGTATACAACCGCCTTGGCCAGCTGGTATTTGAAACTGCGGACTGGACAAAGCGCTGGGATGGCAGTTTCAAAGGTCAGCCCGCAGACCCCGGCACCTATGTGTGGATATTGCATTATACCAATGCCGATACCGGGAAATATGTAGAGCAAAAAGGGACTTCCATACTTATTCGTTGATGATGGAACGCTGATGACACGGATCAGGCGGATTGGCACGGATCATATCCGCTTTGATCTGCTCAATCGGCGTTATCAGCGTTCCATCGTCAATAATGTTAAAACCTTATTAACACTGGCAGCACCGGCCCATTCAAAGTGTCTTTTCAATAACTTTGTTTCTAATGATGTTACCAAAGAAAATTGTTCTTGTACTGCTATCGTGTTTTTTGGTGCAGGAGAATATGGCACAGGTCTGCACTACGCTGGGACAAAACCCCGGTACGGCATTCCCGGTTTGCGGCATTACCACATTTATACAGACCACGGTACCTATCTGCGGGGGACAATCTTTATTTGTTCCTGGCTGCTCTGGCGCGGGTTATGCAGATACAAACCCTTTCTGGTATAAGTTTACCTGCTACCAAACAGGCACATTAGGTTTCCTTGTAACACCAAACGATCTGGGTGATGACTATGACTGGCAATTATATGATATCACCGGTCATAACCCCAATGATGTTTATTTCAACCCTTCGTTGGTAGTTACGGGCAATTGGGCCGGAACATACGGTGTAACCGGGGCCTCGTCTTCCGGAGTAAATTATATTCAATGCGCTTCCGTTCCTTCAGATAATAAACCGTCTTTTGCTCAAATGCCCATCCTGATAATTGGGCATAATTATCTTTTGTTGATCAGTCATTTTACCACTTCTCAAAGCGGGTATTCCTTATCGTTTGGTGGCGGCACCGCCAACATCACCGACCCCACGGAGCCACACCTTTCTTCGGCAAGGGCCGCCTGCGACGGCACGACGACCACCATCAAGCTGAATAAACGGATGAAATGCAACAGCCTTTCGTCCGACGGATCTGAATTCACCATAACCCCGCCTTTATCCAATGTGGTTGCGGCAAGCGGCTTTGGCTGCAGCAGCGGATTTGACATGGATTCGGTGATACTTACACTGGATACCCCGCTGCCGCCCGGTAACTATACCATTACTATTAAGAACGGCGCCGATGGCAATACATTATCGGATAACTGTGGCCGTTATATACCTGTTGATGAAAAGATCTTCGTGACCGTTTACCCCGTGGTACCCACACCCATGGACAGTATCGCAAAGCCCGGCTGCGCTCCCGACGAATTGCTGCTGGTCTTTAAAAAGAATATCCGCTGCAACAGTATCGCTCCCGACGGAACCGATTTTATCATAACCGGGACCACGCCTGTCATGGTATCTACCGCTGCCGGGGTTTGCAGCAACGGGCTTAGTCCTGTTATCAAAGTAAAACTCTCCGCACCCCTGCTCACGAAAGGCACTTACCGCATTACACTGGTAACAGGCAGCGACGGCAATACCATCATTGATGAATGCGGACAGGAAACCCCTGCGGGGCAATTCCTTGATTTTTTCACAAAGGATACCGTCAATGCGGCTTTCACCTATGCCATCCGGTATGGTTGCCAGCGGGATACGATCGATTATTTCCATGACGGAAGAAATGAAGTGAATACCTGGAAATGGACCTTTGACGGACTGCGCAAAAGCAACCAGCAAAACCCGGTGATCACCTATGGATCCTTTGGGCTGAAGAAAGCCCAACTGATCGTATCCAATGGGGTATGCAGCGATACCAGTGGTATAGTGCCCATCTTCCTGGACAATGCACTGAACGCGGCTTTTGAAGCCACCAATGTGGTTTGCCCGGTCGACCTGGCGGTATTTAAAGACAGCAGTACCGGGCATATCGTTTCCTGGAACTGGAGCTTTGGCAATGGCAATAGCAGCAACCTGCAATCACCACCGCCACAAGTGTATGCTACACCCTTTGTAACCAGTACGGTATATCCCCGGCTGGTCGTGACGAATAATATCGGCTGTACCGATACGGCGGTACAACCCATCCTGGTACCCCACAACTGTTATATCGCGGTGCCCGGTGCGTTTACACCTAACGGTGATGGCCTGAATGATTTCCTTTATCCCCTGAACGCCTACAAGGCGGTCAATCTCCAGTTCAGGGTATATAACCGTTTCGGGCAGGTGATTTTTGAAACCACCGACTGGACCAGGAAATGGGATGGCCGCTTCAAAGGACAGGGGGCTGATCCGGGTACTTATGTCTGGATACTTCAGTATACGCTCAGGGATACGGGGCAAAGGGTGGAGCAAAAGGGGACGACGATTTTGATCCGGTAGGATAGAACGCTGATTTCGCGGATAAGGCGGATTTACACAGATTTGTTTTTCTCCGGGAAGCTACAAGATACAAGCCACAAGGGGGCAAGTTTTAAGTTCGCCTGCTTCTCCCTTGAAGCTAAAAGCTTGCAGCTGACAAAGGGTATCTGCCCTTCTTCAGATCACCTGCCCAATAACTTTCTTTCTTCTCTTTCGGCACGCAACATAGCACCGAAATCCATTTTTTGGGTCATTGTTTTTATCACCAATGCGATCCTCCTGGCCTTGGTGGGATCTGTTTTCGCCGATTCGATCCATTTGGTAAAATAATTCCGGTGACCCTGAGGTAATGCATTGAAATATTTCAGCGCCTCGGGTTCGTCGGCCATACATTCCAGTAATTCCGCCGGTGGAAGTATGGGGGTATCGTCCATTTCTAGCTGCACTTTTAAGGATGCACCAAAACGCTTCCCCGTGGCCTTTCTCATCGCGGCATTGATGGCCAGTATAAAATCGCCGCCACCCATGGGTACCAACGCCGTTTTTTTGATCTCGTATTCATCCAGCTTTCCCTTGACCCGGTAAGACTTTTTTACACCGGGATTTATTTTTTTTGCAGCTGTTGCAGGAACCTTGATATAGGTCCAACCCGTTTTTTCTCCCTGTTTGCCGAATTTTTCTATGGTGGCGGAAAATTTAACCATTGCACACAAAAAATTTATTTAGAAACGATATAATTTCTCCATTTTTCGATCACTGCTTTCATGTCGTCCGGTAATTCGCTTTCAAAGTGCACGGGTTTTCGGGTAACGGGATGAATGAAACCCAACTCTTTTGCGTGTAAAGCCTGCCGTTGGCATAGTTCAAAACAGTTCTCCACGAATTTTTTGTACTTGGTGAATACCGTTCCCTTTACAATCTTATCTCCTCCGTAGGTGTCGTCATTGAAGAGCGGGTGGCCGATGAGTTGCATGTGCACCCTGATCTGGTGGGTTCTTCCTGTTTCCAGCCTGCATTCCACCAGGGTAACATAATTGAAGCGTTCCAGCACTTTATAATGGGTGATGGCGTCCTTGCCGTGGTCGCCATCAGGATAGGCGGCGAATGTTTTACGAAAGCGCTGGTGCCTGCCTACGTGCGCCACGATGGTTCCTTCCTCGTTTTCAAAATCTCCCCAAACCAGGGCGATGTAGCGGCGGTGTACGGTATGATTAAAGAACTGCTTGGCCAGATCGGTCATCGCTTTGGGTGTTTTCGCCATTACCAAAAGTCCGCTGGTATTTTTATCGATGCGGTGCACCAGTCCAAAACGCGACAACTCATTTTCATCAAGGTCGGGCCGCTGCTGTTGCAGGTAATACGCCACGCCGTTCACCATGGTACCGCCGGGGTTACCGCTTCCGGGATGTACCACCATTCCGACCGGTTTATTGATGATGAGGATGGCCTCATCTTCATAGGCGATATTGAGCGGAATATTTTCCGGGATGATCTCTGAACTTTCCGGCGCACGACTGGTGAAGACAATGATCCTGTCCCCGGCTTTTATCTTATAATTATTTTTAACCGTCTTTTCGTTCACGATCACCATCTCGTTGTCGATGCCCTGCTGTATCTTGTTGCGGGTGGCGCCTTCGATCCGGTTCATCAGGAACTTATCAATGCGCAAGGGTTCCTGGCCCTTATCGACCGTCATTGAAAGCTTTTCATAAAGCTCCTCGCTTTCCGCCTGATCTTCTTCCTGGTATTGTTCTTTAGCCATAATATTTGATCTTATTAACTCTAAACTCTAAACTCTAAACTCTAAACTCCTTTCATTTATCTTTGCAAATTAAAACATTGCATTGGATAAGCAGACAGTGATATTTAAAGACCTCGGGATCATTGATTATAAATCGGCCTGGGATCAGCAGGAAGCATTACTGCAGGAAAACGTAAGCATCAAAGCGGCAAATCGAAAATGGCAATTGGAAACGATCAGTGGACTCCCAACCCCAAACCCCAAACCCCAAACCTCAAACTATTTCCTTCTCTGCGAACACCCTCCCGTTTACACCCTGGGCAAAAGCGGTAATAAGGAGAACGTGCTGATGAGTGATGATGAACTGCTGAAGAATAATATTGAATTCTTTAACACCAACCGGGGTGGCGACATTACTTTTCATGGCCTGCAGCAGATCGTGGGTTATCCCATACTGGACCTTGAAAATTATTATACCGACATTGGAAAATACCTGCGCAACCTGGAAGAACTTGTCATCTTAACGATCGGGGACTATGGCATAAAAGGTGACAGGAGCAAGGGCGAGACCGGGGTGTGGATCGAACCGGGCATCCCGGGCAGGGAACGAAAGATCTGCGCCATCGGCGTGCGTTGCAGCAGGTGGATAACCATGCATGGGTTTGCGCTGAACGTGAATACCGACCTGGATTATTTCAATAATATCATCCCCTGCGGCATCGTGAACAAGCAGGTTACCTCCATTGAAAAGGAGCTGGGGCGTAAAGTGGATTATGCGGAAGTGAAGGAACGCATCAAAATGAATTTTGAGAAAGTATTCGATTCGGTGTTGCAGGGTTAGCGTCTGCTATCAATCAACGGTCAGATGCGGGTTCTGTCTTATCATCCCTTGAGATATAGATCCTGTTTTTTTCGATCAGTTTCCCCTTTTCATACAATTCGAACCAGAACCAGCCGGCGTGTTTGAAATTCCCTTTTTCGATGGTGAGATCGGTGTTGTGTAATTTGGTGAGATAAAACAACTGGTTGTTTGATTCGTCAAATATCCTCAATGAATATTTTTTTGTGCCTGCCTCCGGGAGGTGTAGCAGTACGTCATTTTCGTTCCCCTTGTAAACATGGATGCCCGGTCCGCTAACTGGAATGGGCAGGTGCTGAAAAGCCAGTTTTTCAATGGGTACCAGATCCGAAAGAACGACCTGTGATTTTCCCGGTCTTGCTGCTTTGCTGAAAACATAACTGCCACCTGCAAACGCAACGAACACGCGGTAATACATATTATCATAAGGCGGTGTTGCATCCGCGTATGCGTTCTCCCTGTTTTGCGGGTTCTCTACTGATCCGATGGTGGTATAATTTCTGAGACTGTCGAATGAGCGCTGGATGCTGATGGTCCTTAGCATCATGGGGTATTCATTTAGCCAGCTTAAAATGATGGTGCCATTGAAATTCTTTACAGTAAGTTGGGGAAGCCTGTTCTGCGCGGCTGATTTGAATGGTGCCGTGAAAAATAAAATAAATAAAAATAAAAAGGTACGCATGACGGATGACCGGGAAATTAAGAAAATATATTCAACTGCAAATATAACCCCTTGTCAGCTACTCCCATACAATAAGGTACCCGGTGGCAATGAATCATTTCCCTGGAGGCCCCCGGTATGAATGCAAAGTATTGAACTGCCCGCGGGGAAAAGGTCATTTTTTACCGCGTCCATTAACGCGTAGAACATTTTTGCGGTGTAAACAAAATCAAGGGGCAGTTGAAACTGTTTCCAGCAATGGTTCATGAATGCAATGAGTGCGGGCGTTTTTTTCGCGTAGCCGCCAAAATGGTAACCGGTTAATAATTGCAATTGATCCATATCCACTTCACCGGTTGAAAGCGATTGAATTCTTACTTTGATATCAGGTGTCCCTTTCAAGATGGGTACGCCGATGATGCGTTGATCAGGATGAGCTGCCATCAGTAAACCGGCAAGGGTAGTCGCAGTTCCCGTAGCGGTACATACATGCGAATAAGCATCGCCTTTTATCAATTCCATGATCAGTGCGGCTCCTTTTGCCCCCGTTGGGTGAAATCCCCCCTCGGGCACGATGGTGCAGGCGCCAAATTCCTGCTGAACGCCCCGGATGAAAGAAGGATCATCTTTGGCGGCATAGCTTTCCCTGGATATGAATTTCAACTGCATGCCATATTGAAGACATTGTTGTAATGTAGCGGAAAGCACCGCCGCCCTTTCACCCCTTACGATTCCGATACTTTTTAGTCCGCACAACTGACAGGCAAAGGCCGAAGCCACCAGGTGATTGGACCAGGCCCCGCCGAATGTGATCAGGTTCCTGTGACCGGAGGAAAGCGCATCTTCCAGAAAATAATGGAGCTTGAATAACTTGTTGCCCGATACCAGGGGATGGATCTTGTCCAGTCTTAATACGGCAACCGATATTTTATTCGATGCCAACATGTCATCCTGTAAAACATCCGTGCAAATATTGGAAATATCGAAAAGCATCTGATAATAACTAGCCTGTTTATAGTAATTTCGTCCTGCAAAAATGAATGATTAATTATTATTTTTCATTATTAAATAAATATGGCTCCAACATTATTGATATTAGCAGCCGGGATGGCCAGCCGATACGGAAGTATGAAGCAGACCCAGGGTTTTGGTCCTTCGGGGGAAACCATCATGGACTATTCCATTTATGACGCCATCCGTGCAGGTTTTGGCAGGGTGGTCTTTATCATCCGGAAAGATTTTGCGGATGACTTCAAAGCGATCTTTGAACCCAAACTAAAGGGAAGGATCCAAACGGAATATGTGTACCAGGAGATGGATACCCATTTGAACGGGATGGAGATTCCCGCGGGCCGTTCCAAGCCCTGGGGCACGGGGCATGCCGTACTGTGTGCAAAGGAAAGTATCCGGGAACCATTTGCCGTCATCAATGCCGATGATTTTTACGGAAGGGATGCTTTTGTGAAGGCCGCATTGTTTTTAAACCACGATTGCAGCCAAAAAAAATATGCAATCATAGGGTACGAACTGGTAAAGACATTGAGTGAGCATGGAACCGTTAGTCGCGGGGTATGCGCGGTAAACGCCACGGGCGACCTGGTTAGTATCCATGAAAGAACGAAAATCTATAAAGAAGAGGGCATGATCGTTTATGAAGAAGAAGGGGTAAAACAGGAAGTGCCGTCCGACTCCAGCGTATCAATGAATTTCTGGTGTTTTCATCCGGCCATTTTTTCCGCAGCGGAACAATTATTTCACCGCTTTGTAAAAACGAATAGTGATAATATTAAAGCCGAGTTTTTTATTCCCATCATTGCTGAAGACTTCATGCAGCATCATGGCGGAAGCATAAGGGTAATTCCTACGGGAGCACAATGGTTTGGGGTTACTTATAAGGAAGATGCACCGGGGGTAAAAGCCAGCGTTGATGCATTGGTTGCCAGCGGCGAATATCCTGCATCTTTATGGAGTTAAATAAATTTGATACTTGATACTAGATAGAGCTCAGAGAGCGAACGAATTTTCTAAATTTCAGTATATCCAGCATCCAGCATCCAGCATCCAGCATCCAGTATCCAGCATCCAGCATCCAGTATCTTCTTAATTCCCCACCACCATAAACACGAACTCTTCCATTTTTTTAACCTGTTGTGGCCTAGCCAATCCCCTTAATCCGGAGTTATTGGGAAGTTTAATGGCTTGTGTATCCTCCATTTTTTTAACAGCCTCCAGCAGTTTGAAAATGTTCATAGATTTCGCAGCATATACTACGCCATCCGCGTTCTTTTCTTTACTTGTGATGATGCCGATCACTTCGCCGTTATTATTCAATACGGGTCCGCCGCTATTACCCGGGTTCACCGATACGGTCAGCTGGTAAGCGGTGGAATCGCCGTCATTTCCCGACTTGGCGCTTAAATAACCTTCACCGTATACGATGATATTCCTGGGAAACCCGAGGGTGAATATGGGTTCTGCCAGGTCAAGGTTGTTCTTTCTGATACTGTAGGGAAGGCTGGGAACGGCCCTGAAAGCGGTATCCGTGATCTTTAAGATGGCAAGGTCGGAGTTGTTATCGGCAAATACGGCCACGGCCCTGTAATAGTCGCCTTTATTATTTTCAACATAAACCGTTTTGAGCCTGTTCACCACATGTGCGTTGGTAACAAGGTATCCTTTGCCATCGATCAAAAAACCTGTTGCCCGGTAATCGGGATTTGGGGTGATCGGTTGCGGGTTGGTTTGGGAACCTGCCTGGATCTGATGTTTAAAATTATCCAGGTCCTTGTTCGTATTCTGAATTTTGCCGATCAGGTCCAGTTTATTGGATTCATTCACTTTTTTTGTGTAAGCGATGATGATGCCCGCGGTGGTCACCGACATGATGCCGGCGATGCTGGCGGCAATGGCAATATTGCGTTTGTGTCTTTTCCAGAGGTAAACGATCTTCGCACTTCCTTTCAATTGGGATTTGCTGATCAATCCTTCTTCGGTTAATTTATTCTCCACCTCGTGCAGGGAATGTTTATAGGCCCTGGTATCTCCATGTTCGTCCAGCTTATTCAACAAAAGCGTATGCTCCACCACCGTCTGGTCGATCTCCGGGTTGTTTTTCCGGAGGTCTTCGAAGAATAGCCTGTCCTGCGGCGACATTTCGCCATTCAGGTAACGCTCCACAGCTTCTAAGAGTAAATGATCGTCCATCTTAAGCTTCATTTTTATATTGTGCAAAAAATAATTTCTTTAGTCTCATCAGGCACTTGTACTTCTGGGTTTTGGCATTGTCGGCATTGGTATATCCAAAACCTGTTGCGATCTCCTGCATATTCTTTTTCTGGATATAATAGGCATCCAGCAGGCTTTTACAGGGTTCACCGATCTTATTCATGGCGCTTTCCATCATCCTGAACTCCCGGTCGCGTTTTTCATGTCCTTCCAGGTCCTCTTCCACAGAAACAGTCTCTTCATATTGCTCCACCCTGGCATTGAAACGCTGTAATTGCTGCAAGCGTTTAAGCCATAGGCGCCTGCAAACAGAATATAAATAGGTCTTTAACTGGCAGTTCAACTCAAAATTTCCGGATATGGCCTTTTCATATAATACGATCATGGCCTCCTGGAAAATATCCCTCGCCTCATCCGGGTTACCGCTGTTATTCAGAATATAGGTCTGAACCATGGTGTAATTCTCTCTGTAAATGGTCTCAATGGCCTGCCTGTCGTTAAGCGCCAAACCTTCCAATAAAAGCTTTTCTTGTTCTAAACTGCTCACCCTGTTTGTATTAATACGGTAATAATGGATTGGTAACCCAAAACAACAAAAAAATATAATTTATAACAGGGTTACCTTTTTACAATTTGGGTATAAATATCAAATTATAATTTTAAAATTTAAACAAAACAAAATGAAAAAAGTAATCTTAGCACTCGCGATCGTATCTGTATCTTTTGTAGCTTGTAACAACGGCGACAAAAAAGAAGAAACAACAAAGACCAGCGATACTACAAAAGTAGTTACAAAAGACACCACCACTGTTGTTAAAGACACCACCATCAAGATGACCACTTCAACAGATACACTGAAAAAGAAGTAATTGATTAACCGGTTAGCCGGGTTGCTTGTGATCATAACTGGTTTTATATAAAGATTTTTCATATGGCAAGCAATCGTTGAAGCCCCCCTTATTCTTAAGGGGGGCATTTTTTTATGGTGAATTGAAGGCCATTCCCTATTTTTGTTTTGAATATGACAAGTAACATGGAAAATACCTGGCTTTATTATTATTACTACTCAAAGGGTAAGCCGGTACATTTTTGTTAAACACTGAAAGAACTAACACATTAACATAAAGGATCCCGGCTCATTGGCCGGGCTTTTTTTTATTTTTATGACAGTAACAATCATTGGAACCGGACTTATCGGCTGCTCGATGGCATACCGGTTAAAGCAAACGGGCTTTGCCCAAAAGGTCATTGGCGTGGATAACAACATACAAAACCTTGAAACAGCTGCATCGCTTGGCTGGATCGATGATGCTATGCCGCTGGATGAAGCATTGGGGCTTAGCGACCTCGTCATTATTGCCATACCGGTTGACGCCACCCTGGAAATACTACCGGTCCTGCTCAATAAGATCGATAAGCAGGTAGTAATGGACGTTGGTTCAACAAAAAAAATGATCTGTGATGCCGTTACCGCAAACCCCCGGCGAAAAAATTTCGTGGCCACCCATCCCATGTGGGGTACCGAAAAGAGCGGACCGGCTGCGGTTGTAAAGGAAGCATTCATGGACCGCGTAGCCGTGATCTGTGATAAAGAAACATCTGATCCCGTTGCGCTAAGTTTGGTGGAGCGCCTGTATCGTATGATCGGGATGAGACTGGTATATATGGACGCGGCTGATCATGATGTACATGCGGCTTATGTAAGCCATATTTCGCACGTGGCTTCATATGCATTGTCACTTACCGTACTCGAAAAGGAAAAGGAAGAAGATGCCATCTTTGAACTGGCCAGCGGGGGCTTTGAAAGTACCGTGCGACTGGCTAAAAGCAATCCAGATATGTGGGTGCCCATATTCATGCAGAACAGGGAGAATGTACTGGATGTTTTGAATGAACACATTTCGCAGTTGAGAAAATTCAAGAGTTGTTTGGAGAAAGAGAATTATGAATACCTGACCACTTTGATTGAAAATGCAAATAAGATAAAAAGGATATTAAAATAAGTGATGATCTTCAGACAAGCACAAATAAGCGATATCGGTCAAATGCAGGTAGTGAGAAATGCCGTAAAAGAGAATATGCTTTCTAACCCTGCACTGGTACCCGATAGGGATGTGGAAGAATATATCACGGTAAGGGGTAAAGGATGGGTATGTGAAATTGATAATAAGATTGTTGGCTTTGCCATTGCCGACCTCAGGGAAAATAATATCTGGGCATTATTCATGGATCCGGATCATGAAGCGAAGGGGATCGGAAAAAGGTTGCATCAACTGATGCTTGACTGGTATTTCAGCCAAACAAAAAAGAAGGTATGGCTGGGAACCGCTCCCAACAGCCGGGCGGAAAAATTTTACAGGATGCAGGGATGGAAGGAGGTTGGGTTACATGGAAAAGGCGAGATAAAATTCGAGATGGATCTTGAAACATGGAGCCTCACCCAACCCTTCTCCTGAAGTAAAGGGAACTCGAAGATAAAAGCGAAGATTGATGCGAAGAATAAAGAAAAAAAATGAATTACGCTTTGCATTATTGATGAAGAAAGATTTAATGCCGGTTACATAATAAACTAATTTTACAATGCAATCCAAACCAGGAACGATGAACGAGCTAGTGCAGGAAAAATGGAATAAACGTCCACTGATCATCAGTGGCCCCTGCAGCGCCGAAACGGAAGAGCAGGTGCTGGAAACCGCTACCCGGCTGGCGAAGACCGGTAAAGTGGATATACTTCGTGCGGGCATCTGGAAACCCCGCACCAAACCCGGCATGTTCGAGGGGATCGGTACAAAGGGATTGACCTGGCTGCTGCAGGCAAAGAAAATAACGGGCCTGCTCACCACCGTGGAAGTGGCTACCGCCAGGCACGTGCAGGATGCTTTGCAGTTTGACGTTGATGTTTTATGGATCGGCGCCAGGACAACGGTAAACCCTTTCAGCGTACAGGAAATTGCCGATGCCTTGCAGGGAGTAGATATACCGGTATTGATCAAGAACCCGGTTCACCCTGATCTTGAATTGTGGAGCGGTGGCATTGAACGCCTGCAAAAGACCGGCATAAAACAGGTGGGAATGATCCACCGCGGTTTCTCTTCCTATGGAAATACTGAATTCCGGAATGCACCCATGTGGCACCTGCCGATAGAGATGAAAAGGCGCTATCCCGAACTGTTGCTGATCTGCGACCCGTCGCATATTTGCGGCAACCGCAGCTTGCTGCAATCAGTCGCTCAAAAAAGTATTGACCTCGACTTCGACGGGCTGATGCTGGAAAGTCATATTGACCCCGACAATGCATGGAGTGATGCTAAACAACAGATAACACCCGAACGCCTGTCCGAAATGCTCGACGCGCTGGTATGGCGCTTTGAGAACACGGATGAGAAAGAATTCATTACGGCCCTCGCCACTTTAAGGGAACAGATCAACCAGGTGGATGATGAACTGCTTACCCTGCTTGGACAGCGGATGAAGATCGCGGATAAGATCGGTTCCTATAAAAAGGACAATAACATAACGATCCTGCAAACCAACCGCTGGAACGATATCCTGGAAAGGGCATTTCAGAAAGGGGAGTTCCTGGGGCTGAGCAAAGAATTTATCATAAAGTATTTCGACGCTGTGCACCTGGAAAGCATCAATCACCAGAACAAGGTGATGAACACTTAGGGACGATAAAAATTATCATAAAAATCTGCATTTCGGTTTATGCATATAACAACACATAACTTTTCCGGAAAAGACATACCCTTTTATTTCGATGCGGAATTTTCCGCATTGGAACAATTGATTCCCCGGGAAAACGCGGTGATCATAACGGATGAGAACCTGCATGGTTTACACCGGGAGAAATTTACCGGGTGGCGGGTGATCACGATCCCTGCGGGTGAATTGTTTAAAAATCAACAGACCGCAGATCATATCATCGGGGAACTGATAAAGTTGGAAGCCGGTAAGGAAACTTTTCTTGTCGGTGTCGGCGGCGGCGTGGTAACGGATATGACAGGATATATCGCCGCCATTTATATGCGGGGCATATCCTTTGGGTTGGTACCCACTTCCATACTGGCCATGGTGGACGCTTCCATTGGTGGCAAGAACGGGATCGACGTAGGCGTATATAAAAATATGGTGGGTACCATTCGCCAGCCCGGCTTCATTTTCTATGATTATTCATTCCTGCAGACCTTGCCGGTACATGAATGGGTGAACGGTTTCGCGGAAGTGATCAAACACGCCTGCATAAAGGACGCGGTATTGTTTTCCACGCTTGAAAGATTTACGCTCCATGATTTTCAGCAGGACGCGACCCTGTTGGCCGACCTGGTGGAAAAAAATGTGGAAATAAAATCGGGCATTGTTTTCAGAGATGAATTTGAAAAAGGCGAACGCAGGATATTGAACTTCGGCCATACCATCGGCCATGCCATTGAGAACCTTTGCCGGCTGCCGCATGGCCATGCCATCAGTATCGGTATGGTTGCCGCCTGCAATTTATCAGCGCAGTTGAGCGGACTTCATTTTTCAGCCGCCAGGCGGGTAATAGCGCTGCTCGCCAAATATCATTTGCCCGTGGACATGGAGATCGATCATGAAAAGGTGTTTGAGATCCTGAAGATGGATAAAAAGCGCATACACGCTTCCGTGAATTTTATACTTATCAGCAAGATCGGGGAAGCCCTTATACAACCCATTCAACTGGAGGATTTACATCAACACTTAAAAGAAATCGTATAGTGAGGGTCACCATTCAGCCATCCCTTTTGAAAGGCGCCCTGGTGGTGCCTGCCAGCAAAAGCGCCATGCAAAGGGCTTGTGCATTGGCATTGTTGTGCGATGGTGAAACCCTTATCAGTAACCCCGGCAAAAGTAATGACGCCCTGGCAGCAATAAATATTATTCAAAACTTAGGAGCTCTTGTAAAAGAAGACTCCACTGGTGGTGTAATTGTAAGAAGTAATGGGTTAATAAGGACTTTGAAAATCTCCCCCCTGGGGGGAGGTTTGGAGAGGGCCATCAATTGTGGTGAAAGCGGCCTGGGTATTAGAATGTTTGCACCCATTGCTGCCCTGTCTGCCGAAACGATCATTATCACCGGAGAGGGCAGCCTCCTAAGCCGGCCGATGGATTTTTTTGATGAGGTCTTTCCTCAACTGGGCGTTGACATAGGATCCAATAATAGTAAGCTGCCCATCAAAATTAAAGGACCACTGCAACCGAAAGATATCACCATCGACGGCACTTTGAGTTCGCAATTCCTGACCGGCCTGCTGATGGCCTTTGCCAAAGCCGCTGTGAAGCAGGTAACCATTACTGTCACCAACCTTAAAAGCAGACCCTATATCGACCTCACCTTGCAGATGATGCGACATTTCGGCTACGAGGTGGAGCATGATGATTATGAAAAGTTCATCATCAAACCCCAAACCACAAACCACAAACCCCAAACCTATACTGTGGAAAGCGACTGGAGCAGCGCTTCTTTTTTGCTGGTGGCGGGCGCCATTACGGGTGAAATAACCCTTACCGGGCTGGATCTGCATTCAACACAGGGTGATAAGGCCATATTGCAGGCACTGATGATGGCGAAAGCCCGTCTTTCCATTTCTGAAAAAGAGATCACTGTTTCTTCTTCTCCCCTGAGAGATAGGGGTAAGGCCTTTCATTTCAATGCCACAGACTGTCCCGACCTGTTTCCTCCGCTGGTGGCGCTGGCAGCATATTGTGAAGGCGATTCGGTCATAGAAGGCGTTAGCCGGCTTGCACATAAGGAAAGTAACCGGGCACTGAGCCTGCAGCAGGAGTTCGCAAAAATGGGTGTGAAGATAAAATTGCAGGACGATCTGATGATCATAAAGGGTGGGGCAGAGGTGCAAGGCGCAACTGTTCATTCGCACCACGACCACCGAATCGCGATGGCCTGTGCGGTCGCGGCATTAAAAGCCAACGGGGAAACGATCATTGAAGAAGCGGAAGCGGTGAATAAATCGTATCCCGGATTTTATGAAGATTTGAAAATGCTGGGCGCTAATGTATCTTTACCATAAGAAAGCTGCAAGCTGCAAGCTACAAGGGGTAACTGTTCTGTAAAGGAGTTTTTTTTATAACTTATCCATTGTGGCTTGAGACTATTAAAGTAAACCGATTAACTAATCATGAATAGTTTTGGCCGCATATTCCGCGTACATATTTTTGGCGAATCGCATGGTGAATGCGTGGGTATCACCATTGATGGATGCCCCGCCGGGTTATCATTATCCGCCGATGATTTTATAACGGATATCGAAAGACGAAAAGGGGGTAATAAGGGAACCACGCCACGAACCGAAGAGGATATCCCGCAAATTAAGACCGGAGTGTTCAATGGCAAAACCACCGGGGCGCCCATTACCATTTTATTTGACAATAACAATACAAGAAGTTCGGATTATGAAAAACAAAGGGCCATACCAAGACCCGGCCATGCCGATTTTGTGGCCCACCAGAAATCGGGGGGCTTCGAAGATTACCGGGGTAGCGGGCATTACAGTGGAAGATTGACGGTTGGTTTGGTGGCTGCGGGTGTTGTGGCAAAAAAGATACTGCCCCCTCCACCTTCGCCAGCTGGCGGAGGAACCGGAGTCTTTATAATTTCCGAGATTTTAGAAATTGGTGGAGAGAAAAACATTGAAGCAGGTATACAGAAAGCCATCGACGCAAAAGATTCTATTGGCGGCATTATTGAATGCAGGGTTAACGGACTGCCGGTTGGATTGGGAGAACCCTTCTTTGATTCCGCCGAATCACTGATCAGCCATGCAGTATTTTCCATACCCGCGGTACGTTCCATAGAATTTGGTACGGGGGCCGCCGCGGCAAGGATGTTTGGCAGCGAACATAACGATGCCATCATTGACGGATCGGGTAAAACGGCTACCAATCATGCCGGAGGTATCGTGGGCGGGCTGACCAACGGCAATGAACTGGTCTTTCGCATCGCCGTTAAGCCCACGTCTTCAACTCCTAAAACACAGGAATCCCTTAACCGGGAAACCAATTCCCTGGAAAAATTTTCTGTAAAGGGGCGCCACGACCTGTGTATCGCGTTAAGGGTTCCCGTTATACTGGAGGCAGTAACGGCCATTGTATTGGCTGATCTTTTTATGCTCGATCAAAAGATACCGAGAGTCCTTTAAAGTCAAAATTCAAAAGTGAAAATCTAAAATTCCTAAAACTCCAATCCGCTTCCAGGTTTGCAGAATGCTTTGATTTGACAAACTTTTTGGTTTTAACCTTTAACTTTTGAATTATTGACTAATCGATCAGCCTCCTGTGATAGTTGATCTGTCCCAGGTGATAACTCAAATGTGCCAGCAGGTGTATCAGCATATGCATGCTGCTTACGGTTTTACCATGCTTCTCCAAAGGGAAATCCTTTTCAAGGTCTTCCGGCGCTAATTTGGCCAGGGTGTTCTTTACCGTGAGGATGCAATTTTCAATATTGATGACCAGGTCCTGCCGGGGAATATTTTTCAATGCAAATTCATCATCCCGGTGCCGTACATAACCTGTATGTCCGAGTGAAGCGCCGATAAAATGATTGAGGTTGCCAATCAGGTGCAGGCAAAGGTTCCCGGCGGAATTGCTGATGCCTGCTTTGGTCATCCACAATGCGTCCTCGTCCTTGTAAAGGCCGATCTCTTCAATGAGTTTACGAAGGTCTCTTTCAAAGAACTCCGCTAGATTTTCTTTTAACATGATTGTTTTTTTTATTGATCAGTGGGGTGCTGTTTAATTTTTTCAGTATCGCGAAATTTACGTCCAGCAATTCAAAACCGGCAGCGTTGTATAAACTGTAATGCCACCATTCCGTGTCCAGCGCTTTAAAGCCATGCTTCTCCATCATAGTTTTCAGCAAGGAACGGTTTTGTAGAATACCCACCGGCAAACCGGAGAATGCGTGGTGGGCGGTATCGCTGAAATTATCAAAGCCCGTTCCCATATCCAGTTCTTTGTTCGATCTTACATTTAAAATGGTCAGGTCAACGGCTGCCCCCCGGTTATGCCCGCTTCCTTTTTTCGGGTCGGCGGCATAGCGGTCGTCTTTTACCGGCTCCCACATTTTTTCTGTAACCGAATAGGGGCGGTAGGCGTCAAATATTTTTAGTCCCAGGCCGATTTGGTTCAACTCCTTTTGTACAAGGGCCAGGGAATCTGCGGCTTGTTTTCTTAAATACGTGGTGGTGATGAAAGGATACAATTGCTGGTGCATGAAATTATTCCTGCCTGCATACCTGAGCTCAAGTTGAATTCCCGGGATGCATTTTTTGAGGTCGGTCATTTCCCTGGACGGGTCTTTCCGGTATGATGTCTGTAACTGGCCGGCATTGCTGATCACCAGCAGGCCGTATTTATTGAAAGCGCTGTCCTGCGCCGGTGATAGGAGCGGCCCTGTTGAAAAAACAATACCGCAAATGAGCGGCAATTGAAAACGAAGTATTATCTTGTTCATAGAAATTGCTCTCAAAAAAATCCTCCTTGTAAAAATTCTGATTTCAAGTTACCCTTTTTACCCGAGTTATGTACCGACGAAGAATCACATACTGGTATCTCACAATGATCCTGGCGGCCTGCTCTCTTTTTTCCTGTAACCATGGAAAAACCCCCAGTGACAAGCAGATCGTCAGCGACCCGGAGCAAATGGATAAACAGGCCGCTGAAAATATCAAAACGGCGCTGCGGTTCGCTC
>JAYWAZ010000002.1:0-2742 GCA_043781975.1 Bacteroidota bacterium
GTAAAAACGGTTACTGAACTCCAGGGCCGCGGTATCGAGTTCCTGACCATTCCGGACAGCTATTATGTAGACGTGCTGGACAGGGTAGGGCATATTGATGAAGACCTTGCCCCCCTGCAAAAACTGGGCATATTGATCGATCGTGATGAGGAAGGATATTTATTGCAGATATTCAGCAAACCCCTGGAAGACAGGCCCACCTTGTTTTTCGAGATCATACAACGCAAGGGGGCTAAAAGTTTCGGTAAGGGTAATTTTAAGGCATTATTCGAGGCTCTGGAAAGGGAGCAGGATGCAAGGGGGAACCTGTGAATGACCGGTAAGATATTAAGTTCAACAATTGTTATATAACCTGTTTTATTATGAAGTACCCTGTTGTAAAATTCATGTTCGGTTCGTTTGTGGCATTGATCGCAGCAGGTCAGGTGTTTGCCCAGCCCTCTTTCATTGTCCAGCAGAAATCTTATGGCAAGGTGGGTGTAGTATTTCAGCGGCAGGAAGACAGTTTAAAAAATGAATTTGCAAAAAAGAAACTGAGCTGGCCACCCAAATCCATTTATATCCGGAGTTTTAAGTACGACCAGTTGATGGAAATATGGGTGAAAGGCAATGAAAAGGAACCATATCGCTTCTTCAAATCATATGCAGTCTGTATGCAAAGCGGAAAACTGGGGCCAAAACGCATTGAAGGCGATTACCAGGTTCCGGAAGGATTTTATTATATCAACGAATTGAATCCAAACAGTAATTATCACCTGTCACTGGGACTGAACTATCCCAATGCATCCGATAGGATATTGAGTGATTCCCTGCGGCCCGGCGGCGAGATCTATATTCACGGCAATTGTGTATCCGTTGGCTGCATTGCCATCAATGACCAGCCCATTGAAGAATTATACGTACTGACCACCTGGGCAAGGACGAATGGGCAGGATTTTATTCCCGTGCATGTATTCCCGGTAAAGTATGATGAGAAAAATTCCATGAATTATTTGTCGGGCATCGCTAAAGACAATGCCGCCCTCCGGAATTTCGAGGCCAGTCTGAAAGAAGCTTTTGATTATTTTAAGGAAAAGAAGCAGCTCCCCGCCATCCTTATCAATAAAAAAGGCGAGTACATCATCGATTAGCGCATCAGTACCTGGATGGTCTCCGTTGTTTTTTGTTCCAGTAAGATCTGTTTTCCCCTTGTCAGTCTTTCCACCGTGGCTTCATTGTAATGGCGTATGGTCAGCAGGGTGAGTTTTTTTTCGAGCTGTACGTCAAAGATCGCGGCGGCAGATAAAGCCAGTTTTTCGATCTTTTCGGGCTGGTCATCCAGGCAGCATAGCAGGCTGATGGCCCCGTTCTGTGAAAGGTTGGGCCGGATCTTTATAGTGTCGAACATTTCATGCAGGAGGCTGATCGGTTTTTCTTCCACGAAAGAAAAGTCTTTTGAGCTCAGCTGCATCATCACCTGGTTTTCCTTCAACACGATGATGGGAGGCAGGTTATGAACAAGATTATTACTGATAAGGGTACCCGCTAATTCGGGTTTAAGGAAGCATCGCACCTGCAGTGGGATCTGCTTGTTCTCCAGCGGCTTGATCGTCTTGGGATGTATCACTTGTGCGCCGTAGTAGGCCATCTCCACCACTTCGCGGTAACTCAGCGCCGGTATCACTGCTGCTTCGGGGAATGCTTTAGGATCGGCGTTCATCACGCCTTCCACGTCCTTCCAGATGGTTTGGCTTTCAGCGTTTAAGATATTGGCGAAGATGGCGGCGCTGTAATCGCTTCCTTCCCTGCCCAGCGTTGTACTTTCATTTTCAGCGGTGGCGCCTATGAATCCCTGCGTGATCACGATATCATATTCTTCAAACAGGGGAATGATGACCGCGTCTGTTTTTTCACGGGTATGATCCCAGTCGATCCCGGCATCCCTGAAATTATTATCCGTGCGGAAAATATCCCGTACGTCAACCCATTTATTTTTTATACCGGACTCGTTTAGGTAGGCGCTGACCAAGGAGGTGCTCATTAATTCGCCGCTGCAAACCACCTGGTCGTAATAATAATCATAATCCCTCACGGGCTTGTCGTGCAGCAACCATTCCACTTCCGTAAAAAAATCCTTCAACTGGTCTTCGGCGGTCTGCCAGTTCACCGTGAGGAGGTACTTCAAAGTTTTCAGGTGGGTTTCTTTTACCCCTTCAAAAAGGCGAAGGGCGTCATCTTTACGTCCATCAAAAAAAGCATCCACTACTTTTTCAAGGGCGTTGGTGGTCTTTCCCATGGCCGAGATGATGACCAGCAACTTCTCGCCCCGGTATTGCTGTAAAATGCCACCCGTATTTTTTATCAGTTCTGCCGAATTGATGCTGGCGCCGCCAAATTTAAAAACCTTCATAAATGGAATTTGATCATTTGCTGATGTGCCGGTCTGTCAATGAAGATACAAATCGGTAATTATTGTTAATTGCTTATTTTTGAGTGCAAATCTACTCCTGATCGGCTTCGGGACAAAATCATAAATTGGGATCCATATGACCATCAATCGCAGAATACAAACCCTGGATGAATTCACGATACAGCAAATGCGTGATTTCCCGAAGGCAACCGGTGAACTGGCGGGGCTTTTGAGGGATATCGGACTGGCCGCGAAAAGGGTGAACGTGGAAGTGAACAAGGCCGGACTGGTGGATATCCTGGGCGATGCCGGCAGTGTGAATGTGCAGGGCGAGGAAGTGAAAAAGCTGGATA
>JAYWAZ010000003.1:0-7598 GCA_043781975.1 Bacteroidota bacterium
GGGTGATTGCCTTCCGTATAGATTACCTGTTTTTTCCGGTAAGTATTGATGTTCCTGTCCTGGGTGAGTTCATCCAGTACTTTTTTGCCCCTGAAGTCATTCAGCATCTGCTGCATACCCGTGGCAGTGGCTTCATAATTCTTTTGAAGCAATTCCACTTTCTTCAGCCTGCTGTCGATGGCGTTCAGCAGTTCTATATCGGTGAAGGGTTTGGTGATATAATCATCGGCTCCCATTTCCATCCCCCTCCTGAAATCATTGCGTTCAGCCTTCGCCGTTAAAAAAATAAAAGGGATCCCTTTCAGCTCGGGGTTCTTGTTTAACAGGTGCAGCACGCCGTATCCATCCAGTACCGGCATCATGATGTCGCAGATGATGAGATCGGGTTTTTGCTCCAGGGCCAGTTCCACACCCACTTTACCGTTCTCCGCGGTACGAACCTTGTAACCGGCCAGCTCCAGTATCTCCGCGGTATTTTCCCTTATTTCATTATTGTCTTCGATCAGTAACAGGTGCTTCATAATACGACGTATTTAAATAAGCTCATGCGAGATTAAATGTAATGATAAATTCGGTTCCTTTTTCCAATTCACTCTTAAATTCAATACGCCCGTCCATCAGCTCAATGTACCTGCCCACGATATGCAGGCCAAGCCCCGTTCCCTGTATATTGGTAACATTGGCGCCCCTGAAAAAACGTTCGAATAAATGTTCCTGGTCTTCCGCCGAGATGCCGATACCACTGTCTTTGATACTTAAGATAATTTGCTTGTTTGTTACCGCGCTGGTGATAGCGATGGGGCTATTCTCAGGTGAAAATTTAATGGCGTTCGAAAACAGGTTGATGATCACATTGCGCAGCAGGGTTGGGTCCAGGTTAACGGTTTCATTACCCTGGTGGGTATAGATCGCCAGCTGTCCCTTTTTTACGATTCCCTGCATTTCGCTGCAAAGGGCCGTGATCATTTCTTTTATATTGAAAGTGCTGAAATGGGCGACGATCTTACCATCTTCGATCTTCCCGATCGATAAGAATTCATTAAGGATATCCGTGAGGTTATTCACCGATGATTTGATGCGGTGGATATGTTTGTCCCGCTTGTCCTGTTCATCGCTTTCGGTGTATTTTGCCACCAGCGACGCCGAAGAAAGTATCGTGCTAAGGGGCGTGCGGAATTCATGCGATGCCATGGAAACAAAACGGCTTTTGAGGTCGCTCAATTCTTTCTCCTTGCTCAGGGCCTTGTTGATCTCGTCCCTGGAAGCTTCGAGTTGGTGCATTGTCTCCTGTAACTGCCTGGTCCGCAATTCTACTTTTTCTTCGAGGTCGTTATTGAGCTCTTCGATCTTTAAATTGATGGCCGCCAGCTGCTCTTTCTGTTCCAGCACCGAGTTCTCGATCTCTTTACGCTTGGTGATATCAATTACAAACGCGATGGCATACACGCCTTCTCCCGACTTGTAATTGCTTAAGCTGATCTCCACCGGGAACTCCGTTCCGTCTTTTCTGACGGCAAAAAGGTCCATTCCCAGGCCCATGGGACGGCGCTGGGGTTCTTTGATATAGCCGTCACGGTGATGTGTATGCATGGAATGGAAACGCCGGGGGATGAGTTGCTCCACTTTTTTTCCTATCAGTTCATTGGTGGATTCATAGCCAAATTGTTTCATCAGATAATCATTGGCCAGCACGATGTCACCGGCGCCGTTGGCCACCAGGATACCCATGGTAGCATATTGGAACAATGCTTCAAAGCGATCGTTTTCATGCTGGTGTTCGGCTATTGACTTATCGGATCCTGGCGACATGGGATATCAATATTGTAATTGGCTATAAAATTACGATATTAGAAATTCAGTTCATCACAATTAAGCGAAGCTTATTTGTGATTATCGGGAAATGCTGGCCAGAAAGGCTTATCCGGGGGATAAAAATCTTTAATGCAGGGCTAAGCGCCTGTGTTTAAAGGGAAAAAAATCCCCGCAGATCGCGGGGATCGGGTTAGTGTGCCGATATCATAGTTATTGCAGATTAACCTTCATCATTTTGATGGCCATGGGGAAAAGTATATTGTTTTCCAGGTGCACATGCCGGTGAAGGTCCTCTTCAAAGGCCTTTAGTTCTTCCAGGCAAACCTGGTGGGTGGTACAGGCGTCGGGCGGCGGGGTGTACTGACCGGTAAGTTCGCGTATCTCAGCAAGCAACTGTCCTGCATGGTCATGTTCCATCTCCATGATCCCAACAGGGCCGCTGATGAAACCGGGCGACGGTGTTATGGGCCGCTGTGCTGTTAATGCTTCTTCTATCTCCTTTATCCTCGGGAAAAGTATTTGTTCTTCTTTTTGCATGTGCAGCAGGAATTCTTCCTGTACGGCCTCAAATAATTGCAGCACTTTTTTCATGGCGGGATAACGGTCACCATGTTTGGTTACCACTTTTTCAAGATGGCCATGAATGGTGGGCATGCTGTTCTTCACATAAAAATGATGGTGTATAATGATATAGGCAACCAATTGCCCGGCACTCATCTCCGTGAAGGGCATCGCCGTTTTTGGAGAACCGGAGGCCAGTTTCATTTCTTCCACCACCGTTTCGAGGGTTATATTCTTTTCGGCGCAGGCGGCTGATAATGACTTTTTACCGCCACAGCAAAAATCAAGATTGTATTTCTCCAGTACCGGTATCAGTTCCTGGTGTTCCAGGGCAATGCCCGAGAGGCTTTGTTGTTCTATATTTTTCATCATTGTAATTTTTCCCAAAGTTCGGCTGGCCCGTCGGGATCAATTATGATTCAACGCATCTTTGAAAAAGAATATTGTTTATGAATTTTTTCGGGAGCGGGCATTGAGGTTCATTACCGCTATTCCGCTGAACATGATAACGGCTGCCAGCAGTAACAGCTCATCCATATACGGAACGATGGTATAACTCATGCCTGTGACCCCCTGCAGCATCAATAATACTTCATTGATGATGATGCCTGAAACGAAAAGGATAACGCCCGTGCCGAAGTATTTACCCACCGGCACTAATTGAAGCGATATGATATAACCAACCAGGAAGATGGTGAAAACGCCCAGCAACACCAGGTGCAGGTACCCGATAACGATAGGCCTGAAACCAAACGCCAGCTGGCTCAGCGCCGGATGCGTAGAACCCAGTTGCAGCAATAGTTTTGCGGTGAGCGCTATGGCCGAAAGCAACAGCAGCCACCTGCCTTTTCTACAAAAGGTCGTCTTGATGAATGCGCCGTTCTTAAGGATCAGCTGTACAAGTTGTATCCACCCGGCGACCTGTGCAATAGCGGCCCCAACCACCAGCCAGTATACGATGGCGGGGATGGGCATCCATAATGCGGATAAAAAATAGGCGGGAACACAAGCGAGGCCAAAGAGCCAGAAAACAAGTCTTAATTTTTTTACGGTGCCGCTTATTTTTTCAAGCCAGGAGACCAGTAAACCCATCCCGGCGAAGAAGAACCACCCGTTATACTGGAAATGCAGGAAATAATATTCGGCCGCCAGGTACCAGTTCTGGTGTATGATCTTATTGGCCATCATGTAAGCTTCCGCGTAAGCGCCCAGGGATGAAAGGACGGAGAAGACCAGGGCCGCCCTGAACCACAAGTGACTTATTTTCTTATTTTTTAAACCATCCAGGTCGTGCCAGAACATAAAGGCGAAGACATAGGAGACCAAAGCGGATATCGTTGAAAAACCTATCGACCATATCCCATATCCTTGTATGGTAAAACTGATGAGCATGCCATAAGCGGTGAGCAGGTTGGCGTACAACAGCCACCGGTATCTTTTAAAAGCAGTTCCTCCTGAGGGGCCCTGTAAAAAATACACCATCAACACCATCAGCAGTTGTGTGATCCAGCCAAAGAAAGCGAAATGGGAATGCCCGTGATGAAGGTTCTTCTGGTCGATAAAAGGCAGCGAAAAAGCGATCTTATACCGCAGGATCACCCCTAAAAAAGCAACGATCAGCAGGTTAAGGAAAGAAATGCGCAGCCAGGAACGAAAAGAAGAATTCATGTCTTCAGTTTGACTGCAAAATTAAGGAGATTCACGAGCGCAGATATGATTGAAATCACAGCCTAACAATATACTTTGCCTTTATTGATCATCAGCTCGCCTTTTTCGTGCATATGCCGCATCGACCGGATCACGGTCTCAACACGCAGCCCGGTCATATCGGCAATTTGCTGCCGGGTAAGTTTAAGCTGGTTGCAATCCGGGCAATAATTCTTATTTTCTTTTTTCAGGTAATTCAGCAGGGTGCTGATCCTGTCTTCGGGATGCTGACAGGCCAGCGATTTCAGCAGCATGAATTTAAAACGAACCCGCTGGGCCAGCAGTTTGGTGAATTTATAATGGATGTCCTGATTCTCCCTGATCAACTGTTCAAATATGGGCTTATGCAGCCGGATCACCACGCTGTCCTCATCCGCGATGGCCGAAGCGGCATAAGGCTCATCATCAAAAAGGGGTAATTCGCCAAAACATTCTCCGGGTTCGATGATGTTTTGAATGAATTCCCTGCCCTCCTCGTTGATATTTACCCACTTTACCCTGCCGCTAACCAGCTGGTAATAAAAACAACAGGTAGTGCCTTCATTATAAATGGTATTTCCCTTAGGAACTTTTTTAAAAGCAGCTCCCCATGCCAATAGTAAGTCAATGTCTATCATCATATTTTTATCGTGTTGGTCAATAATGTTTCAAAACTAATTTTATGCACGGGCATGCCGGATGATATCAAACAATGGGCGGTATGATTCTGCTCATGTTTTGTCGGTTTAGTGATGAAGATCCCCTGCTGTATTGCTATAATATTTCATAAACAATTGATTTTTTTTCCTAACTTAATGTTTATGATTCAACGCATAATATAAAAAAGGCCGTGGTTGTAATCTTGTATCGTTATTTAAAAAATCAAAAATTTTCGCATCATGAAAAAATCAATTGTCATTGGATTCATCGGATTCATTATTGTTGTAGCCGTTTCCTGCGGCGGAGCAAACACCAACTCGGGCAAACCGGTTCCGGGCAGTGAAACGGAGAAGACCGTTAATGGTAACCCTTCTTATGATCCTCATCGTGGTGAGGGCAAGTTTACAAAAGTGGACATAGCTGCCACTTTGGATGCTGCCATGGCCGAAAACGGGAACAAACTGTACTCCGTTAAATGCCAGGGTTGCCATAAACTTACCGAGGAAAAGCTGGTGGGTCCGGGCTGGAAAGGAGTTACTGCCAGGCATGGCGCAGAATGGATCATGAATTTCATCACCAACACGGATGAAATGCTGAATAAGGATCCCAAGGCGCAGGCGCAACTCGAGATCTGCCTCGTGCGCATGCCCAACCAGAACCTCAGTGATGCCGATGCCAGGGCATTGTATGAGTTCCAGCGAAAAAATGATGGTGTGAAATAACGAACCGATACAAGATCACTGCCACAATATTTTAACCTCAATATTATATTATGAAAAAGATAAAAAGCAACGCCTTCGGCCTGATGGCGATTGCATTAATGATTGGTATGAATGGCTGTAAGCCAAAGAATGCAGGTAATACGGTTAGTTCAGACGCGGCGGGCAAAGTATATGTAGCCCCGGGTAAATACGATGAATTCTACAATTTTGTGTCGGGCGGATTCAGCGGACAGATGAGCGTTTACGGCTTACCGAGCGGAAGGTTGTTGCGGGTGATACCCGTTTTTTCCGTTGATCCCGAAAAGGGGTACGGGTTTTCAGAAGAGACCAAGCCGATGCTGAACACATCGCATGGCTTTGTTCCCTGGGATGACCTGCATCATGTGCAGCTCTCCAAAACAAACGGTGATTACGACGGTCGCTGGGTTTTTGGAAACGCCAATAATACACCCCGTGTTGCCCGGATAGACCTGAAGACCTTCCGGACACAGGAGATCATTGAACTGCCCAACAGCAGCGGCAACCACTCCTCGCCATTCATCACGGAGAATACGGAATACGTAGTTGCGGGTACCCGTTTCAGTGTGCCCCCGGATGACGCGAACGGAGACGTTCCCATCAATACTTACAAGAAGAATTTCAAAGGTACACTCAGCTTTATCAGCGTGGGTAAAGACGATGGTAAGATGGATATCGCCTTCCAGATCCAGTGCCCGGGTTTTAATTTCGACCTGAGCCGTGCCGGTAAAGGCGTATCACATGGATGGTTCTTCTTCTCCTGCTATAATACGGAGCAGGCCAATACGCTGCTGGAAGTGAACGCTTCCCAGCACGATAAGGATTATATCATGGCAGTGAACTGGAAAAAAGCCGAGGAATACCTGAAAGCCGGTAAAGGGAGAAAGCAGGCAGTAAAATATGCACACAATATCTATAGCGATAAAACGCATTCTGCCACTTCAGAGATCAGGACCGAAGTGACCGTGCTGGATTCAAAAGAACTGAAAGACATCTGTTATTTCTTTCCCTGTCCCAAATCACCACACGGATGCGATGTAAGCCCCACGGGCGAATACATCGTTGGCAGCGGGAAACTGGCCGCGCTGATACCGGTATTCAGTTTCGATAAGATGATAAAAGCCATCGCCGCAAAAGACTATGCCGGTGAATTCGAAGGCATCCCCATCCTTAAATACGAATCCGTCCTGTACGGGGAGGTTAAAAAACCCGGACTCGGCCCATTGCATACCGAGTTTGATAATAACGGCAATGCCTATACTTCATTCTTCGTATCCTCAGAGATCGTAAAATGGAACATCAAGGACCTGAAAGTGCTGGACAGGGCTCCCACATATTATTCCGTAGGGCACTTATGCGTTGCCGGTGGCGATACCAAAACACCCAATGCCAAATACCTGGTTGCCTACAACAAGATAACCAAGGACCGTTACCTTCCTACCGGGCCGGAACTGTCGCAGAGCGCCCAGTTATATGATATCAGCGGCGACAAAATGGAACTGATACTGGATTTCCCCACGATCGGTGAACCACACTATGCACAAATTGTGCCTGCCGACCTGATCAAGAACAATTCCCTGAAGTTCTTTAAGATCGAGGACAATGCAAATCCTTATGCATCCAAGGGCGAAGGCACCACCAAAGTAGTAAGGGAAGGAAATAAAGTGCATGTTTACATGACCGCCGTTCGTTCTCATTTTGCACCGGATAATATCGAAGGCATCCGGATGGGAGATGAAGTGTATTTCCATATCACCAATATCGAGCAGGACTGGGACGTGCCGCATGGCTTTGCCGTGAAGGGCTCTATCAACGCGGAATTGCTGGTGATGCCAGGTGAAACACAGACATTGAAATGGATACCCGACAGGGTAGGCATGTTCCCGATATACTGTACCGATTTCTGCAGCGCACTGCACCAGGAAATGCAGGGTTATGTACGGGTATCCCCGGCCGGTAGCAGTACGCCACTGACCTTTAGCCTGGGTACGAATTTGCCGAAGGCAGACAGTACCGGAAATAAATAAGGATTCACAAAAGAGGTAGCGGTGTTTCCGGGCCATTAGATCCCCAAACGGTTTAATCATTGATCGGGTGGTCCTGATCCCATGGCCGGGCACCCATACCTCTTTTCTATTA
>JAYWAZ010000004.1:0-2738 GCA_043781975.1 Bacteroidota bacterium
TGGGAGAAGGCCAAGGCTTTTGATAATTCCGCGGCCATCGGCAAATTCATCGATATCACTCCTGAGCTCAACAGGAAGAACATTAATTTCTGCCTGTATAAGAACAAGGAACTGGTACAGCAGGGCAATTCCGGGAAAATGATCTTTAGTTTCGATTCCATCGTTGAGCACATCTCCAATTATTTTTCATTGAATATCGGCGACCTTATTTTTACCGGCACCCCCGCCGGTGTGGGTGAATGCGTAGTGGGCGACGAACTGGAAGGCTTTATCGAAGACCAGAAATTATTGACCCTGGAGGTCAAATAGGCGATCGGTAATTGCATAACAGATCTCAATTGATTTGTCATGCAGAGGAACGAAGCATCTCTTTTTAGAATACGTTGAGATGCTTTCCCGAAATGATAGTGGCAGGCTGTTCCTCAAGCATGACAAAAATATTTCATTCCCAGAATTACAATCGGAGACTTAACCTGCAATACAGCGATTTTTTATTTACCCGATTGCCCTTTACTTTTACATTTAATATTTTACACTCTTCATTCCGCATTCATCAATGATCGATAAGGATATTTTAATAAAGGCCTACCGCCTGATGTGCACCGCAAGGGCCATGTCAGAAACCTATGAGGCCAACCGGCCGGTCTGTAAATATGTTCACTCTACTTCCCGGGGCCATGAGGCCATACAACTCGCCACCGCCTTCCAGTTACTGCCCTGCGATTTTGTAAGTCCTTATTACCGCGATGAAAGTATGTTGCTGGGTTTGGGATTTACACCCTATGAACTGATGCTGCAACTGCTGGCAAAGGGCGATGATATTTTCACCGGGGGACGTGAATATTATGCGCATCCCAATTACCGCGGGAACGACAAACCCGGGATCATCCACCAGAGCAGCGCCACTGGAATGCAGGCCATACCCACCACGGGCATCGCACAGGGCATACAATATCTTGAGCGCATTCAGTCGATACGATCTCGGAGGGGAGCGAATGGTGAACTCCCGGTCGTGATTTGTTCCATGGGCGACGCCTCCGTTACGGAAGGTGAGGTCAGCGAGGCCTTTCAGTTCGCGGCGCTGCACCAGTTGCCCGTGATATTCCTGGTACAGGATAATAACTGGGGTATCAGTGTTACCGCCGGTGAGGCCCGTACCAACAATGCCAGCGAAATGGTGAAAGGCTTCAAGGGCATCAGCCGCATCAGTATCGACGGCAGTGATTTTTTAAAAAGTTATGAAGTGATGAAGAACGTGGTGGATGAGGTTCGCCGCGAAAGACATCCCTTCCTGGTACACGCCAAAGTGCCCTTGCTGGGCCATCATACTAGCGGCGTGCGCAAAGAATTTTACAGGACGGAAGAAGATCTGGCAAAGGACATGGCGAATGACCCGGGCCCGAAGCTGGCGAATAAATTGCGGGAGATGGGAACCAGTGAAGAAATATTACAGCAGATTGAAAAAGAAACCGCGGTGGATATTGCAAGGCATTTCGAAGACGCGGTCGCGGCACCAGAACCCGATCCGGCCATCGTATCCGACCATGTTTTTGTACCAACGCCCGTACTGGATGAGGAAGGCGAAAGGAGTCCGGCGGGAAGGGAAAGAATAATGATGGTGGATGCGGCGCTCTTTGCTATCCGGGAGATCATGGAAGCATATCCCGAAGCGGTCCTGTACGGCCAGGATGTAGGACGCAGGCTGGGCGGCGTTTTCAGGGAGGCGGCCACGCTGGCCGAGCAGTTCGGCGATCATCGTGTATTCAATACCGCTATACAGGAAGCCTATATCATCGGCTCTACGGTGGGCATGTGCGCCGTCGGGATAAAGCCCATTGTGGAAGTACAGTTTGGCGATTATATCTATCCCGGCCTGAACCAGTTGGTCACGGAAATTTCAAAGAGTTGTTATTTGAGTTGCGGAAAATTTCCGGTGCAGACCCTCATACGGGTACCCGTAGGTGCTTACGGCGGGGGAGGCCCCTACCACAGCGGTTGCGTGGAGACCACCCTGCTTTCTATCAAGGGCATCAAAGTGGTGTATCCGTCCAACGCCGCCGATATCAAGGGATTGATGAAGGCGGCCTTTCTTGACCCCAATCCCGTAGTGATGCTCGAGCACAAGGGTTTGTACTGGAGCAAGGTACCCGGAACGGATGAGGCCAAGACCATTGAACCTTCTTCTGATTATATCATTCCTTTAGGCAAAGCCAATATTGTTTTGCAGGCAGATTTTGCATGTATTGAAAACGGCGAAAGCTGTTGCGTGGTCACGTATGGCATGGGCGTGTATTGGGCCGGGGCGGCTGCTAAAAAACTCCGGGGCCGCGTGGAAGTCATTGATCTGCGAACATTATTCCCGCTTGATGAAGCACTGGTCTTCGCCAGTGTAAAAAATCATGGTAAATGTTTGGTGTTAACCGAAGAGCAACAGAATAATTCATTCGCCGAAGCATTGGCGGGCAGGATATCACATGCCTGTTTTCAATACCTGGATGCGCCTGTGGAAGTGATGGGGGCATTGAATTTGCCCGCGGTGCCGATGAATATTTTATTGGAGGAGGCCATGCTGCCCAATGCTACAAAGGTTTTGGAGCGAATAGGCCAACTTCTGAATGCATAGGAATCAAAATTTTGTTCAAATCGCCTATATTTGCACCCCGTTTGTCGGGGTAGCTCAGCTGGTTAGAGCATCGGATTCATAACCCGAAGGTCGGCAGTTCAAGTCTGCTCCCCGA
>JAYWAZ010000005.1:0-7594 GCA_043781975.1 Bacteroidota bacterium
GTTTTCCAAGAAATAAACTTACAAAGGCAAATGCTTCTTTTTCGGAGATGCTGTCCACCGAAGCGGTGGGGTATCCCCTGGAACCCAATAATCCGGGCAGGCTGCTGATATAACTGATACAAGCCAGGCGATTGGGGAACTCGGTTTGGATCTTCAAAGGTTGCGGGTCAAAGAACTTATCTTTGTCGCTGTACCGGATCTGCAAACGGTAAACAGCGGAAGGGTTTTGAGCAAGGGCAGCAGAAAGTAAAATGCAGTTGCAGAGCAATGCAAAGGAGAAGATTTTATAAAATTTTGGGGTTACATTGATCATTAATATCCAAATCTAAAATATTATCCCCATAAATATCAGGACTTAAATCAGAAATCTTTGGCCGGCATTTATATCCATATACCTTTTTGCAAACGGGCCTGCCATTATTGTAATTTTCATTTCTCTACTTCCCTGAAATCAAAACAGGAAATGATCGGTGCGATCGTGAAAGAAATAAGTCTCACCCCGAGCAGATCCTTCGGTCAAGTGGAAAACATTGAAACACTCTACTTTGGTGGTGGCACCCCAAGTATATTGGATATCGCCGATCTCAGGGCGATCTTCGAAGCATTACAAAAAAAATTCGCTTTCACCGTTGATATTGAAATTAATCTGGAGGCCAACCCGGATGATATCACCGTATTGAAACTCCAGGAATGGAAGCGACTCGGCATCAACCGCCTGAGTGTGGGCATACAAAGTTTCGCAGATGAAGAATTGGAGTGGATGAACCGGGCACATACCGCTGCCGAATCCATGGTTTGTATTGACCGGATCCGTGAGGCGGGCTTTGTGAATTTTTCCGTGGACCTGATCTACGGTTCCCCCTTACTGAGTGATGCGGGCTGGGCACAAAATATGGAGACCGTGATCGAAAAGAAGATCCCGCATATTTCCGCTTATGCGTTAACGGTAGAACCAAATACCGCCCTCGATAAAATGATCGCTTTGAAAAAGAAGGCACCCGTTGATGCGGAGAAACAGGCCCGCCAGTTTTCGGCGTTAATGGATAGGATGGAAAAAGCGGGTTATGAACATTATGAAATAAGTAATTTTTCATTACCCGGTATGCGCAGCCGCCACAACAGCAGCTACTGGTCGCGTACCGCCGACGGTTCAGGAAAAAAATATTACGGCTTCGGGCCATCCGCTCATTCCTTTGATGGCAAGAGCAGGCGATGGAATATCGCCAACAATGCATTATACCTACGATCCTTACAAGAAAATACCATCCCCTTTGAAGAAGAGGTACTTACGGGCACTCAACAACTCAATGAATACATCATGACCTCTTTAAGAACGATGGAGGGACTCGATCTTAATTTGATAAAGGAAATTTTCGGGGAAGCATTTGAAAAGAAACTGGAAATGGGGAGTGAAAAATGGCAAGCGGGTGGAAAACTCTTGCTGAATGGCTCAAACCTGATACTGACAAGAGAAGGAAAACTATTTGCCGATGGTATTGCCTCGGATCTTTTTTTCTGAGTGATGAAACTGCTTTCTTAAAAAATGAATGAGCTCTGCCGCTGTTAAACAAAGCACCATAACGATCAAAGCTGTACTGCTGATATTTGAAAATGAAAAAGGCATGGTCATATTTTCACCATAAAGTTACACAATAACTACACCAGCGTTCTTTCTATTTCGTTAAAACCCTCCGCCGCCGGCAGGTTTTCCCATAAAATTTTATAAAGGGTTTCCGCGATGGGCATTTCGGCGTTGATGGTCTGGTTGATGATATGCATGCATTTACTGGCATTATAACCTTCAGCCACCATGCTCATCTCCAGTTGTGCGGCTTTTACAGTATATCCTTTACCGATCATATTCCCGAAAGAGCGGTTGCGGCTATGCAGCGAATAGCAGGTCACCAGCAGGTCGCCAAGGTAAACAGAGGCGGCATAGTTGGTGGTTTGCGATTTTTCGCTGGTGGGATGGTGTTCAATGGTACCCACCTGTATGTTTTGGATGCCGGCCTTTCGTAAAAATCCCGCCATCTCATCGGCGCTGTTGGCTATGAGAACGCTTAAAAAGTTATCGCCGTAATCAAGTCCATGTGCCATTCCGGAACCAACCGCATAGATATTTTTTAAAATGGACGCGAACTGTACACCGTAGATATCATTGTTCTCCACAGTATTCAGGTAAGCCGTTTTGAAATAGGCGGCTATTTCATGCGTGGTTGATTCATCGATGCCTGAAAAAGTGAGATAGGATAATTTTTCAGCGGCTACTTCTTCAGCATGACAGGGGCCCAGCACGGCGAAATAATCATCCAGCCTGAAAGCAAATTCGTTTTTTAAGTAATCGTTTAGCAATAAATTCTGCCCCGGCAGGATACCTTTGATCGCCGAAATGATCTTTTTTTCTTTAAAAATGGTTCGGTCAAGGCCCTTCAATGCATCATCCGCGTAGGACGAAGGAATGGCAATGATGATGCAATCGCTGTTTGTGATCACTTCCACCGGATCCGTGGTCAGGTGAAGCTGTTCGGTATTAAAATGCGCTGTGGATAAATATTGCGGATTGTGATGGCGGGTTTTAATATAATCAATGGCTTCGGGGTTGCGGTTCCACCAATAAATAGTTTGCCCGTTATCGGTCAGTATCTTTGCCAGGGCCGTTCCCCAACTTCCGCTTCCAAGGATTCCAAATGTCATGATATACGGTTTGTTGTTTGTGGTTGATGGTTTGTAGTTGAGAAGCGTTTTTTATTTCATGGAGCCTAACAACAAACAACAAACCACAAACTTTTAAAGACCCAGTTTATCCACTGCCAGTTGTGCCGCGATCTGGCTGGCATCTTTTTTATTGTAGCCCTTTGCATCGGCGATCAGTTCTCCGTCAACCGTAGCGCCAATGGTAAATAAGCGTCTGCCGTTCTCAAATTTCTCATCCAGTGTTTCAAATTCCAGGACCTTCCCGTTCTTATTGGCCCAGCCGTACAATTTGTTTTTTATATTGATCTCTATGCCTTCCAGGTCATCGATAAAAAGATAGGGCATGATCATGTATTTCTCCACCCATTGCTGGGTGCGGTTATATCCTTTATCCAGGTAAACGGCGCCGATCAGTGCCTCCAGGGTATTGCCGAATATCTGTGAGATCTTGAGGGAATTATCGAACTTATTATAGAAGGTGATCTTCTTAAGACCCATTTTCAAAGCGATATCGTTTAGCTTCTGGCGATTCACCATCTTGCTTCTCATCTCGGTTAAAAAGCCTTCACCCTTGTAAGGATATTTCCGGAAAAGATAATGTGCCACCACGGAACTTAAGACCGCATCGCCCAAAAACTCCAGGCGTTCATTGTTCTCATCAGCCCCCTCCCTTACGCTGCGGTGGCTGAGCGCTGTTTTGTACAGGGCGATATCGCCGGGTGAAAATCCCAGTACATTATTAAGTTGTTTTTTAAACTCAGTGTTCTTGTTCTGTCCGCTGAAAAAATTCTTTATGAATTGCAAAATTTATTAAAATATGTTTGTTCGAAATTAAAGTTTTTTTGCCAGACCTGCCCGAATGAATTCCCGCCGGAATGGATCTTTCGGGCTGGCGTTCAGGCGGGGATGCTACAATCAGGGAATATTGACACAAAGAATCACAAAGTACCACGGAGCGGGTATAATTATTTAAAGTGTTATTTTCTAAAAGCTCTCTTTGTGTATCGCTGTGTAATAAAGTTCGAAGAAAGATAAATGCCACTAGATAGTTGTAAAGAAAAATGATTAGAAATGGATATCTCAATAATAAAGCGATAAAAAAATGTAGATGATAAAAAAATCAAGCTACATATTTCTTCACGATCACGCTGGCATTATGCCCCCCAAAGCCGAAAGTATTGCTGAGTGCGGCGTTCACCGTACGTTGCTGGGCGCTGTTAAAGGTAAAATTCAGTTTGGGGTCCAATTCAGGATCGTCGGTGAAATGATTGATGGTTGGCGGAATGATATCTTTTGTAACTGCCAGGATACAAGCCAATGCTTCCATTGCACCGGCGGCACCCAGGCAGTGCCCGGTCATACTTTTGGTAGAACTGATATTGAGATCGTAGGCATGGCTGCCAAAAACATTTAAAATGGCCTTTGTTTCGGCGATATCACCCAAAGGAGTAGAGGTTCCGTGAACATTTATATAATCAATGTCTTCGGGCTTCAGCCCCGCATCTTTCAGCGCCACTTTCATTACATTTTGCGCCCCCAGGCCCTCGGGATGGGGTGCGGTAATATGATGTGCATCGGCACTGGCTCCTCCTCCCGCTATTTCGCAATAAATTTTTGCTCCCCTTGCCAGGGCGTGTTCAAGGCTTTCCAGTATCAATACACCCGAGCCTTCTCCCATTACAAAACCATCGCGGTCCTTATCGAAGGGGCGGCTTGCTGTAGAGGGACTGTCATTTCTTTCACTCAGGGCTTTCATGGCATTGAAACCGCCCACGCCTGCCGCACTGATCACGGCTTCACTGCCACCGGTAATGATGATATCGGCCTTATTCAGGCGAATATTATCAAAAGCATCGATGATCGCGTTGGTGGAAGAAGCACAGGCGCTGACCACGGCATAGTTGGGGCCCCGGAATCCATAGCGCATGGATATCTGTCCGGCGGCGATATCCAATATCATTTTGGGAATAAAGAATGGGTTGAAACGGGGTGTACCGTCGCCCAGGGCGAAATTGATCACTTCTTCCTGGAAGGTGATCAAACCACCAATACCGCTCGCAAAGATCACGCCTACCCTGTCGGGATCAACATTTTCCTTGCTGATACCGGCATCCTTCACCGCTTCATCGCTGGCAACAAGGGCAAACTGGCAATAGCGGTCGATCTTTCTCGCCTCCTTGCGCTCCAGGTAATGGGTGGGTTCAAAGTCCTTAACCTCACAGGCAAAGCGGGTCTTGAATTTACTGCAGTCGAATTGTGTGATCGGCATGCAGCCGCTTACCCCATTGGTTAAGCCCTGCCAGTACTCATCAACGGTTTTACCCAATGGAGTCAGGGCACCCAATCCGGTTACAACAACTCGTTTCAAAGCCATAAAGTTTGCCTGTGATAATGAATGTTAATTACTTAGCGTGTTCTTCTAAGTAAGCATTTGCCTGACCAACGGTGGTAATGGTTTCGGCCTGCTCATCCGGAATAGAAATATTAAATTCTTTTTCAAATTCCATAATTAGTTCAACAGTATCCAGGCTATCGGCGCCCAGATCATTGGTGAAAGAAGCCTCCGGGGTAACCTCTGCTTCATCAACTCCTAATTTGTCAACAATTATTTTCTTTACTCTTGTTGCAATGTCTGACATGGTAGTAAAATTTAGTTTGTATTGGGTGCAAAAATATACTTTTTGCAATAAATACAAAGAAATAGATATTGATTGGTAAATCGTAGCTTTTTATAGGTGCTGGCCCGCTTTCACCCCTTTGCACAGAATATCGAAGCTCCAGGCACCGCTGCCGTACAATTTATATATGATTTTATCATTTTTTCCCTCCCCGTCATAAGTGAATCCCTGCTTCAAATGGAGGGATTATTATCTTGACCTGTAAAAAATGCCTTTCTGCTACCGGGTACCGTAAGAGACAATGAAAAAAATTGTATATTGTTAGCCCTTCCCCTGAAAAACTTATGGATCCGGTTCAAACAAATCGTTTATGGGCTTAAAACAAATAGACCACGGTAGCAAGGAATACCAGCAAATGGTGAAACTCCGCAATGAGATCCTGAGGCGGCCACTCGGACTAACTTATTCTCCCGAAGAACTGGCAAAGGAAAAAGAGGATATCCTTATCGGCGCTTTTGACGATGATGAATTGCTGGCCTGTTGCCTGCTGACGAAGATGGATAACAAGTGTCTGCGGCTAAGGCAGATGGCGGTACAGAATAATTTACAGGGAAAGGGCATTGGTGCCAGCATGATGAATTTTGCAGAACTCGTGGCCCGCGACAAGGGCTATAAAAAACTGATCATGCACGCACGAAAAACCGCGGAAGGTTTTTATGAAAAACTGGGCTATAAGCCTGTTGGCGATGAATTTATCGAGGTTACCATTCCTCATATCGTGATGGAGAAAAAACTCTAAAATAAATTTTTGCTAATAGCACAAAGGAGAAAAAGAGGATTTGGTAAAACTCCTTTTCTCTTTTAGCGCTTAGCCATATCTGCTAGTGTTTAATGATCTTCACCTTGAATATCTTTCTTGCTTCGTACACTTCATCTCCTTCAAATGCCTCCTTGGGAACGATGAAGAAAGAGCGGCTGTTGAAATAAAGGTGAAAGAAATGCGGGCTTTCCATCCAGGAGCTGAAATCGCTCCAGGGCCAGCTTCTACCGCCCCGGTCATTTTCGATCCTGAATTCGCTGTCGGATAAAATGACCTGGAAACGGTCCTTGAATGTCTGCGCCTTATTATAGATCATTTGGGGCAGCAAGAACCAGAAAACGATCATCAGTACAAACCATAATACTGAACTGATCAGGAAGGCCAGCGGCGATATTTTCCGGAAAAAGAACAGGGCCGCTGATACGATCGCGAAAACGTTCACCAGTATCATCATCACTTTGATTTCCCGCCGGGTAATGAAGTGATAACGTAAAGCCTGGATCACTTTACCCTTATCATAAATAAAAAAATTTGAGGTCATGAAACAAAGATAACGGAACTGCCTTATTGGGTACAAATATCGCCTGCCACCACGCCACCGCCATTAGCCGGCATGCTACCGATCAGGTGCCCCGACAATGCCACGTTTACCAACACAACCCGCATGTTCGCGGCCTTTCCTTCGGATGTACGGTTGTCGGCAATGGGTTTTGTTCCGCCAAAACCTACCGGGAGCAGGCGTTTACAATCAATACCCATTGTCACCAGCGCGGCACAGATCACGTAGGCCCTTTTTTCAGACAGGGTTTGGTTCGCTTTGGCGTTACCGGTATTATCGGTATGGCTTTCCACACGCAATAAACTAATATATGGCTTATCGGTCAGATACTTTTTTATAATATTCAAAGCGGCATCACTTTCTGGTTTGAAGCGGTACGAATTGGTCTCAAATAAAACAGGTTGTGCCAGCTTCAATTCATTGTTTTCTATTTTATAGTCCTGTGCCATCCCCTGGAAGGTCAATACAACTGCGCAGATGACGCTTAATAAACTTGTTTTCATATGTTGATTTTTTAAGTTTGAGTACCCTATTCAATTAGTTACCAAATATCCGAAATTATTGAGAAACCGCCATATCCCGGTAGGGTAGTTTTCAGTTTAGCCGTTTTTCTTCAACTCATTCCCTTTTTTAGGCGGTTCACTCCTTTTGGATTGCAGGAGCCGGGGATCATTGCTAGTATTGGGGTATAAAAGAAACTGCTTATAACAAAATTCATCAAATACTAAAAATTACTATCATGAAAATTTTCAAAGCATTTACATCGCTTGCATTAAGCCTGTTCATTTTACAGGCTAACGCACAAACAGAAGCTCCAAAAGGATACTCATCGGGTAAACTTGTTTTGGCCGACAATACGGTGGTTACTGGTTTCATCAAAGACAACATACGCAAAGACGCCTC
>JAYWAZ010000006.1:0-7550 GCA_043781975.1 Bacteroidota bacterium
CGGCAACTGATAATTGTTCTGCTGTTACTATCACACAAAGCCAAACAAGTACACAAACTCCAAGCGGATCGGGTCATTACAATTATGTGATCACGCGCACATGGAGAGCAACGGATGAGTCAGGAAACTTTAGCGAGTGCGTTCAAACGATCATTGTTCATGATGTGACTGCGCCGGTAATTACTTGTCCGGCTAACGTAACGTTGAATTGCCAGGATAACAACACACCAACATCAACAGGTGTTGCAACGGCAACAGACAATTGCTCGACGACATCGATCTCCCATTATGATCTTACCACGCAGAATCCGAATGTGAACAGCCCGGCACATTATAACTACACAATTTCCAGGATATGGAGAGCAACAGATGTAAGCGGTAACTACAGTGAATGTACCCAAACGATCACGGTGCATGATATAACCGCTCCAGATGCAATTTGCAAACCAGTAACCATAACTTTGGTGGGCGGAACTGCAACCATCATTCCATCCAACGTGGATAATGGAAGTTCGGATATCTGTAGCCCGGTCACACTCAGTCTATCCAAAACAAGCTTCAATTGCACAAATCTTGGAAACAACACGGTGACACTTACGGTGACGGATGTATCAGGAAACAGTAGTACTTGTACCGCAGTTGTAACTGTATTGGGAACTATGCCAACTTGCTCCATCACAGCAGTACCTTCCAGCACTGTTTATACCGGCGGTGTAGCTACAAATCTTTATCTCGGGTATGGCCCTAATATGGATACTTTGAAAGTTGCGGTTCCTGCAAGCGGTGCGCCGTATACCTATTCATGGAGTGGTGGCACCTTGAGCAATTACAATACCGCCAACCCGGTATTCACAGCAACAACTCCAGGTAGCTTTACTTTCACAGTGTTGGTTACTAACAATTACGGATGTACGACAACTTGTACGATCAGTATCTGTGTAACCGATATCAGAGTGGCCGGTACCAATGGCAATAACCAGAAAGTTTACTTGTGCCATAACCAGGGTAATCCGAATACCTTGTCAATTAGCACAAATGCCGTGAATGCTCACCTGAGGGATCATGCAAATGATAGACTTGGAACTTGTGAGCTGCTTCCTTGTACAGTTCCAACAAGTTTTGCCAGGATAACAATTGAGGAGACTGTAAAACCGCAAGCTGTTGCACTGTTAGTGAGAGCCTATCCTAATCCAAGTTCCAATTACTTCATGGTTTCAATTGATAGCAAAGATGACACACCCGTAACCGTAAGAGTAATGAACAACATCGGGCAATTCATCGATGTGGAGCGGACCATCAAACCAGGTTCGATCATCCAGCTTGGAGAAGGTTACATTGGGGGCTCCTATTACCTGCAAGCTATACAGGGAAAAGAACATGTGACGGTGAAACTGGTGAAATTGAATTAATATCTTTTGATCTACCTTATTTAAAGCCGCCTCGAAAATGAACGGGGCGGCTTTTTTTATGAAGGGAATTGTTGTGTTTAATTTTATTAGAACTAAAGGCTGTTCCCTGTAAGGGTAATTAAAATACAGATACGGCCTGTTCTTATTGAGGTATTGGCAGGCATGTTTATGATTATTCTGCCACCCTCATGCCATGTGACCCGCCTAAGATTACCCGTATCAATTAAGCCCTCTTACATTACTTTAAAGGCGGCTTATTAAAACAGAAAGGAAGAAAACAGGGAACGCCCTAAAAACGCAAAGAATCGAGATTAACTTCATGGAAGCGATTTTGTGAATCCTTAAACTTATGCCATATCTAAATAACGTCAGATTTTGGAAGCAACCCCCTTAATTTTTTGAATCACTCTAATATCCTCCATAATTTGGTTCGAACTCATTCCTGTTAGGACTACTTGTCGCATTTTGTACAGTAAAGTCCTCGTTTGTCCGCAGACGAGGACTTTGTTTTTTAATAAACCGTAGGCTGGTAGAAGCCTTCTCCTGAATAAACTGTTTTGTCGTTTAAAGATTCAGCATTGCTTTTGGAGGCAATAACCTCACAATGGTTCCATAACCCTAATAGAAAAGTCGAACTTTTGATTTCCAGTTATTGAATAGTAAGTCTTTCAAAGTCTCCTATTGTCCTCAATATTAGTTTAATTAATGACCCTATTTGGATAATACCCCTTATACAAAATGGTTTTTATTTTTGGCTTACAGAACTTTCAGTATGCGTATTTGTTATTTTAATGGCGAGTAATACCGATTTATATGCGAAAAGGAATAACAGACGGACAAATAGCAGCAACCAGGTTAAGTGTAGAGGGATTACAAAATCTGGAAGATAAAGGATTCAAATTTGTACAGGTAAAAGGCTTAACACTTGATAAGCATTACGACTATGTAGAACCACATTTTCTTTTGTTACTACCTATTAGGGAATTACCCACTGACCAGTCTAAAAAAGATATTTACGAACCTATTGGCAGTGATTTACTAAGACAATGGGCAAATGAAGTTGATAGTAGCACCCAGGTTTTTATCTCTGGCAATATTTAAAATAGCCATAAGCTCCGTAATAAACCTGCTGCATTCAACAAGCCATATTGTTTAAAAGCCTTTCAAAAAAAGTAATATTATTCGTTTCTTTTTGCTTCCTGTAGCAAAAGGTAAAATCCAGCCCCAAACATTAGTGTAATTAATCCGGCGAAATACGGTATCAGGTCAGTCATTCTTTTTATTGTTTAAAAGTTTCAGGTAAATACCAAAGCCAAGAATGGAAGGCACCCACAGGCCAACAAAAATCGCAGCTTCCCTTTCGCCCTTAAACCATGATAGTTCGGAATAAATCAGGGAGAGTAATGCTGACGTCATCAGCAGTATATCGGCGGTCGTTAATTTTTTAAGCATAGATATAATTTTATAAACTTGTTTTTCTTTCTTTTAAATAATCAGATAGCCTGATGATTGAAAGGCTGCAATACCATTTCACTTACCACACCGCTAACCGGTTGCTGGCACAAAAACCAAATGCTTTTGGCGGCTTCTTCTGCCTGCACCATCTTTTCCCGTTGTACTTTTAAATCAATGGTATCCCAAAAGGGAGAATCCACACCACCTAAAAATAAATTGGTAATGCGGATGTTGGTACGTTTTAATTCTTCCCTTATACTTTGCATCATACCCACTAAGCCATATTTACCGGCACAGTATGCTGCTGCACCGGCCATCGGCACTTTACCCAATACACCCGGAATATTTATGATTAAACCTTTTTTCAATTCCTTCATGGCAGGTAAAAATGCTTTTACCAGTAAAAAAGGCGCATATAAATTATAATTAAGCGAACGTAAGAAATCTGTTTCACTAAGGGTATCCATTGTTCTTATAATGCCAATTCCGGCCGCATTAATTAAAATATCTATAGTAGGTAACTGTGAAAAGTATTTGCCCTTTAATTCATTTACTGCGGCTGGTTGCGATATATCTAACACAAATGTATTGTTTACTGGAACACCGCATGATTGAGCCACTTCCTGTAGTTTAGCTTCATTCCTGCCGGCTAAAAAAAGTGAAGCACCGCTGCCTGCCAGTAGTTTAGCCGTGCTGGAGCCAATGCCACCTGTAGCGCCAACCACTAATATATTTTTCCCTATTAAGGTTTCCATGATTAAGCGTTTTCAATTAAACAAAATGAAAGCCATATTGTTTAAATAATCACAGAATAATGACTAAAGCATGAATAGTATTTCCTAATCAGCGTATTCAGGCAGCGTTTTGATATTGCACTCAATAATACCATTTTGATTATTGGTGAAATTAACCAGCTTATCCTAACGATTGTTTATGTGAAGATGGATATTTAGATATAGAAAAGCCGGAACGGTTACCTGTTCAGGGCTGGATTGTCATCATACCACAAAAGATTTGGAAAGGATGCGTTATGCCAAACCGGATAAAGAAATAACCGCAATAACAATCAAATATAATCGTTGAAAACTTTGTGAATTAATATACTACATTAAAGCCATTTTTTAAAGGCAAATGGTGAAAATATTAGCAGGATAAATTATGTGATAATCCCTGAGCTGCTGCAACCCTCTTTACTTGCAGGGGTGGAACTGGATACGTAGGTCAAAGATTGAAATTAAATTCTTTTGGATTTTTTCGCATGGCGCTGATATCCTTCCTAATTTAGCCTGAACCAAATCCCGGCAGCACCAACATGTTTTCAGTGACCGCTATTACAGAAGATGGCTTTGATAAAATACTACTGACCGATGCCGCCACCGGTACCATCGCCGCAATCATTCCTTCCTGCGGCGCCATCTTACACGGGTTTAGCGTAGCGCACCAGGGCCGGTCACTAAATGTGATCGATCATTATACGGATGCCGGGGATTTTAAAAATAATATAACTTCAAAGGGGTTCAAGGGCTGTAAATTATCTCCTTTCGTGTGCCGGCTGCGGAACGGCGGGTATTCCTTCGGGTCATCTTCATACAAAATTCAAAAATTTTACCTGGGTTCACACGCGCTGCACGGACTGATCTATGATGCCGCTTTTGTGGTGACCACCCAACAGTCAAATGAAACCTGCGCCTCCGTAACCATGAAATACGAATACCGCAAGGAAGACCCCGGCTTTCCTTTTGACCTCGATTGCATCATCAGCTATGAATTGCATAAAGAAAACCAGCTGCGGATCATCACAACGGTCATCAACAAAGGCGATACCGCCTTACCCCTTTCCGACGGATGGCATCCTTATTTCAGTTTTGGCGGAAAGATCGATGACCTGCAACTGCAATTTAAAAGCAAAGCGATGCTTGTATTCGATGATGAGCTGCTGCCGACCGGGGAGCTATTGCCGTATCATGAATTTGAAACCCTGAAAGTACTAGGAGATAAGGCCTTTGATAATTGCTTCACACTTGACCCTGACAGAGATCAACCGCTTTGCGTGATCAGGGATGCCCGTCAAAAAATTCAGATTGAGATCAGGCCCGACGAAAACTATCCTTATTTGCAGATCTATACCCCGCCGCACCGCCAAAGCATCGCTATTGAAAATTTAAGCGCCGCACCGGATGCTTTTAATAACGGGATGGGGTTGATGCGCCTGGACCCGGGCGCCGATGCAAGTTTCAGCACCAGCTATACCATTCGCTCCCTGGAATAAACAAAGCAGGATCAGCTATTTAATATCATAGATCGCGGCCACCTGGGCTTCCACAAATTTTTTCGGCAGCAGCCACACTAAAAAGGCACCCAGTTTATTTACGGCGCCGGTGATCACTTCCGTTCTTTTATGCAGCATCGCTTTTACCGCGATCGCAGCTACCGCCTCGGGGGTCATGTTGAATTTATCGGCGGCCTTCCGGGTATTTTTGCTCATGTTGGCGCGGTTCACAAAATCAGTGTCGGTGCTGCCGGGACTAACGCAGGTAACCGATACCGTGGTTTTGCGCAGCTCATAGGTGAGGGTGCGGCTGTAACTAAGTACAAATGATTTTGACGCGGCATAGAGGGCCAGCCCGGGAACCGACTGGTAGGCCGTGGTGCTGGCGATATTAAGGATATAGGCCTGCGGTATTTTTTTTAGTTCGGGCAAAAAAAGATGGCATAAGCCAACCACGGCATTCATATTCACCTGCATCATGGCCGTGTACTCGTCCATCGTATATTTATCAACGGGTCCGCTGAGGCCGTAGCCCGCGTTGTTCACGAGCACTTCAACAGAATACTTATTTATTTTACACCAGTCGAAAAGTTCATACGTCGATCCCGGCAACGACAGGTCAATCGCCAGGCAGTCGGTCTTAACGCCAAACTGTTTCGTGATCTCTTCCGCGGTCGCCGTTAACTGGCTGGAAGAACGGGCCACCAGCAGGATATCATATTGGCGCTTTGCCAATTCCTTTGCAATGGCTTTACCAATTCCTTTACTGGCACCGGTTACAAGAGCATAGCCCATTTATCTTATTTACAAAGTTGAAGAGAATATTTTTATCAGTGATGCGCTTTCGCGGTAAAGCGGTGATAAAAAGGCGTTTTACTGTCCTTGGTCTTGGGTTTGTATTTACCCGTAACAATGGGCACATACATTACACGGCGCTGGCTTTTGATACCCGTAAACGGGGATTGCTCCACCCGGTGCCAGATCCTGCCATCATGTACGGTCAGGTCGCCGGCGTCAATATTGAAACCCACTTCACGCGGATCGGCATCCTTGTCGATATAATATTTTTTACCGAAGAGCAATTTCAAAAATCCCTGTTTGTGTGTGCCCGGGATAACGCGTAAGCCGCCGTTTGCAAAGGGACAATCGTCGAGGTGTATGCCCACATTCAGCATAGGCATGATACGTCCTCCCATGAACAGGTCACGCGGGCTATCGGTATGCCATCCCATGTGGGTGAACTTGCTTTCAGGTGTGCGCAGGTAATTATTAAGCACCAAACCGTCTTTTTCATCTTCGGCGATACGCCCTTCATAGGGGTGTAAAAAATCGGGCAATAGGTGCATTTTTGGAGACTGCAGCAATTCATGCATCACCGGGCTGAACTGCGACAGGAAACAAAACCGTTGCACGATCGTTTGGCCATCCTGGTCTTTCCCGAATTTAAGCGGCACGCCATTGATCTTCTCCGTTCCTTCCTCCAGCCATTGCTTCTCCACCCTTTTCATCTCCGCTTTCAACTCATCGGTCTTTTCACGGGCGATAAAGCCTTTAAAAAGGATATAGCCATTTTTATCAAAAAATTCAAGCTGCTCGGCGGTGATCTCGGAACCCAGCGTAAAATATTTATTTTCAATTTTCCCCGTTACCATGTAGTTGTCTGGATGAGTTAAATCTTCAGCAGATTAATTTAGTATTAATTTTTAGAAATTCAAATATACATTTTTCCTGTGGTAGTGTAAGACTTGTTTAAATATACTGTATAAATAAGAAAATAAAATTATGCATATTTCCATTACTGTTAAATTATAAGAGCTTTAACCAGGCCCTTGCCCCACGGTAAGCAATATAGGTAAGAATTGGCGCCGCCGCCACATCGATGGTATAATGCACGTGCTGGAGCAATACCAGGAAACCTACCGTCAGCGCTGCGGCCAGGGCGATGTATTTATCGGTTTTTTTCTGCAGGCAGAGGAACATCAGAAACATGGTGGCCGTATGGCCCGAGAAAAAAAGATCCCTGGTGACGAAGCTTTGCCCGTAAAAAAAATTGCTCAGGGGATCCTGCAAAACGATCAGCCCCGGGGGCGGATTCAGGGCAAAACTCCAGATGCTGACGATCCGGACCAGGGTAAGCAGGGTGAATGAACTGAGCAGCAAAATGAATATGGAAGGTTGCTGAACCGCCCTTACCAGCATGAGCAGCGTCACCGACCACATGACCCCGAAAATGAACAGGGAAACATTGTTGGGTAAAAGGTTCCTTAAAATGATATCATCCAGTTCTATCCCGCTTCTTTTTTCGATATAGCTGAAAAAAAAGGGCAGGCAAATCACAACGACGATCAAAACCGAAAATGCAACAATGAACTTTGTTTTAAAAGTCTTGTTGCCGAACGATGCTTTCCAACGCTGCC
>JAYWAZ010000007.1:0-20249 GCA_043781975.1 Bacteroidota bacterium
TACCAGCCGCTGGTCGGTTGCGTAAGGTTCTTTCCTGAAACCATAGGAGCGCCTGGAGAATCCAATACCGACTAAGAACCTGTCTTCTTCATTATATCCTAAATTGATCTGCGGAAACCTTGACCTGGTGTATTGAAAGCCCGTATTCTTATATTCATTGATGGCGGGATCGGAGGTGAATTCCTTGTTGCTTTTCCGAAGATTAAGCTTCGCATTTTTTTCAGTGGACAGGTCATAAACCACATTCCTGACATTACCTTTCAGATCGAAGGTATCATTGCCCTTGCCACCGATCACCCGAATTTTGATCTTTGAGGAGACGTCGGCATCAATTTCAAATTTATCATTTCCATTCAAACCATATAACCGCAGTTCTCTGGTAACCCTGTCATCGAAAACGCGGTTATACATGACGGAGGCCGAATCGGTCTTATCGAGTTTTTTATATACGGTCAGTTGGAGCCCACCCGGATGACTTTTAACATGGAAATACTCGGGTTTATTACTGCCGGTAACGGATACCACCTTTGATATGAACCGATAATATTTCAGGGCATCCTTCAATAGGTCATCCCGCCGGCTGATAAGTTTTTGAGCAATGGTATTTGCATCCAGTGCCGCAATGGGGGCGGGCAATTGGGATACGGCATTCCATATCGCTTCGTCAGAAAGCTGTCTTTGGAATTTGATCGTGATCTCATTCCATTTGGCTTCGTCAAGATTATTCAAAAAGAAACGGTCGAAATCCCTGGCCACCCAGTTTAATCCATTGATGTCCCTGATATGCATTTTGAATCCTTGTAAAAAAGGCATTTGTTTTTTGGACAGGAGTCTTAGCAGTAGTCCGTCGGAATTAAAGAAAGCCTGGTCCCTGTCCTTTGGAATAGGAAAATATAATTTCCCGATACCGGTATCCTCTGTTCCCCATTTCCACTGGTCTCCATGCCTGTCGAAATCACCGATCAGCATATCCAGTAACCTGGCGGTCAGCACTTTTTCCTGGTCAATATGATGATCATTATCTTCCAGCATCTTATTGATGACCTTGCCGGTACTCTTGGTATCTGTGAAATCAGCGCGTGGATCTCTTTTCTCCAGCATGACAACCGTATGGGCGAACATATTCCTGTACAATCCAAAGGCAGGGTCATCGGGCACGAAAAAGAATTCGGGATCGGGGGTTATTACGCCAACCGCCCTGGCCAGTCCGGGTACTACCAGTGGCGCATAGGGGTTGCTTGCTGAGATCATATCCTGCACGATGCCCTGGGCAAGTGTGCCCCTTAAATTCGCCGGCAAAGCTTTTTCAGGATCCTTGTCTACCGACCTCAGTGTCCACTCCACTCCTTCCTTATCAGTAAGTCGCAACGATTTTGTCTGCTTGCCACCGCCCAGGCTTTTGATGGTTAGCCCTCCCTTTTCTTTACTGATATTAAATTCCCGCATGGTGATGGGTGTACTCCATTCCTTTCGGTAATTAGACCCTAGAAAACTTTTCCGAAAACCCAATCTGGCCTTGTACCTGTCACTGGCGGCAACGATCACAGTGTCTTTGTCTTTAAAAGTATAAGCTACCTGTTTGGCACTATCGATAACCGGTATAGGAATTTTTGAGAAATCCAGGATTGAATGTGTATAGTCCTTCCGCACGGAATCACCGTCAACGATATACACACTGGCCTGAACATTTTTATTTTTTGATACTTCCAATGTCCAGAAACCTGAATTCGGTGAAGCATAAAGGCTGTGTCTTCCTTTAGATACTCTTGAATTCTTACTTCCGGAGCCACTCACAATATAGTTATATCCACTGTCCTGTATCAACTGTAAAGAATGATCATGTCCTGCAACATAGATCACGTTGGCATGCCCTTTTACAACTCCCTCGATATCATTCATCATGGCCTGGTAAAGCGGGTGTTTGAGGTCCTGTATCGTACCAAAAACCGCCCGGGTCAAGGGATATACGGAACCCAGTACCGGTAAGGGAATATAGAGATTTGGAATGGCATCGGTAAAAGGAAAGATATGCTCCTTGATGGTAAAATAGCCGCCATGCGGACTATAGCTCATGAAGGTATGATGAAATGCAAGCAATACCAGTTTTTGTGAATTCCTGGAAAGAATATCTTCCAGTTGGGTAAGTACCTCAGCCTTCGTTTTATAAGGGCAATCAGATTCCACGCCCGGCTTTTCATTTTCCTGCAACCACCACTGGCTGTCCATCATCACCAGTGTGATGTCATCCGTTATCTTCACTTCTTCGGGTCCGGGACAACCGTCACGCGGAAACATGTTCACGTTCTGGTTACCCAGGTAGTCAATGTACGACTGTACCCTTAGAATGGATTCGTACCCGTTGGAACCTCCATTAGCCCAGTCATGGTTACCCGGTACAAAATAGACCTTTGCCTTACTTGTACCGGCTATCTGTATCTGTGAATCGAGCGGCGCTTTCGCAATATCGTAAGTGGGCAAAGAATTATCAGGCAGCCCTGTTTTGTAGAGGTTATCCCCCAGGAAAATTACCGTTGTCTTTTTATCCATGGTAATATGGTTCTTTACAGCGGCCACAACGGGATGCCTTCCTTTTGTAAGTTGTCCTGCGTCTCCGATCAATACGATCCTTGCCTGTATACTGTCCTGAGCCATAACTGCCGCCTGTAAAACAAACAGGCTCGATATGACTAAACTGGATCTTTTCATAATCCTTTCTTTTTATTCGGGATCACCAGGATATTGGCAGAACCCGTTTGATGCGATTCGTTCGAAATGATCATATCACCCCATGGGGTGAACGCAATTCCCTCCGGTTGTTTATAAATGGTCGGGTCCAGTTGGTAAATTTCCCTGAACCGCCCCTGCCGGTCAGTTACAAGTAATAATTTATTGACGGAAGCCAGGATATATAATTCCTGGGTGACCGGGTTGATGGCCATTGCCGATGGCTTCAGTTTCATTTTTTCCATTCCAAGCCGCGCTGCGATCGGCTGCACATCAATCGTCAGAATGGATGGTATATATACCCCCGAATCAATTGTATAGCCCCAGGCGGATACGATCTTATGACCGTCGTCTTCACAATTCTTACACATAAGTACGAGTTGATTCAGGCTGTCATCATAATACATCGATTCAAATTCATTCAGCTTTTTACTGGCATCCGGGAATTTGGATTTACGCATAAGGATAGAGTCCCCCAATCCAAACTTCAGGGTTTCAATATCGCCATTGCTGATCAGGACATAGAATATGCTATCATGCAGGACAATATCCTCAAAATCATGTTTTTTATCAAACCGCCATTCCCTGATATTATCCTGACTGTTAAGGCCGATCTTGAATAACAATCCATCCTCATCCACAATGGCAAATACAGACGTGTCCTTAGGATAATAAGAAATTCCCGATATCTCCGACAAGCCTTCGGGCAGTTTAATGATTACGGGGTGCATCAGGTCGTACCTCGATGATCCCGTCAACTGGATTTTATTTTTATTGGTCGTACATGCCAATGCCAGGCACGAAAACAGGATAGCAGAAATAAATTGACGCGTGAATACCATAGTTGAAATGCTTAGAGGCCCGATGGTATAAAACCTATACCAAAACGATCAGCCTGCAGTAAGTCAGTAAAAGTACATCCAACCCCATCGCAGAATTTTACACAATCATTTAAATAAATTACATTATTCACATGTTTGAAGGGCGTACATTTATTTACCAGGGGTATTTTGAAGTAATCGAAAGAAAATTATAATGACTCAATATCTTGTGCTTCAATCTAAATGACTACTCTACACCCAAGCCCCACTCGATCCCTTTCTGCACGGCCGGAACACCCGATATAAGCCATTTCCCGGGCTTCTCTCCCTTCAGTTTCCAGTCGAAGAACTGCTGTTCCCTGACCTGGATATCTTTCCGGTTCTTTCTTTCCACCAGGTTATGCGCTTCGCCGTTGTACTGCAACAGCCAAACGGGTTTGCCTAAACGCCGTAGGGCGGTGAACATTTCAATACCCTGGTACCAGGGTACGGCGCCATCGGCATCATTGCTCATGATCACCACCGGGGTCGTTACTTTGGGCAACTGGAACAGCGGTGAGTTCTCGATATAAAGTTGTGGTTTATCCCATAAGGTGGCGCCGATACGGCTCTGCGACCTTTCATACTGGAACTGCCGGTTCAACCCGCTTTCCCAACGGATACCCCCATACGCACTGGTCATGTTGGCAACGGGCGCGCCCGCCCAGGCGGCCGCGAAAAGGTTGGTACGGGTGATCAGGTAGGCAACCTGGTAGCCACCCCAGCTTTGTCCCTGCAAGCCGATCTTCGTACTGTCCACAAATCCCTGTTTTACCAATGCCCTTGCACCGCTTACAATATAATTATAAGCATCATTGCCCGGGTGACCAGTGGTGTAGGAAATATTCGGCGCAAATACGAGGTATCCCCTGCTCACATAGAATGAGATATTCAAACGGCTGGGCGTAGGCGCCGGGGGAATGTAACTGTGCAGACCATCCGATAATTTTTCATAGAAGTAACAGATCATTGGGTACTTTTTCAAGGGGTCAAAACCCGCGGGCTTGTAAAGGATGCCCTCACTTTCTTTTCCGTTGTAGGCTTTCCACCTGAATAACTCCGCGGAGCCCCAGTTATAATCAGTCTGTTGGGGGTTAATATTGGAAAGTTTGACCGGTACATCGTCAATGATATTTCCATAATAAAGATCGGGCGACTGTACATAACTTTCCATGGAATAAATGAAAGTGATGCTGTTTTTGGCCTTCACGATATTATTGTAGGCAACCGGGTGCATATTACTTAAGCCGCCTGCATCGTTCAACTGTGTTTGAAACAGCGCCTTACATTCAAAACATGAAGCGACCAATGCGGCGCTTTTTTGTTTTTTATCAAAGAAACGGAATATCCGGTCTCCTTTTTTTGAAAGGGACCTTTCCTCCCGGTTGGTTTGTACATACCTGATCACGTAATTGTGTTTACGTCCAAACTGTTCAAATAATACAGCGGGCTTAACCATGCCTGACGGATCTGTCTTCCAGACATCATACCTGTCATATACATACATCGCACTATCTCCTTCCAGCCATCCCATCACACCATAAGGATCAGGATAATCGGGCACGTCATTTTCCTCATCATACAAGGGTACGCTGACCTTTTCAGTGATATTTTTTACTGCCGATTTGGCTATGTCGTAAGTGAAATAATTTTTTGCAACGGGATCATACCAATACACATACTTGCCACCCGGCGATGCATCAAAATTGGCGAGGGAATTGGACAGCACTAATTTTCTTTTCCCATCAACCGTACTGATCACATAAGCCGTTATTTTTGTTCTTCCCGTCCATTGACCTTCCACGCGGTTTCCTTTCGTACTTTCAGCCAGCACCCAGTCGGCATTCCCTTCATCCACCAGCGTGATCCTTTCGGCATCTTCCGCACCCAATTGGATCACTTTATCCGTTCCGGGTTGTATCATGGCTACATAACTTCTCTTCAATTCATTATCCGCCTGCTTTAACTGCTGTGGCTGCAGGTAGTCGTCATTGTAATGCCATATATCCAGGCGGGCCAGTTCAAAATCTACCAGTGTGGTGTCTTTTGGCGGCCTGATCGCTGCAGTACCGAAATAGATCTTCTTCCCGTTCTTACTGAAACTGATATTGCCGTTCTCACTCACCGTTGTGCCCAGTTTCATACCCACTGTATTTTTTTCGGCCAGCACCCTGGCGCTGTCCTGCCCGCCCGTAAAATACCATAATTTATAGAATTTCGTGAGTGCTTTGGCACTGCTGTCGCGTTCGGCTGCAAAGGCAAGCTGTTCCCCGTTCTCATCAAAAGCGTAATTCTTACAGTCATTACATCCCTTCATCAGGGTATCTGTTTTCCCAGACTGCAGGTTGTAAAGCAGCACATAGGCCTTACTGTTACTATCCTTGCTGTTTTTGGTAGTTTCGATCAACAGCTTCGTCCCTTTTTTATCAAAGAAAAACTCGCTTACCCATTTAAAGGTTTTGTCCTTGTTATCGTTCAATTGGCGGACGATAAGATCGGTGCCATCCGGTGCAGTTCCGCCATTGGCTTCATCACCATCCGCATCTTTTCCGTTTGATACCAATTGCGACAATTCATCATCCGCATTTTTCAATATCAATTGTGCTGCTTTTTGTGCGGCGGCGATCACTTCGTCTTTATTGATCTTCCCCTTAATGGAATCAATGGATATTTTTATGATCGAGTCCGCCAGTCTGACCAGCATATCCATTTTAACTTTTACTGAATCATATACTGCCGTTTTAGTTTTTTTCGACGTATCGGGCAATGATTTTTCCAACTGCCAGGCAACCCAGCCAACACCTTTTTCTGGCGACCTGAATGATCTTACCCTTGGGATTTTCAATATCTCTTCTTTTCCCAATTCAATGATCGCGAGGGAGTCCTTAGGCATTTCATCGGGCTTTTTCTTTTTGATCTTCGCCTGGCGGGTATCCTGGAAAAAGGGTTTTATCTTAAAGACTACGTAGCGGCTGTCTTCTGTTATCACGGCATTGTATCCGCGTGCAACCACTTTCCTGAATTTTGTATCGGGGTTCTGGATCACCAGTTCGCCATCGCCTTCCTGGGGGTTAACGGTGTAGACCACAAATTTTCCATCATTGCTGATTAACTTTTCACCAATACTTTTCCAGCTGTCATAAACGGTATGATCAAGCGGTTTTTTATTCTGGGCAGTTACCTGGCTTAAATTCAAAAGTAAAAGCGGAATGATTATTCTCTTCATAATAAATGTATTAACAAGCTAAAGATATGCCAAGACCTCACAGTTTTTATGTATAGTGTGAAATTTTATATTACCCAGGTGTCCGGAATAGCAGGAACCCTGTTTGGAAAGTAAAATATTCCCATTCCCTGTTCAAAAAGACGTATTTTGATAACGGATCCAAACGGGTATCAGTTTTTCATATCCGCTATCAGCATTGGGCTTATGTTATCACAAAATGACCTTTATTATTACTGCGCCTTATGATTTAAGTCAATAAAATCAAATTAACATGAAAAAAAAAATCCTGCTGCTGTTAATTGTACTCTGTGCGCATGCAGTTCCGGTTTTAGCAAAAGTCGGCCCGGGTGATCTACCCGTTATTTACCAGAAAGATAAATCCATTGTATTTCGCATAGGCGACCCTGTGATTTATGAATACAAAGGAGTGAAAACGGTTTTTACTATTGCCAATATTGATTATAACGGTGCCTACAAAGGGATGAAATGTTACGGCTATACGGAACCGGATGATATACCCCTGGATAAGACCGATCTGTTAAACGGCTATAATTATATGCACTACCCTCCCGGCGTGGTGAATGGTGAAGGAGATAAATTTAAAGAAGGCGATAAGGTGGAAGTGTTATGCAGGTATGATGAATTTTCGAAATTCAAATGGGAAAAAGGTATTGTCGTATCTGTTGATGGTGATAATTATTATGTATATCACCCGGGGACCTCACGCAGACCTGATGAAGAATATTTCTGGCATTATATCAACGACATCAGGGCCATTGGTTCTGATAAAACCACTAGTATACCATCGGAGTATGGCAATAACAACGTTAACCCCAATATTGACACTTATTTGAAAATGCTTCAAAATGCCCAGTGCAGTGTAGGTAGCAGTGATTGGGATTTTTTATGGTTTTACCGCCACGAATTCAACCCTGTTAACGGGTATGATGCGATCATTGCCTATAATGACGACAACTTTAAAACGATGCTCGATACCTATGATTGTATGTATGAGGTAAGAAAAAAATACCCGGATATTGGAACAAATGGCGCTGATTTGAATGCCCGGTATGATGTGCAATGGGAATTTCTGAAAAAAAGGAAGGAGTATATAAGCATCGGTTTGCAACGGATGTCACAGTCTGGTTTTTACAATTTCACCCTGAAGGTAAAGACGGGCTATTATGCAAAAGAGATGTCGAACTTCAAGGGGTTAGACGATCTCAAACAAAAAATAAGAGAAGAAAACAAAGTCTATGAAGCAAATGCAGCTAGGCTGGGCATTTCTTTACCTTACCCGTGGGAGCAACTGGAAAAAGCCTACCAGGAGGGTTTGCAAAAATTTATGAAAGAGGGTACCGTGGAATACAAGGGTTTACACTATGATAACGATGACTTTGCATCAAAAGACACCAAAGCAGAAGCTGTTGCTATAAAATATGTGCTGGATAATTTCGCGGGTTCGAAAGTGTTGGCTTCAGGAACCTCGGGTGATTTTTTAGTCACTAAAAACAATATAGGCATACCAACCAACCGGGTTAAGGGAGTAATTGTTATTCACCAAAACCCTAATTACCGGACCTGTATTATCACTTATTGTTATTACCAGGAAGATTATTCAGGTGGAGGCACTTACGGCACTGGTCATATTAACGCACAACTTACAGGTAATAATTTTTTAAAGACTTGTAAGTAATAATTTATTGCTAATAAGACTTCTAAGTTTTTAAAACTTTGGAAGTCTTTGTAGTTTTAGTCGTTTGTCATTGCGTCAATAAGCGTATTATGTGATAAGGTATAACAATGTCCTTTCGACAAATGACTTAATGACCCGTGTCAATTGATTAGTTTTTACAGAACATATTATTCCCCTAAAAATCCCCATTTATTTCTCAGGTTCTCTAATTTATTATCGGCCAGTTTAACATGATGGTAATGCCCTGCAATATTTTTTTGTCGATAGGCTTCATATAACGTAACCGCACAGGCCACAGAGATATTCAGTGACCTGATGATACCTACCTGGGGAATGATGAAATTCCCGTCGGCCATGGCGATGATCTCATCACTTACCCCGCTGTGTTCATTGCCAAATACCAATGCCACGGGTTCCGTTAAATTCAGTTCATGCAGTCCAACCGCGTCGGTACTCAGATCCGTTGTGTAAATTTTTTTGAAACGTTCGCGCAATGCCGCAAAACATTCCCCCGCATCGGTGAACTGGTGAATGGTAAGCCATTTGGCGGCACTGGAAGAACTTTTTGCACCCCATTTTTTATGGGGTGGTATTTTTGTGCTAAGGATGTAGATATCCTGGATGCCAACCGCGTCGCAGGTACGCATGACCGCTGAAATATTATGGGGGTCAAAAACATTCTCCAGCACAACGGTAAGATCGGGCTGACGTTTATTTAATACTGAACTAAGGCGTTCCGATCTTTCAGGGGTCATATCAGAAACAATAAGGAATAAGGAAGTTAGAATGTTTTAATTAAATTTAAGTAATTTGTTTCACGAAAATATTGATTCGGGATGTAGCGCAGCCCGGTAGCGCACGTCGTTCGGGACGACGGGGCCGCTGGTTCGAATCCAGTCATCCCGACACAATAATAAAACCCGCTCTGGTGGCGGGTTTTTAGTTCGAAGAATATTTGCTTTATTCTAGAATAACCAGGTAAGTCTAAGACAATAAATGGTTTGCAGAGGTTCGAATCCTGTTCCAAACACTTATTGTTATTTCTCAATTTGATCAATAAGTTTGTATCAGCACTTTAGCCGGTATATGCAGGGTTTCGTGCAATTTGCGGATCATTGATAAGCTTAATTTCCGTTTACCAGACAAGATTTCTGATTTACGGGAACGGTAACCTAAGATTGCAGCAAGTTCGGATTCAGGCATATTCATTTGTTCTAACCTGAACCGAATTGCTTCTAATGGATTTGGCGTGGGAACAGGGTAGTGTTCGTTTTCATATTCTTTTACGAGTATGGATAAGATTTCCAATTCATCAGACTCATTCGAATTGGATTTGATTTTTTTTTGCATTAAAGCATATACTCTTTCCAGGGCATTTTCGTATTGAGCATTATTTTTTATTGGTCTTAGCATAACTTATTTTTTTAGCGTTAATCTTATCATACAGGGCATGTGTACCAAACCAGACTATAAATACAATTTTTAATCGGTATTCAATGTCCACAATCAACCTGTAGTTATTCCCATGAATATTAAATACAACCCGCTTGTCTGTCAATATCGAGGCGTTCCGATATTGGGCTCTTAATTCATTCGGATTGTTCCATTCTGCTGTTTGTGTTTCTTCATGCCATGCCAGTAAGGCCTGTTTTGCCTTTGAAAATTCTTTCCAATATTCTCTTAAAGTTTTTACAGCGATTATTTTCATAGCAGCATTACTCAAAGATACTAAAATGTTACCAAATTGGTTACAATTTTATAAAAATATTTTTTTTATGCTTCAAACCGGTATTGCACATCTGTTAAATTTTGCGTAATCATTTCTTTAAATGATCAAGGTGTAATTTAATTTTCCTTAAATCATGGATAAAAAAATTCGGAATTTGTCCAGCCCTCCCGACTGAAACTCCTTCCACAAAGTTTTACAAAGGATGCACAAAGGGCACAGAGCGTCTCTGCAAACTTTGTGCCTTCTCTGAATATCTCTGTGTTAGTAATTTGTCTCAGGCAAATATTCCAAAATCAACCCTAATTCTTTTATGATAAGGTTTTCCATTCGTCAAAAAATATCCCCGGCACCAGAATCATTGCTTATTTTTAAGGATAAAACAAAATCAACATGAAAAAAATACTCGCCTTGTTCATTATTTGTTCCTCAATTTATGCCTGCAACAATTCATCCGGATCAAAAAAGGCCGACCTGCTTGCTGCGAATATTGACAGTACCGTGAAACCCGGGGATGATTTCTTTGAATATGCCAACGGCGGCTGGATCAAGAGGACCCCCATGCCCGAATCAGAGAGCGGATGGGGCATTGGCAACCTGGTACAGGATGAGATCTACAGTCGCTTAAAAAAGATCAATGAAGACGCGGTGGCTTCCAAAAACGATGTAGGGTCCATCAGCCAGAAGATCGGCGATTTCTGGCAAACGGCCATGGACACCGTGGCACTGGACAAAGCCGGCATCGCTCCTTTACAGTCTGACCTTGAAAAAATAAATGCCATACAGAACCCGACTGACCTGTTGAACGAGGCCGCAGCCCTTGGCATGAAAAGCGTTAATGTACTTTTCAATGATTATGTTTCCCAGGATGACAAGAACAGTGAAATGATGGCATATAAACTCGACCAGGGCGGACTGGGTATGCCTAACCGTGATTATTATTTCAATACGGATGAACGCACCATAAAAGTGAGAATGGCCTATTTGCAATACATGCAAAAAACATTCAGGCAGCTTGGTAACACGGAATTGGAATCTGCTAAAACAGCCAATGCCGTATTAAACCTGGAATCAAAGCTGGCCAAGGCCAGCCGCAAACTGGAGGCCCTCCGCGACCCCTACAAGAATTACAATAAAATGGACCTGACCGGTTTAAATAAATTGACCGCCAACATCAACTGGAATGACTTCACAAAAAATATCGGTATCAGCAAGATTGATTCGGTGATCGTTGGCCAGCCCGAATTCTATTCAGCGCTCAGCGATGAAATAAAAAATACCGGCATCAACGACTGGAAAAATTACCTGCGCTTTCACCTGGTGCAGAGTTATGCCACTTATATGGATAAAGTCAGTTTTGATAATTATTTTGAATACCGCAAAAGCCTTTCGGGTGCAAAAGAGCCAAGGCCCCGCTGGAAACGGATTTTAGACGCTGAAGAAGCCGCCATGGGGGAAGCGCTGGGCCAGTTGTTTGTGAAAGAATATTTCAACGAGACCGCCAAGAAGCGATATACCGATATGGTGGAAGCCATCAGGGACGCCTATAAGGAAAGGATACAGAAACTAACGTGGATGAGTGACAGCACCAAACAAAAAGCTTATGACAAACTGGCCAGGATCAGCAAAAAAGTAGGCTATCCCGATAAATGGAAAGATTTCAGCGCACTGAAAATTGACCGTTCTTCCTTCCTCGCAAATGTGCAAAGGGGTAATGTATGGTGGCACAATTACAATATCAATAAACTGGACAAACCGGTCGACCGCACCGAATGGGATATGACCCCGCAAACCTATAACGCATATTATAACCCCAGCAATAACGAGATCGTTTTACCCGCAGGCATTTTCGCCGTGCCGGGTTACAGGGATGAGGAACTCGACGACGCATTGGTATATGGTTATGCTGCGGCAAGTACCATTGGCCACGAGATCACCCATGGCTTCGATGACCAGGGCAGGCAATACGATGCCGCCGGAAACCTTAGGAACTGGTGGGCCCTTAAAGACTCTGCCGAGTTTTCAAGAAGGGCAACTTTCATCATTAAAGAATTCAGTGAATTCAACCCCGTGGATACCCTGCACATCAACGGCAATGCCACCCAGGGAGAGAACATCGCAGACCTTGGCGGATTGTTATTGGGATTGGATGCCTTCAAAAAAACTGAGGCCTTTAAGAAAAATGAAAAGATTGCCGGCTTTACACCCCTGCAACGCTATTTCCTTGGATATGCGCTTGGCTGGATGTACCAGGAGCGAAAAGAACGGCTCGCCAACCAGGTAATGACGGATGTGCATGCGCCTGCAAAAGAAAGGGTGAACGGCCCCGTTGTGAATATTCCTGAATTTTATGAGGCCTTTGGAATAAAACCGGGTAATAAAATGTACAGGCCTGATAGCTTGAGGGTGAATATCTGGTGATAGGAACCGGCAATTTTTATTATATTTATTCCCTCTTCGAGGAATAAAATTTTTTACATGAGGACCGAATTAAAGAAAGACGAAAAGATACTGATCATTATCAGGCAGCATTGGGTGATATTGGTGTTGCCCCTTTTTGCCTGGCTGGCGCTGACCATATTATTATTCTGGTGGCTTAAGTTCACCACGGCGCTCATATTCATATTGATCACCGCTTTATACCCGCTGTACGAGTATATCAACTGGAAATTCAATTTATGGTGCGTTACCAATATGCGGGTAGTGGATGAAAGCGGTTATTTTTCGCGCTACTCAAAAGAGAGCCCGCTGGATAAGATCAACAACGTGGAATACGACCAATCCATCTTGGGGCGGCTGCTGGGCTATGGCGACGTGGATATTCAAACAGCGGCGGAACTGGGCGAGACCACCTATAATCTCATCCATCATCCCAAGTTATTAAAAGATACGATCACCAGGGCGCAGGAAGAATATAAAAAAACTCAGATCACCAGCCAGGCTACGCAACTTGCTGAAGCCATCGCCAAATCAACTCCGTTTGCACAGCAACAACAGGCTTCTCAACAGATGATCGGTGATGAACTGCATAAATTATTCGACCTGTTGCAACGGGGGGCCATTACCCAAGAAGAATACATTGCACAGAAGAATAAGTTGATGGGTACCTGATTTTTTTTAGGGTCATCCTGAGCGACAGCGAAGGATCTCATTGTTATATATCTTGAGATGCTTCGTTCCTCAGCATGACAATAGTGCGTTTGCGTTGAGATGTTTTCCCGAAATGATCCACGATATTCATCGGGTAGGTCGGGAAAAGATGTTCCCCGGTATGAAAGGGCAAACGGGTTTATCCTTTCATTCAAAACGTACGGATGAAATGCCAAGGCCCGCAACATTTTCACGGTAAATGATCTTTCCTTTATCAAAATGCACGCCCTCCGCGATATCTTCCGCGAGCAACAACGGTCCGTCCATATCCACATGATCCAGCATCGGTGCCAGTTGCGCTATGGCGGCCGTGCCTATTGAACTTTCATTCATGCAACCCACCATCACCTTCATATCCAGTTCCCTGGCCCTTGCGATCATCCGCCGGGCCGGTGTGATGCCGCTGCACTTGGTGAGTTTGATATTGATGCCGTGAAAATATTCATGGCATTTGTCCACATCATTTTCGGCAACACAGCTTTCATCGGCGAATAACGGCAAGGGGGATTCGCTGAATAATACTTTCATTCCCTCCCAATCGTTTTTTGCCAGCGGCTGCTCCACCAGTTCAACACCCAGTTCCTTAAGCACCGGTATCTTTTGAAGTGCCTGTTCCAGGGTCCATCCCGCATTAGCATCCACCCTGAAAACAGCGTCCGTGCTTTGCCGCAAGGCGGCCACCATCTCCAGGTCATGCTCCACCCCTACTTTTATCTTATAAACGGGCCAGGGCCTTTCTTTCATTTTCGCGATCATCATTTCAATGGTATCAATACCAATGGTGTAGTCTGTTAGAGGTGCCGTTGCAATATCCAGACCCCAAAGTTCATGCAACTGCTTTCTTTTTAATTTGCCATAGAGGTCCCAGCCGGCCATATCCAGCGAACAAACCAAAAAAGGGTTGCCGGGAAACAAATGATGCAGGTAATGCCAATATCTTTCCGGATCGGAGAACGCGAATTTCTCCACGAAGATTTTTTTTCCCTCCAGATCCTCCGCCATTTTTTCTACAGGAATATTATAGTAGCTGATGGCCGGCGCCTCACCATAACCCTTTATCCCCATGAACTCCAGTTCAACAACGAATGTGGGTTGGCTGGTCTTTGTTCCTTTGGAAATGGTGAAGGGATGCAGGAAGGGAAGGTTGAATATTTTAGAGCTTACTTTCATGTGAATAAGTGTCAGAGAAACTTTATGTTCTTTACGCAACTATCAATTACGAACTATCAACTTTCAACTATGAACTATGAACTATGAATTAAAAATTACCTCCCTCCCGCTTTTACATAACCCTTCAGTTCTTCATTGAAGGACTTTGCTTTCAACAGGTCTTCCAGGTAAAGGTGCACGCGGTATCTCCAGTAATGGTCGGGGTTTGAAGGGATATTGATCCTTTCGTCCTCCGGGTTCTCCCTGCGCAATTCGCTGCTTATCCCCAGGAGGTCCTGTAATTGGAAAATACTCCACATGGCGGGAGAATATAAATGCTGTAATACAATTTCTTTATTGATCCAGTCCTCACAATAAAAAGGGGATTCCCCGGCATGGCCCAACTGACTATTATAAAAGCGTTTTGTTTTTGCGGTGTCCTCTTCCCACCAGCCGCGAATGGTACTCATATCATGCGTTGCCGGTGAAACAACGCTCAGGTACGGTGCGTCTTTAGGATGAAAGAATTCAGTACCCGTTTTCTTGGGCATGCGTTGTATCTCCAGGCTCAATATTCCCAGTTGCTCCATTACTTCCGGAACACAATGGGGCACCATGCCAAGGTCTTCACCGCAAACCAGCATGCCGGTATTACGTTTCAGGCCCGGTAATTTTTTCAGCGCTTCTTTTTTCCAGAGGGCTTCCTGACGTTGATAAAAATAATCGATGTACAGTTTCTTTAACGCGTCGCGGGAGTGCTTGTCCAGGTTACGGAATGACGTAGTGTTTTCCATCCCGATGCGGAAATGGAACTGCTGCCCCTGTGAATCCGGTTCTTCAAATACAATCACATTGCTGATCAGGTCAAACAGCCCCTGCCGTACGGCATTAGATGCGCCTGGCTCCCCGTCAAAATATTTCTCAACTTTACGCTGCGTATTGAATGCTTCCTTTATTTCAAAGCCATCCAAAAAATTATCTTTTACAAACTGCTGGTCCTTGCCAAACAGGTCAGACAGCACCTGGTTGGTGATATAAGGCCTGGTGTAGCGGTGCAGGTCGAATAAGATATGTTGCTCAAAGAATTCGTTGATGCTCACCGGGAGGGCGGGCACAAACCGGCCCATGATCCCTTCCACCGCATGAGCTGGAATGCTCCAGATACGGAAGAAACCCAGGATATGATCGATCCGGAAGGCGTCGAAATAAGCGCTCATCTGGTCAAAGCGTTTACGCCACCACGTGAAGTCATCTCCCTGCATCTTCTTCCAGTTGTAGGTGGGAAAGCCCCAGTTCTGGCCTTTTACGGAAAAATCGTCGGGGGGTGCACCCGCCTGCTCATCCATATGGTACAGGGCGGGCTCCATCCAGGCATCCACGCTGTTGGCGCAGATACCGATGGGAATATCCCCCTTGATGATGATGCCGTTCTGATGTGCGTACAGGGAGGCTTCCTTCAGTTGAAGGTGGAGGTGGTACTGAATGAAATAATAGAACGCGACCTCATGGTAATGTTTCTGCGAAGGACTTACAAAACGCTGTATCGCGGTCTGGTTATAAACAGCATGGCTTTTCCATTTGCTGAATTCCGAAGTGGAATATTTATCCCGTAAACAAGAGAATGCGGCATAGGGCACCAGCCAGTGCCGGTTGAGCTCAAAAAAAGTAATGTAACCGAAATCGTCCTTGAAACTGCCTTTGTGAAGATCATATAATTCGCGGAGCGTTGACAGTTTGAATTGCATTACCAGCGCATAATCCACATCCGGGAGCCTGTTCAGTTGCTTTTTCTTTTTTGCCAGGGGCTTTATTACCGCGGTGCTGGCAGTGCCGGCGACTTTATCCAGATTAAGAAAAAGGGGATGCAGTGCAAAAGCCGAAATGGCGGAATAGGGATAGGAATCTTTCCAGGTATGCGTTGCCGTGGTATCATTGATGGGTAATAGCTGGATCATTTTAAGTCCCGTTTTGCGTGCCCAGTCAACCAGCATTTTCAGGTCGTTGAATTCACCCGTACCAAAACCATCCCTGCTGCGTAAACTAAAAACGGGGATGGCCACGCCGGCCCCTTTCCAGTTTATCTTTTTTACCGCTGCGAAACCATCGTGAATGATGGTGAGGCAATTCCCCGCATCATGTACGGGCAATACCCTGTTCTTTCCTTCCTCAAAGCGGATGAATTTTTTATCCTTCGCTTGGCAGATCCCGTATTTATAAGTTATGGGAAATATTGCACCCAAAAGATCAACACGGATCGACCACCAGTTGTTATTTTTCGACAGCGGTAAAATTTTTTCCGTTTTCCAGTCATTCAAAGCATTTCCCGAACCGCTGATGCACAATGCTTCGCCTTCCTCCAGCAAGGGGGCTTTTACCCTGAACTCATGGGTATATTTTTTTATTCTCGCGGGAATAACTTTACCAGTTGCGGAGGGTTTGCCCGTCTTAAGGAGCACCTCACTGAAGGGAGCGGAAAAAAAAGCGTTTTCAATATTACCCGCATAATTCCAGGTATCCAGCAATATCGTTTTGTCGTTCCTGATCTTGTGCAGGTCAATGATACGGTCGTCTCCGAATTCTATCACTTCTTCGCCCGGATCCTGGCGCAAAAGATATCTGTAACGCAGGGGGGCAGCAGGGCCCTCGCCATGGATCTCCAGTGATCCATGCCAGAACTGGTCATCCAGGTACTCCAATGCGAAAGCCCGCGACAGGTCATCATTACCCAGCACAGGCCTGTTGCCGCTTACGAAAATATTTTGTCCGAATTGTGTGGAATACCTCAAATAAAAGTGTAGGATCATCAGCCGCTCAGTTATTAGACGGCAATATAAATCATTACTGAAAAATTCGGGCAATACTGTCAAAGAAAAAATAATCCATATAAATGGGTTTGCCCTTATATTTGCAAAAAAATATCAGCATGGAAACAACAAAGAAATCTACTGCTCTTTACTGGATATTATTTTTAGCTTCGGTGGCAGCCTTCTATTTTGTATACCAAAAGGCGGGAGGTTATTGCTCAATGGTATTACCCTTCAATACCACTTTCCTTGCCAAGGCATTGAATATAATGTAAGATCCCTGAAAATCTTCCTTAACATCACTTACCCCAGTTTAGTTGGCAATGATAAAATCGGGGCGCCTGATGAAACTGCTATTGTATTTGAAACGGATATTGCTGTTCAGTTCCACCTTCCAGCTATTCATATCCCCGGTTGTACGTGGAAAAAAATAACCCTTCAGTTCAATAGTGCCGAAGACCAGGTTCTCATTCCGTGTACGGACACCACCCCCCACCGCGCTGTACAATTCGCTTTTTTGCAATCCCATTTTGGAAGGCTTCAATACGCTGGCGTCGCCAAATACAAATGGGGCCAGCCGAAAACCGAGTATCTTATGGGTATTGTAAAAAACGGATTCCGCTTTTACGGAGGCCCGCAGATCGGCCATTAAAGTCCCGATCTGAAAATACGGCAGCCCGTAAATACTATTCAGATACAAAGGTGCATTCAACTTCGGGTTAACCTGTGCCGTTATGCCGGTATTGATGAAAGAACGCATGAACCAGGTCGGACCCATTTTTTTTAACCGGGTAAAATGATCCAGTTCAAATAAAAGATCCACATCCTCAAAACGACTTTGATGGTAATATCCTCCCGCCCGGAAGATGAAATTATAATAATACCCCTTCTTATTGAAGCGGCTGAACTGCGCATCCACGCCACTATACGGCCTGCGGATGCTTTGCGTACTGACATATCCCCCTGTAAAGGCGATATTAAAACCCTCGGGTATGTCCTCATTTCTTCCGAAACCGTAAATGAAATTTGTTTTATAATAAACCTGTTTAAAAATATTCATGGACAACAGGACACCGGTAATATCGGAGTACCGGTAATCATAGTCGGTTTTGAATGTTGCCGGTACCGTCAGAAAGCGTTTGTTAAATCCCCTTAATGCAAGGAAGCGGTGCCTCCTTATTTCCTTATTGGCATAGAGTTTTCTTTTGCTGTCGAGGCTGTATCCGAACCATCCATCCAGGTTGAAATATTCATAACGGTAATAGCTTTTATACAAGGAATCACTCACGTAGGCATTGCTTGTTTTATAATAACCACCTTCCAAAACGCCGGTGCTGGGGATGAATGGCGTTACCAGGGGCTTTTCAATTTTTGTATAAATTGCAGTCTCTTCTCTTCGCCCGGTGTTGAATGCAGGGTTATAATTCTGGAATCCCGTTGTCCAGTCAATAAAGGAACCCCTGATATTACGTTTCACTATTTCGGCGCCAAATCCCTGGTGCGGGTTACGCCGCCCGTCATAAAAACCGCTGACCATCACTTTTGAACCGGTACCATTAAAGTTTTCTTCTTTCAGTTCTGCCCGGCCCTTGTACTTACTGTCGATCACCAGTTTACCACCAATCGAAAAAATGTCCTTGGTCAACACCACCACATCTACGGAATCGGTGTTGTCTTCGGCATAGTCTACCAGTATCCTCGCGTCCTGTATGTACACCAGGTCCCTCAAATAACGTTCATTGTCGGCAAGCAGGTAGGGATACAACCGTTGCCCCTCCTCAAAAAAAAGATTGCGGCTGATGGTATTTTCCCTTGAATTTTTGTGCAGGAGGTTGGCGACGGATATGCCGAAATTCTTCTTCACTTCATCGGTGTCATTGATATTGCGTTCAAAACCGAGACGAACGATATCGATGTACCGGATGATCTTACCTTTGAATTTCAAAAACTGATTCTCCACTTTTACAGGTTCGGATAAAGGTCCATTTGTGGAGATCATTTTGCCGAAGCGGCCGAGCAGCCCTTTTTTCTTCGCGAGGAAAAAAGTATCGGGTTTGTTGTGCTGAGCGTACACTGGAGAAGCCATCACCAGGAAAAAAAGGATGACCGTAAAAGTATGGATCACTTTGTTAAGCATATGGATATTCGCAATTTAAAGCTGAACCCGCTGGTTAGCTATAATACAATAACCGGTCCGCAAATATCCTGATACGCAAGGAGAACAGAAAATATTTTTGCGGATGGCAGGTTCTGCAATAAAAAACGCCCCGATCAAATCGGGGCGTCTATCTGCGTTATCCTTTAAATCATTATTATCAGCGACTTATTTAACTTCTTCAAACTCTGCATCGGTCACATTCTCATTGCCTGCATTTGTATGCTGCTCCTCACCGGTATTGGCGTGTCCGTCTCCTCCCGGCTGTTGTGCACCCGCGCCTTCTTGCGTGGCCTTGTACATTTCTTCACTTGCGGCGGTCCAGGCGGTATTCATTTCAGCGGAAGCGGCATCGATCTGCGCGAGGTCCTGTACTTTATGCGCTTCTTTCAATTTGGCCAGCGCCGCTTCGATGGGTGCTTTTTTATCAGCGGGTATCTTTTCGCCATATTCTTTCAGTTGTTTCTCTGTCTGGAATATGAGGCTGTCGGCGCCGTTGATCTTTTCCACTTTTTCTTTTTCCAGTTTATCGGATGCTTCATTCGCTTTCGCGTCGTTCTTCATCTTTTCAATTTCTTCTTTGCTTAATCCGCTGCCTGCCTCGATACGGATCTTTTGTTCCTTGCCGGTGCCCTTGTCTTTGGCGCTGACGTGCAGGATGCCATTGGCGTCAATGTCAAAGGTCACTTCCACCTGCGGTACGCCACGCGGTGCCGGCGGAATGCCATCGAGGTTGAAAGTGCCAAGGCTCTTGTTCTG
>JAYWAZ010000008.1:0-2715 GCA_043781975.1 Bacteroidota bacterium
GCATGCACCATTCAATTTGTTTTTGCCCAGCAGGGTGGCATCAGGTGGATGGCCGATGGCAATGCTTATACCAGGCAAAAAGAAGGTGGCATCATAAAAGTGGATCCAAAAACTGAGGCCGAGACCGTGCTCATAAAAAAAGACCAGCTGATCCCTGCGGGTGCCGCAAAAGCCCTGCTGCCGCAGGCTTACAGTTTCAATAGCGATCTTACCAGGCTCCTCATATTTACCAATACGGTAAAGGTATGGCGCTTAAGGACGAAGGGCGATTACTGGCTGCTGGACATCCCTTCAAATAAACTAACGCAGCTGGGTAAGGGCCTTGCACCCCAGTCGCTGATGTTCGCAAAACTTTCCCCCGACGGGAAAAAATGCGCTTATGTGAGTGAGCACAACCTGTTTGTTGAGGACCTGGCCACCAACCAGGTCACCAAACTCACCACTGACGGTACACGAAAATTCATCAATGGCACTTTCGACTGGGTCTATGAGGAGGAGTTTGGCTGTCGCGATGGGTTCCGATGGAGCCCCGACGGAAGCAAGATCGCATTCTGGCAGGTGGACGCCACCAAGATCCGTGATTATTATATGCTGAATACCACCGACAGCAATTATTCCCAGGTGATACCGGTGGAATATCCCAAAGTGGGAGAATCACCTTCGCCCGTTCGCATTGGCGTGATCGCCATCACCGGCGGCCCGGCGCGCTGGATGAATATTGAGGGCGACCCCCAACAGCATTATATTCCAAGGATGGAATGGTCGGGCGACAATGAACTGATTGTTCAGCAGCTGGACCGCAAGCAGCAGGAGAGCAGGCTCATTTACTGCAATGTAACGGATGGGAGTAGCCGCACATTCTGGTCCGAGCGGGACAAGGCCTGGGTAGACCTTAATTCGGCCGACATCTTTGGCGAACCGGGCGGTTTCGACTGGATCAACAAGGGAAAGGATTTTATATGGATCAGTGAAAAGGACGGCTGGCGTCATATCTATAAAATAAGCCGCGACGGCAAGACAGAAACCCTTATCACTAGGGGTGATTATGATATGGATGTCATCAAATGCATCGATGAGGTCAATAACTATATCTATTTTACCGCTTCGCCGGAAAACCCCACCAATTTGTACCTGTACAGGGTGAGACTGGAGACTAAATTAATGCCCGGGGGTAAAATAAAAAATGCCGGTCAAAAGATGAAGGATGCTCCCGAACTGGTCAGTGACCCCGCACTGAAGGGCACGCACGATTATAATATCTCGCCCTTTGGAAAATACGCCACGCATTCTTTTTCGAGTTACAATACTCCACCGGTAAGGGAATGGATCACTTTGCCCGATAACAAACCCATCAACCCGGCCAAGACGATTGCCGGTTCAATAAAACCAGATAACAACAGCCATATCGAGTATCTGAGGATCATCACAACCGATAGCATTTCACTGGATGCCTGGATCAATAAGCCAAAGAATTTTGATCCTGCCAGGAAATACCCTGTTGTATTTTACGTATACGGCGAGCCGGCAGGCGCTACCGTTAGTAACAGTTATGGCAACCACAGTAATTTCTTGTATGACGGTGATATCAATGCCGACGGCTATGTGCAGGTGGCCATCGATAACCGGGGTACGCCCATGCTGAAGGGAGCGGCGTGGCGCAAAGCCATTTACCGGAAGATCGGCACCATCAATATCCGCGACATGGCCATGGGTTTTAAGAAGCTGATGGAAATGAACCCATATTTTGACAAGGACAGGATCGCCGTATGGGGATGGAGTGGAGGCGGTTCCTCCACGCTGAACCTGATGTTCCAGTACCCGGAAATATTCAAAACGGGTATCGCCATTGCAGCGGTTGGCAACCAGTTATTTTATGATAATATCTACCAGGAGCGTTACATGGGCCTGCCCCAGGAAAACAAGGCAGATTTTGTAAACGGTTCTCCGATCACTTATGCCAAGAACCTCCAGGGTAATTTATTGTACATCCATGGAACGGGCGATGACAATGTGCATTATGCGAATGCGGAAGTTTTATTGAATGAACTGATAAAATACAATAAGCAGTTCCAGTTCATGGCCTATCCCAACCGTACACACGGCATTTCTGAAGGAGAGGGTACCAGGCAGCATTTATCATCATTATACACGTCTTTCTTGAAGAAGAACTGTCCGCCGGGCGCAAAATAATATGCGTTTTAAAGTTTACACCTTTTTAAAAGGTGTAAACTTTAGTTCTTTTATTTGCATTTTTATTCCCAACTTTACCAGACCAAAAAAGTTTATGATGAAAAAAATATTGCTGTCAGTAAGCTTGATGCTTTGCTCCTGTATGCTCTTTGCGCAACAAACCTACACGGTTAAGGTGGTGGATTCCAAAACAGGGGATCCGGTAGCCAATGCTTCCGTTAAGATCAGATCGACCAATAAAGGAGTGATGACCAGTGCCGATGGCAGTAATAAAATACAGGCCCGTGTCAATGATGTACTGGAGATCACCAGCATCGGATATAAAGATCAGCAGGTGATACTGGGCGCCCAGACAATGGTCAACGTTACCCTGGAAGCGGCGGCAATAGATATTGGCGACGTGGTAGTAGTGGGTACGCGGGGCGCTGCCCGGGCCAAGACCGAAACTGCGGTACCCGTTGACGTTATCAGGATAAACCAGACCGGTTTGCCCACCGCCAAAATGGATCTTACCTCAGTGCTCAA
>JAYWAZ010000009.1:0-7513 GCA_043781975.1 Bacteroidota bacterium
ATCGAACCTGGATCTGGAGCTTCGGAAACTCTTATACTATCCATTGTACGACGAGGCCGGAAGAATATCGAATATCCAACACGGAATATTGAATGATGAATCAATGTCCAAACTTCACAATATTGGTTCCAAATATCTTTACTGCTATCGCGATCAAAATTACGCCAAAAAATTTTCGTACCATCGACAGCCCGTTTGGCCCCAATGCCCGTTCTATCCACTTCAGTGATTTCAACACCAGGTAAATGACGATACAGTTGATCAGGATGCCGATCAGGATATTAATATCGGCGTAATTGGCTTTCAGGCTCATGATGGTGGTCAGCGTACCGCTGCCGGCGATCAGCGGAAAGGCTACCGGCACTACACTTCCGGCTTTTGCATTCTTATCGGGTTTGAAGAATTCAGCGCCCAGCACCATTTCAAGGCCAAGGATAAAGATCACGATGCTCCCCGCCACGGCAAAGGATTTAACGTCGAGCCCCAGTAATCTCAAAAACTCCTTTCCTAAAAAAAGGAACAGGATCATCAATGCCGCCGACGCCAGTGTGGCTTGCAATGACCGGATATTACCGCCAAATTTCTCTTTGAGTGATACCAATACGGGTATCGAGCCCAGCATGTCAATGATCGCAAACAGGGTAAAGGAAACCGTAATGATCTCTTTCAACTCTATATCTCCAAAACTAAGCATCCCTCATTTTAATTTTCGCAAAGGTAATTGCTTTGGCTGTACGACAAATTCCTTTTTGATGGCAAGAAGGCAGTCATAGCATAAACAACCGGTGAAATCCTTTTCTATCAGTCGCTTTTCATCATCACTCAAAGCAACCCCATAACAGCGGCACTGGGCAATATTGTCCGGTTTGCACTCAAAGACCGCATTACAACGGGGACAATATGTTTCTTCGTATTTATTCATTTTTAAAAGTTAAAACGAATGCCCGCCGAGGCGTTAAAACCCATCGTATTGAATCCATACGTTTCCGCATATTTGGTACCGGTGATATTATGCAGGTCGGTAAAAAACTTCAGTTTGTTTTTCATGATACCATACTCGGCATATACATTCAGTAATGCATAACTTTTCAAAGAAATTTGCACAGGGTTGAAGAAAGCGTCATAAACGATATCGGTTCGCTTACCCACGGCAGTAAGTCCCAAGCTGAAATAAAGTTGCGGAGTGACCTGTCCTCCCATACTTAAACCAAAACTACTTTTGGGGCGGCGGATAAGGTTGAAATAACTGGTATCCTTACCATTGTTCTTCACGGTCACCTTTCCGTCGAGATAGGTATAAAATAATTTCAGCGAAAGGGTCTTACACAGTTGTAATGAAGATTCCAGTTCTATTCCGTGGTCCTTCTGTTTGTCCTCGTTGATATAATACGACTGGTAGGTAATGGGATCGGTAAAAAAGGTGATGGCATCCCTTACTGCACGGTTAAAGTAAGTAATGCGCCCGCCGGCCTTATTATTTTTTGAATAAAATTGTAGTCCGCCTTCAAAGGTAAAGGCCTTTTCCGGATCTAATTTTTTGTTTCCGTATTCCGAATATAATTGGTAGAGCGTAGGGGTTTTATATGCCGAAGAAATATTGATAAAAAATTTCCATTGCCCACTTAACAGGAAAGAAGGATTAAAATTATAAACAAAATCATTGCCGTAAGCCGAGTGATGATTGAAGCGCCCGCCCAGTTCCGCGTTAAAACCGGCTTTGGTATTTAAAACGATCGCTGCATAGGCGCCCAGCTGCTGTTGCTTCAGGCTGTCTTTGCCCAGTTCAGTTTTATAAGGGCCGTAAACACTGACGGAATTATACGACTGGTCGCTGTTCGAACGGCGGAGATCAATGCCGGTAGTAATTTTCATATATTCCGTAAGCGGGTAGACGAGGTACGCATCTGCAAAATGTTCCCGCCCATTGTATTTGCCTTTGCTGTAAATGGCAAAACCGTTGCGGCTCTTAACGGAATCATCTGTGTATGTCCTGCTGGTATTGCTGTAATTATACAACAGGCTCAATTTACCTTTTCCGATCTTAAATTCAGCGTTCATACCCGCCTGCAGGTTAGCTGATGTATAAGTATAATCCAGTTCATCGGTGAATGCCCCCTGATCGATATCGCCCTTAGATTTTGTGTACCGGAGATAGGGCCGGATACTTGTTTTGGCTGACGGATGAAAACCAATAGCAGCATAAAGACTGCGCTGATCATACCCATCCCTGTCGGCAGTATGCAAGCGTGTAACCGTATCTGTTGCTTCATTGATACCCCCTGACCTGGAATAAGCATAGCCCAGCTGGTAATCTGTTTTACCGCTGCTGCCCTTGACCGAAGCGCTTGTATGCAGGGTGTTATAGCTGCCATAACTAAACAGGCCTGCAATACTTAAGGGAGCTTTATTTTCTTTACGGGTAATGATATTTATTACGCCGGCAATGGCATCGCTGCCGTATAAGGTCGACTGGCTGCCTTTTAAGATCTCGATGCGTTCAACTAGTTCAATGGGCAGCAAGCGGATGTCAAAATTACTCCCGATGCCCGACGGGTCGTACACCGGAACACCGTCAACAGCGATCAGTGTATGATCGATCTTTGCGCCACGCAGGTAAACACTTTTATCTTTCCCCGGGTTGCTGTTGGCGCCGTTTACATAGATGCCGGCCTGTTCCCCCAGTACCTGCGACAGGTCGCGGCCCCCGCTTTTTTCCAGCTGTTCGCGAGTGATGACAATCATCACTTTGCCCGTTAAAGATGCTTTGGTAGGGAATTTGTTGGCGGTCACAAAAACCTCGTCCAGGTTTTTTGCACTGTCCTGTTGCGCCTTTAGCTGGTTGCTGATCAATACAGCAGCCGCAATAAAAATCTTCTTTTTCATTGTTGAAATATTTTTGTTGTGACTGCTTCCGAGAAATAAAAAGAGAAAGAAATATAAATGCCCTGCGGCTTTTAAACTCCATGCCTTTCACCCGAAAGCTTTGAATGATTGTTAAATGGATCTGGCAGGTCTTCTGGCTTAGGCTTTTACCTTCCCATCACGCCAATGGCGAAACAGTGGTTTGAAGAATTTTACTCCGTAAAGCCCCTCTTTAGGAGGAGTTTGGGAGGCCTTTACAGCTACGGGGATAGCGTCAGATTTTGACTGACTTCCCTATTAATCCCGGTTTGAAATCGGGAACCAAATCCGGAGCAAATGTAACATGAAGAAGGCGAAATATCCAAACAAAACATCTCCACATTATTTTGTGCAAAAAAAATTATCTTTAAAGCATGCAAGCAAAATCAAACAAGCTCAACCTGTTTTCCCTAACGATGATCGTTATCGGATTTGTGATCGGGATGGGTATTTTTCGCGCAGCGGCTACCAGCGCCAAGGATGCAATTTCTCCATCTGTTTATTTCAGTGCCTGGGCCATCGGAGGTTTGGTTGCCTTATGTGGCGCTCTCACCTATGCCGAAATAGGAAGCCGCTATCCGGTAACCGGCGGATACTACAAAGTCTTTGCAAAAGCCTACCATCCAAGTATTGCCTTTGCCATTAACTGTATAATCCTCGTAAGCAATGCAGCAAGCATAAGTGGTGTTGCATTGATCGGCAGCGGTTATTTATTAAAATTATTCCCGGGCAACTTTACGGACATCGACAAAGCACTGCTAAGTTCTGCTGCTATCTTAATTTTTTATCTCATCAATTTAAGGGGATTAAAGACCAGTTCCACAACTCAGAATATTTTAATGATGATAAAAATAACAATGGTTGTCATTTTAATATCAGCATTATTTTTTCCTGATAAATATGCGGTGAACGACGCTGCGAAAGCTGTGGCTGCACCTGACCATGCTTACAACTGGATGGACTGGGGCAAAAGTCTTGGCATAAGCCTGATCGCTGTATCCTTTACCTATGGCGGCTATCAGCAAACGATCAATCTTGGTAATGATGTGCAGAATCCATCAAAAAATATTCCGAGGGGGATATTTATCGGCATCTTAATAATTATAACCCTCTACATGTTGGTTAATCTTAGTTACTTTAACGTAGTTGGGTTTAACCAAATGAAAGGCGAAAAAGAGATAGCCTATGTGGTTATTGAAAGGATATTCGGAAAAGGCGGTGCCACGGCGTTTTCTGCACTTTTATTCCTGGGCGTACTTGCTTACGTGAACGGTTCGCTTTTGAGCAACCCTCGTGTTATGTATGCGATGGGCGAGGATGGTAGCCTGCCAAAAATATTTGCCAGCTATAATAAACAATCCAGTGTAACCACTTTTTCGTTGACCATTTTTTCTGCGTTATGCATCGTCATCCTTTACTTTGCCCAGGAGTTTGATAAGATATTGAAGTTTACCATTTTCCTGGATAGCTTTGGAATGATACTAAGCTCGGCTACCATTTTCTGGTTCCGCAATAAAACCAAACACCTGGATGGCACAGGCATTTATAAAATGAAACTGTTTCCCTTAATGCCGGTGATTTTTATATTAGCTTACCTCTTTGTTGCAGGAAGCATAACTGCTGATGACCCGAAAGCCGCACTGACGGGGCTTGGGGTGTTGGCAGCATTTGTAGCGATCTATTTTTTATTATACAACAAGAAGAATTCTCTTCCGTCGGTTTAAACCGACAGCAATGAATCTGAATTTTGGCAAAGTTTATAAAAACAACTCAATGGATATCTCTTACATATTAAATGAATTTGCAGAAGAGCGGGAAAATTATTTCAACGCCGTTTCCCCACCCATTATTCAAACCAGCAATTTTATATTCAATACTGTGGAGGATATGCGAAAAGCCTTTGCCGACGAATACTCCACCTACCTGTACAGTCGGGGTAAAAACCCTACGGTGGATATTTTACGCAAGAAGCTGGCTGCGCTGGACGGTGCGGAAGACTGCCTGGTCTTTAACAGCGGCGCCGCAGCCATCTTTGCCGCCGTACTGGCCAACGTGAAAGCCGGCGACCATATCGTATCGGTCAGCCAACCCTATACCTGGGCGCAAAAGATGTTCAACGATATCCTGCCCAGGTTTGGCGTTACCACCTCTTATATCGACGGCAGGGATATTGAAAATTTTGAGCGGGCCATCCTCCCAAATACCACGGTCATTTACCTCGAAAGCCCTAACAGCTGGGACTATGCGCTGCAGGACCTGAAGGCGGTAGCCGACCTGGCCAGGGCGGAAGGCATTGTAACCATCATCGACAACAGCTATTGCACCCCCCTGTATCAAAAACCGCTTGAATACGGCATTGACCTGTCTTTACAAACCGCCACCAAGTACATCAGCGGCCACAGCGATACCCTGGGGGGTGTACTGAGCGGCGGAAAAAAAATGATCGAAAGAATATTCAACAGCGAATACATGAATATCGGCAGCGGCATACAACCCTTTAATGCCTGGTTACTGATCCGGGGTTTGCGCACCCTTTCTATCCGCCTGGAACATATCAGCCTTACTACAAGAAAGATGGTCAGCTGGCTGTCTGCTCATCCCAAAGTAGAAGAAGTGATCTTCCCACTGGATGAAAGATTCCCTCAATTTGAACTGGCAAAAAAACAGATGAAGGGGGCCTGTGGTCTGCTCACCTTCGTGATCAGGGCCGCCAGTATGCAGCAGGTGGAAAGATTCTGCGAAAGCCTGGAGCATATTTTTATGGCTGTGAGCTGGGGAGGGCATGAAAGCCTTATTATTCCCAAATGTTCCTCTATTTCACCAGACGAATTTGATGCCGCCAATAAAGAACACCGGATGCTGCGTTTATACACGGGTTTGGAAGACCCTGACTACCTGATAAAGGACCTCGAGCACGCTTTTGCTAAAATCGATTAAAATTTGCCGCCTGTCATATAGTTTTTACCGGATTAACGCCGGATGGTTTATTTTTGTCATATGCGTTACAAGATATTTGGCATAATCGGTATTCTTTTTCTCAGCAATATTGCTGTTGCGCAAAAAAAGTGGAACCTGCAACAATGCATCGAATATGCCATGACAAATAATATCACGGTCAGGCAAACCGACCTGCAATCGAAGATATCCGAACTGCAATACAAACAAAGCAAGCTGGGCCGATACCCTTCCGTCAGTTTCAGTGGCGGACCCGCCTATAACAGCGGCCGGAACCAGGACCCCACTTCATTCAGCCTTATTACACAGAGTTATATTTCGGCCAGCATGCAGTTGCAAAGCAGCGCCGAGATCTTCAACTGGTTCAGCAAGCGAAATACGATCGCAGCTAACCAATGGGAGCTGATGGCGGCAAAGGCCAATACCGACAAGTTAAAAAATGATATTGCCTTGACCGTTGCGAATGCTTACCTGCAGATACTGCTTGCCAAAGAGCAGGTAAAGATCGCAGGAGTGCAGTTGCAACAGTCGCAGTCGCAATTGAGCAATACCCGCAAGTTGGTAGAAGCCGGCGCGCTTCCCGAATTAAACGCGTCGGAACTGGAAGCGCAGGTGGCGAGGGACAGTGCAACTTTTATCAGCGCCAACGGCAATGTAGAACAAAGCCTGTTGAACCTCAAAGCCTATATGGCCATTGATGCGGCGGCTCCTTTTGAAATTGATACGCCACCGGTAGAGAAAATACCCGTAGAAAAGATCGCTGACCTGCAGCCGGAAGCGGTTTTCGCCCTGGCCATGGCCAATATGCCACAGCAACGGATAAACGATTTTAAGATCAAAGCCGCAAAAAAAACCTCGGAGGCGGCGAAAGCGGGTATGTACCCGACCATCAGTATGTATGGCAGTTTGGGAAGCGGTTTTAACAGCCGCGCGAAAGAGGTCACCGGATCTTCCCAGTACAGTACCCCTTTTGGCAAAGTAACGGTCAATGGTACTGATTATAATGTTTATCCCCTGCTACCATTTACCAGTTACCAGTACGGTAAAACAGGGTTCACGCGCCAGTTGAATGAGAATTTCCGCCAGTCGGTAGGGTTGAGCCTGAGTGTACCCATATTCAACGGCGGCGGCCTGCGCACCAGTTATGAGCGCAGCAAGATCAATATCAAAACCCAGGAACTGCAGAAAGAACTGGATGACCAGAAACTGAAGCAGGATATTTACCAGGCGTACAACGCTGCAATGATAGCGTTGGAAAAATTCAATGCCGGTAAGAAAAGCGTGGAAACCGCCGAGCGCAGTTTTTCGTTTGCGCAAAAGCGTTATAACGTTGGGATGCTTACCACATTGGAACTGATCACCAACCAGAACAACCTGTTCAGGGCCAAACTGGAAAATGTGCTGAACCAGTTTGATTATGTCTTTAAGATGAAGGTGCTGGAGTTTTACCGCGGGCAGGGGCTCAAATTATGAAGGCAAAAGGCCGATAAGGATGAAATGTACAAGTGAGTGACACAACGATGCTGATCAACGAACAAATGCCGGTAACAAAAAAATAAAATATTCAACATGAAGAAGTCGATGAAATGGTTACTGATCGGGGCGGGCCTGCTGGTGGTGGTACTAATAGTACTTTCCAAAACGGGAGCCTTCGGCA
>JAYWAZ010000010.1:0-2708 GCA_043781975.1 Bacteroidota bacterium
GAATTAAGAATTAAGAATTAAGAATTATGAGTGTTGAGTTTTCAAAAGAGACATTGGATACGGTGAAAGAGATCATCAGTCGTTATCCCGCCGGCAAACAAAAAAGCGCTGTACTCCCGGTGTTGCACCTGGCACAGGAAGCTTTTGGGGGTTGGCTCGACGTGCCCGTGATGGATTATGTGGCGGGCTTACTGAAAATTGAGCCGATAGAAGTATATGAAGTGGCCAGCTTTTACAGCATGTACAATTTAAAACCGGTGGGAAAATACATGTTCGAAGTTTGCCAAACGGGGCCCTGCATGCTGAATGGCAGTGACAACATCATTGATTATATAAAAGAAAAACTGGGGATCGGAGTGGGGGAAACAACAGCCGATGGCATGTTCACTTTGAAAACGGTGGAATGCCTGGGCGCCTGCGGGTATGCGCCCATGATGCAACTGGGAAAAAATTACCGCGAGCACCTGACCAAAGAAAAAGTGGATGCGATCATTGAAGAATGCAGGACAAAGGCAAATTAATAACGATGAAGCAATTAGTAACCTTATTATTTTTATTTGTTGTTTTTTGTTGTAAAGCACAAACAGATGAAGAAAAACTAACTGTTACCCTGAAAGAATTTCACCAGGCGCTGGTTAAGAAGAATACGGTTTCCATTAGCCAGCAGACCGATAAAACGTTGAGCTACGGGCATAGTAACGGCTGGGTAGAGACGAAGTCGGATATGATCAGGGACCTGGAAACGGGATATATCGTTTACCACAGCTATAAAGAGGATAGTATGGATATTGTGATGAATGGCGATATGGCAAACGTGCGTTTTACAGCAGACGTAAACGCGACTTTGAAAGGAAATACATCTGCCTTTCATTTAAAGGTGCTGGAAGTGTGGGTGAAGAAAGGAAAACGGTGGCTGTTGTTTGCCAGGCAGGGAGTGAAGGCCCCCTAAATCCCCCGAAGGAGGACTTTAGAGCCTGATAATTTGAGGTGTTTTATGTTAAGAAAACTGTTGATTGAAATAGAAATATTGGTAACAAAAAATAAATCATAAAACATAATAACCCTTTCCGCAGTCGGCGGGGAGATGGAGGGAGTTATATGGGTAGAAAATTATTATTAGAAAAGGCACATGTAGAAGGCATTCGCGGGTACGATGTGTATCGCCGTGAGGGCGGGTACCGCAGCGTGGAAAAGGCGCTGAAGACAATGTCGCCCGAACAGGTTACGGAAGAAGTGAAGAAAAGCGGGTTGAGGGGCAGGGGCGGGGCTGGCTTCCCTACCGGGATGAAATGGGGTTTCCTGGCCAGGCCGGCGGGTGTGCCGCGTTACCTGGTTTGCAATGCTGATGAAAGCGAGCCCGGAACATTCAAGGACCGTTACCTGATGGAATTCATCCCGCATCTGTTGATCGAGGGGATGATCGTGTCTTCATTTGCGTTAGGTTCCAATCTTTCTTACATCTATATACGCGGCGAATACGCCTGGATCATTGATATACTTGAACAGGCCATTGCCGAAGCGAAGCAAAACGGCTTCCTGGGAAAAAATATTTTAGGCAGTGGCTTCGATTGCGAGATCTATGTACACCGAGGGGCGGGCGCCTATATCTGCGGAGAGGAAACGGCCCTGCTGGAATCGCTTGAAGGTAAAAGGGGCAATCCAAGGATCAAGCCGCCGTTTCCCGCAGTGAAGGGCTTGTGGGATTGTCCGACGGTAGTGAATAATGTGGAAACGCTGGCGGCCGTTGTTCCCATCATTAATGATGGCGGTGAGGAATACGCGAAGATCGGCATTGGAAAAAGTACGGGTACGAAATTAATGAGCGCCTGCGGCAATATCAACAGGCCGGGCGTATATGAAATTGATATGACCATCAGCGTGGAAGAATTCATCTACAGTGATGAATATTGCGGGGGGATCCCCAAAAAGAAAAGACTGAAGGCCTGCATACCGGGTGGTTCATCGGTTCCCATTCTTCCGGCCAATTTATTATTGACAACGGCGAAGGGCGAAAAAAGACTGATGAATTACGAAAGCCTTTCTGATGGCGGTTTTGCCACCGGAAGCATGATGGGCAGCGGCGGCTTCATCATTTTGGATGAGGACCAGTGCGTGGTGAGGCATACGTATACGCTGGCGAGGTTCTACCGTCATGAAAGCTGCGGACAGTGTAGCCCCTGTCGTGAAGGAACGGGATGGATGGAAAAAATATTACTGAATATAGAGGAGGGTAAGGGAAAGATGAGTGATATTGACCTGTTGTGGGATATTCAAAGAAAGATCGAAGGGAATACCATTTGCCCGCTCGGTGACGCAGCGGCATGGCCTGTAGCGGCAGCGATCAGGCATTTTAGAGATGAGTTTGAATGGCATGTGAATAATCCTGTTGAGTGTTTGACTTCAAATTACGGGCTTGCTCATTTTGCAGATCCGGTGTGTGTGGCAGTAAGTGTGTAAGGCAAAAGGCAAAAGTGAAAACCCGAAAATTGAAGCAGTTTTATGGTTTTGACACTGCCTACCGGCAGGCAGGTTTTAACTTTTTGATTTATTATATATTTTGATCTTGACCAATTGAAAACTAAAAATGGAGAAGGGAATCAAACTAAAAGTGGTTTCGATTTGAATAACTTTTTGATTTTGACTTTTAACCTTTTACTTGTATATGTCTGACGAAATAAAAAAGGAGATACCTGCGACATTCAAAGTCA
>JAYWAZ010000011.1:0-7494 GCA_043781975.1 Bacteroidota bacterium
CCGGCGAATTTATCCATACCCGGATTATTGAATCCGGGAGCTGTGCCTGCAATGATCTTTTTGTACTGGTCCAGGTCAAAGAAGAAAGGATCATCCCTCGGACCTGCAAAGATCTTGATGCCGGTAGTCCCTACACCGGTTGTAACGGGTGATGTGCCATAGGCGGTCACCACTGTTTCGGCGGTAACACTGCCTTCCAGTTTACTGCGTGTACCCGTTTCTGATGGTGCCACCGGTCCGTACACCTGCATCTTGTTGGATGCAGCATCATACTTGCACTGGATCACCAGGTCTTCAACGGCATCGCTGTTATTATCGATATTGAATTCGATGACCGTATTCTCATCAAATTTGGCGGCACCCGTAGTACCAGGGGTCAGTAATCCCTGTGTATTGGCCACAAAGACCAGGTTATTGGGGTCCTGGGCGCGGAAAACATAGAGGTCGGTGATGTCAGCTGGCTGATTGGTCACATTCGGTGAATCAATATGGTCCGCTGCATAAATGATTCCCACGGTAATTACTGCCACCGCAATAAGCGCAGTAAGCAGGATTTTTTTACGTTTCATTGTAATTGTTTTAGTTGATAAATGATATTGTTCGTCACCTGTGTCGGTTAACCCTTCCAATTACGAGAGAAGGGTTTCTTTGGATTTCCTTAACAGAAAAAATAATGGGATTCCCCTGTCGGCGGTTGCAAAACCCGACAGCGGTTAATAGCACCATAAGATTTCATTTATTCATCAAACCGCCGACAGGGTCTTTGACCGCTGTCGGGGTGAATGAAACTTTTTCACCGCATCAATTAATATCTCTACATTTGAAACAATTATTAATGCTTACTTATTAATTTTTAATTCAAATGTCTTACTGGCTCGTAAAATCAGAACCCTCGGTCTACCCCTGGGACCAATTGGTAAAAGACCGGAAAACCACCTGGGATGGTGTGCGCAATTACGCGGCCCGCATCAACCTGCGGGCAATGAAGAAAGGGGATGAAGTATTGTTTTATCACAGCAATGAAGGAATGGAGATCGTCGCCATCGCCAAAGTGGTGAAGGAAGCCTACCAGGATCCCACCACCACGGATGACGCCTGGGTGGCGGTGGACCTGGCACCGGTGCGCAAATTAAAAAATGCGGTTCCGCTTGAACGCCTCAAAAAAGACAAGCGACTCGTCAACATGGACCTCGTGCGACTGGGAAGGCTTTCGGTGCAGACGGTAAAGCCCGATGAATGGAAAATGATCATGGAGATGGCAGAAGGATAATCGCTGATTAAAATGATCGGCATGATTTCGCAGATTTTTTATACAAAGCTTCTTAATTAATGAAATTCGTATAATCAGTGTCAGAAATTCGTGTACCAAAAAAACATATCGTTGTACTCACAGGTGCGGGCATCAGCGCCGAAAGCGGCCTGAAAACATTCCGCGACAGCGACGGCCTTTGGATGGGATACAATGTGGAAGACGTGGCCACACCGCGTGCTTTTAAAAAAGATCCGCAACTGGTGCTGGAATTTTATAACCAGCGCCGCAAAGATGTGGCAGTGGCACAGCCCAATGCGGCACATAAAGTACTTGCATCACTGGAAAAAGATTTTGATGTTACCATCGTTACCCAAAATATCGACGACCTGCATGAAAGGGCCGGCTCAACAAATGTGTTGCACCTGCACGGTGAAATTTTTAAGATGAGAAGCGTGGACGATGAACATTCCGTTTACGAAATACAAGGAGACATTAACCTGGGAGATACCGCCGCTGACGGAAGCCAGCTTCGTCCACACATTGTTTGGTTCGAAGAAGCCGTGCCAATGATTGCTGAAGCGGCCAGGGTGATGACGAAGGCCGACCTGTTTATTTTAGTGGGGACCTCTTTACAAGTTTACCCGGCAGCCGGCTTGATCGATTTTGTTCCGGCCGGCACACCGAAATATTTCATCGACCGGAAGATCCCGCCCGTAAAAGGTCTTTCCAACCTTTTCCTGATCGAAAAAAATGCCACGGAAGGAGTGGAGGAACTGAAAAAAATATTACAAACCCTCAATACGCTATGACTATTTTTGATAATGAAGAGGTCATATTCACCACGCTGGTCATTGGTGCCGTGATGCTGGTGGTCTTTGTTTTCTTTGTAATGGCCCAGCAAAAAACATTGCTGGCGGTTTCGGAAGAACAACGGACATTACAACCCGGACAGCTATGGCTGCAACTGATACCCATTTTCGGACTGGTGTACCAGTTCACCGTGATCAAAGGGATAGCAGATTCGTTGCGCAATGAATTGGAAACAAGGAACCGGATCTCCAAACTGGGCATCTGGGACGAAGGCATCACCGACGAGGTGAACATTCATCCCACCTATGCTACCGGAAAAGTATACGCGATAATGGTATGCGTCACGATGATACCCTTTGTTGGTTTTATCACCTGGATATTTACGCTGATCTTATGGATAACCTACTGGGGGCAACTCAATAAATTCAGGCGCATGCTCGAAAGTTATGATTCCGTTTAGCCTCTTCCCGCAGCCATTTCCTCAAATTGTATCCCGTTCTTTTCCAGTTCGGCAAGTACCGGACCGTATATTTCTTTGTCAGTGGGTATATGCAGCCCCGTGAGTTGAATGGTTCCGTTCAAGATCAGTTTCGCAGCGATACCCAGCGGAAGTCCCACCGTTTTTGCCATCGCCGTACGCAGGCTGTCTTCTCCTTTTACGATCAGCAGGCTGTTTACTTTTTCGGTCGTATCGTTTAACTGGTATTCAAATTCATGCAGCATCACGATCATGTCCTTATCACCGGGAGAAAGGGCCAGTTTTTTTTCAAGAGTGAATTGCAGCACATCCATGGCAGTGCAGGATCCTTTATTGATAAGGGTCTCATCATCATCCATCCCCAGGAAAAAAAGTTGCTTCAGGGTCAGGTTCGCTTCGTGCATCTTATGTGATATTGCATAGGCGGCCCGGTCTTTCATTTGCTCGATATCGATCTGCTGCAGGCTGCCATCCTCGTCCACGATGGAAAAATCCTTCAGCGACTCAATATCGGGATCCGTTTTACCCGCTTCCTTTGTTTCTTCCTGCGCCTCCATCAGCTGGCTCATTTTTTCAGTCAGGTTTTTTACGAATGCAAGCCTTTCTTCCAGTTTCTTGTTCAGCCATTCCCCGAAATTCACTTTTTCGAAATGCTTTTTAAAGAATGCGGCGAGGCTCATGCCATTGGTATCATATTGAATAGCCGTATCCGTGAGCTTCAGTTCAATGATGTTATTCCACCCATACATGAAGTCGGGGTAGCGTAGCGTGGTCCTTAAAAAAGTTTCTGAATCCTGCAGGCCGTATATTTCCATATAGCCCAGAGAATCCCTGTTGGGATACCAGGAAAGGAAGCCGATCTCATCATTGACGCGTACCCCGCGTTCGGGTTCAAACAATTCCTCATAATTTTCCTTAACGGTATGACCGTTCAGTTTATAGATGGCGCCAGCCTGGCCCGCCATGACGATGTTACGGGGGTTCCAACTGATCTTGTAATGCCAGGGATTATCGTCGCTTTCCGGCGCTACCAGTCCGCCGCAATGACTCTTGAAAGAAGTAACGGTGCCGCCCCTGGCCTTTATCGCGTCAATGATCTTCATGGCACTCATATGATCAATGCCCGGATCAAGACCCATCTCGCATATAAACAATAATTTTTTATGCGCTATCTCAGCCTGCAGACTCTTCACCTGTTCATCCACGTAAGAGGCGGTCAATAAATGCTTGCCATAAGCAACACAATCTTGGGCGACCAAAAAATGAAGGGTGGGGGGCATCATGGAAATGACGATATCGGCCTGTTGAATCAATGCCGATCGGTGTTCACCATCATTGATATCAAGTTGTACCGCTTCGGCGAATGGCGAATGGTTGGTCTTGGCCAGCACCAGTTCTTTATCGGCATCGGCAATCATGAATTTCCAGCCGTTGGCCTTCGTTTCTTCCAGTAAATAATCGATCAGTACCGTGGCTGATTTACCCGCGCCGAAAAGCAATATCGTTTTCAATTAAAATGTTTTTTGCAAGTTAAATAAATAAATATAGAACACGGATGACACTGATTTGGATAGAACGCAGATGATGCGGATCGGACGGATCAACACATATAAATCCGTTTTTGATCAGTATAAATCTGTGTGATCAGTGTTTCTATCAATCTTCTCCACAACCGCCTTAAAATTGTGTAAAAATATACCCAAAATTGACCCTTTTTTAATGCGGAAAACCGGGTAAAAATCGGTACTTTCGCAGCCTATAAAACTATATGGAAAATACAGAAGATTTTAACGAAGAAAACCCGCTTCCGGATCACAGCAACATCAACAACCGGGGGCGCATCATTCCCGTGAATATCGAGGAGCAGATGAAGACGGCCTATATTGATTATTCAATGAGCGTGATCGTTGGAAGAGCCTTGCCTGACGTGCGTGACGGCCTCAAACCCGTTCACCGCAGGGTGCTCTATGGCATGAATGAACTGGGCAATGCCAGCAATAAAGCCTATAAAAAATCGGCCCGTATCGTGGGAGAAGTGATGGGTAAATACCATCCCCATGGCGACGCCTCCATTTATGATACAATGGTGCGTATGGCACAGGAGTGGAATATGCGCTATACCATGATCGATGGTCAGGGTAATTTCGGCAGCCAGGACGGCGATCCCCCGGCCGCTATGCGGTACACCGAGGTTCGTTTTGCGAAGTTCGCCGAAGCGATGCTGGATGACATTGAAAAAGAGACCGTGGACTTCCAGCTCAATTTCGATGATTCACTGCAGGAACCTACGGTATTGCCTACACGCATTCCGCAGTTGCTGGTCAATGGCGCCAGCGGCATCGCGGTGGGAATGGCCACCAATATGATGCCGCATAACCTCAGCGAAGTGATCGACGCCTGCGTGGCCTATATCGATAATAAGGAGATCAGCATCGACGACCTGGTCAAGCACGTAAAGGGGCCCGATTTTCCCACCGGAGGCGTCATCTATGGCTTCGAAGGCGTGAAAGCGGGCCTCCACACCGGCCGCGGAAGGGTAGTGCTGCGCGGTAAAGTGAATATCGAGACCTTAAAGAACGGCCGCGAGAAGGTTATCATTTATGAAACGCCTTACCAGGTAAACCGGGATACGCTTACCGCCAAGATTGGGGAACTCATCAATGAAAAACAGATCGAAGGCATTTCGGATGTAAATAACGAAAGCAATAATAAAGAGGGCACCCGAATCGTGGTAGACCTGAAGAAAGACGCCGTGGCGCAGGTGGTCATCAACCAGCTGTACAAACTCACAGAACTGCAGACCTCTTACGGCATCAATAACGTAGCGCTGGTAAGGGGGAGGCCAAAAGTGCTGAACCTGAAAGACCTGGTCGCTGAATTCATCCTGTTCCGGCATGAAGTGGTGGTTCGCCGCACCCAGTTTGAACTACGTAAGGCCGAGGAACGGGCGCATATCCTTGAGGGTTATATCATCGCCCTCGATAACCTCGACGCGGTGATCAAGCTGATCCGCGGATCATCCACGCCGGGTATTGCACAGGAAGGCCTGATCGGGAATTTCGGCATGAGCGAGATACAGGCGAAAGCCGTACTGGAACTGCGTTTGCAGCGTCTGACCGGCATGGAGATCAACAAGATCCGGGAAGAACACGCAGAAGTGATGAAACTCATCGAACACCTCAAAGAGATACTGGCCAATGAAGGAATACGATACCAGATCATCAAGGATGAACTGGAAGAAGTGAAGCACAAGTTCGGCGACGAGCGGAGGACCGAGATCGTGTATATCGGCGATGAGATCAATATGCTGGACCTAATCGAGGAAGAGGACGTGGTGGTCACCATTTCGCACCTCGGGTATATCAAACGCACGTCGGCCGCGGAATACCGCCAGCAGCGCAGGGGCGGTCGCGGGGCTAAGGGCAGCAGCACCCGTGAAGAGGATTTCATTGAACACCTTTTCGTGGCGTCTACCCATAACACGCTTTTGTTCTTTACCGAAAAGGGAAGGTGCTTCTGGCTGAAAGTGTACGAGATTCCCGAAGGCGACAAGACCAGCAAGGGCAGGGCATTACAGAATATGATACAGATACCGCCCGATGACAAGGTAAGGGCCATCATTGACGTGAAGAACTTTGATGACGAGGAATATGTGAAGGGCCATTATATCGTGCTTTGTACCAAGAAGGGCATTATCAAGAAGACCGACCTGGTAGATTTCAGCAGGCCCCGGCAAACGGGCATCAACGCCATCAATATCCTGGATGGCGACCAGTTGCTGGAAGCCAGGCTCACCGACGGCAATTGCGAGATCATGATGGCGGTGAAAAGTGGCCGTGCCATCCGTTTCCCGGAAGAAAAAGTGCGTTCAACCGGCCGCGGAGGTATTGGCGTGGCAGGGATAGAAGTGGAGAATGAGAAAGACGAAGTGGTGGGGATGATCTGTGTGAACAAGGAGGATAAGAGCAAAACCGTGCTGGTGGTGAGCGAGAAGGGCTTTGGCAAAAGGACCTTCCTCAACGACCCCGAAACGGGTGAAGCCAATTACCGGATCACCAACCGGGGCGGCAAGGGCGTTAAGACCATCAATGTGACCGAAAAAACGGGTTCACTGGTGGGCCTACTCGCAGTAACGGAAAAAGAAGACCTGATGATCACCTGTGTTTCGGGCGTTACCATTCGCATGCCGGTGAACCAGATCAGTGAACAGGGAAGGGCCACCCAGGGGGTAAAACTGATAAGGGTAGACGATGGCGATGAGATCGCCGCCATTACGCAGTTGGATGAAAAGGAAGAAGAGATCAAAGAAACGGATTTGGACACCGATGCGACGGATACAATTTTACCCGGAGATGATACTGTTGAATCAACTGATCATCAATAGATAAATGATTGTGTTTGAATTTTAAAACCCGGTGCATTGGTGCCGGGTTTTTGTTTGTTGGAACGGTGGCGATTAAAAGGATTGGAATTCAATAGCCCACATTAATCTTCGCTCTAATTGTGGGAGGGGAAAGAAAAAAGGCAATCATCCTGATCCACCGTTAAGGGTATGTGCACCTATTTAACATAATATTAATTATAGAACTTTTTCATTGTATAATTATTTTTTTGTGTTGCCCTGATACGAAATTTTACTAAATTGCCATGTAAAATTTCGTATCAGGGCAACAAGGCAATGAAAAAGTTCTATAACTTGACGTTATGTGTAAACAGGCGCACAGGCTAAGCTGGTTCGGTTTGAATTGTTTTGCTCACGCCACGAGCGAAGATAAAAGCGAAGATTATGGAGGATTTTAAAATACCGGATATAAGATTAATGCAAATCCCAAAAGGAAACACGATACAAAATTCGGGACTTAAATTTGAGCCCCCGTTTGTAAATACTGATGAATTTAAAGAAGTAGTATATAAGATAGCAAAAAACACAAAGTCGACAGATGATAAAACAAAA
>JAYWAZ010000012.1:0-20023 GCA_043781975.1 Bacteroidota bacterium
GCCTTTTTAAAATGCCTGCTGCTAACGGCAAAGCCCACCTGCAAAATGGGTGCCGGGGTAGCGGTATACATCCAGAGTACCCTGAACGGAAAATTGGAAAAAGACCTCCCCGCCCTGAACAGCTGTTCAATGATTTTCCGGCTTTTCAGCCGCTCCGTCCTGGTAAGGGTGTATCGTTGCTTATTTTCCAATTATCCAAAATTAAAAAGTCCTGCCGAGAAGCAGGACTCAATTATTTTAACCGGATCACTTCATTGAAGTGTTCCCCTGGTTCTATTTTTTATCACCATGTTCACTGGAAACGGTCAGTTTATGACGTCCTTTCTTTCTGCGGCTGGCCAAAACCTTACGGCCATTGGCGGTTTGCATGCGCTGGCGGAATCCATGAACTGATTTCCTACGGCGTTTGTGCGGTTGATAGGTTCTTTTTTTACCTGGCATTTTATTAAATTTTTCCTTTTACAAATTAATTACCTGATCTGTTTTTCATAACACCAGCGGGCACCATCCCTGCTGTTTGTGAAAGGACGGCAAAGGTATGGGAAAGTTGGCAGTCGACGGTTAGCGTTTGACAGTTTTTTTATATTTAGAGGCTTAAATGGCTTGATTTTACCGTTTTCCCGAAGAAAAAACTGGCATGGTTATCAAAATCTTCGGTAGAATCGGTGGTAAAGAAGCGCTGTATCCCGTTCTTACTGCATTTCCCTTCTATTTCGGGATGGTTTACCAGGTATTGGTGAAGGCTGTTTGCTACGATGCCGCCCTGGGGCAATACAATGGTTCCGGGATCTATAAACTGCCTGATCTTATCCATCAATAAGGGGTAATGCGTACAGGCCAGCAGGATCGTATCGATCCGGTTGGAATGCGCCTGTAAATTATCAAGGTGTTTTTTAATGAAATAATCGGCCCCCGGATTGTTGTATTCATTGTTTTCCACCAATGGCACCCACATGGGGCATGCTTCCTGGAAAACATGCAAAGCGGGATAAAATTTCTCGATCTCGATCGGGTAAGAATTGGATTGCACGGTACCAGTTGTGGCCAATATACCCACATGCCCTGTCTTTGTATATTGACCGATGATCTCCGTTGTAGGGCGGATCACGCCGAGCACCCTTTTCGAAGGGTCCATATTCGGAAGGTCGATTTGCTGAATTGTTCGCAGGGCCTTGGCTGAAGCCGTATTACAGGCAAGGATCACCAGTGAGCAACCCTGCTCAAAGAACCATTTCACAGATTGCAGGGTGTATTCATACACCGTTTCAAAACTACGGGGGCCATAAGGCGCACGGGCATTATCGCCCAGGTAGATATAATCATACTGGGGTAATTTGGCGGCGATCTCCTTCAGTACCGTTAATCCGCCATATCCGCTGTCAAAAACGCCAATGGGCTGCTTGTTCATTGCTCAAAAATAACAAAGCCTCCCGATGTACCGGGAGGCTTTCATTCTTTTATTAAAAATATTAGTTGCCGGTCTTGACCGGGGTTGTGGTTTTAGGAACATCCTTGATACCCAGTTTTGCCTTTACAAAGGGCATCAGGTCGTCGGATGCCGGCTTTACCAAAAGTATGCTGGTAGAAGCATCTATCACATAACTGTAGCCTTTTTCCTTAGCCACGGCATTGATAGCTTCAAACGCTTTGGCACGAATGGGAGCGATCTTCTCCTGGGCCTTTTGATTATACTTGTCCTGGGCGATCTGGTTCCAGTTCTGCACTTTTTGATACAGTTCAATGATCTCGCCTCTTTTGATCTCTTTCATTGTTGGAGTCATTTTTAATGAGTCCTTAACAAACTGAGCTGCTTTTTGATCAGCTTCTTTTGCGAGGTCCTGGCCTTGTAGTCCCAGGGATGCCTGGAACTCTTTGAGCTCAGTATCCACTTTTGCTGCTTCGGGCATAACGCCGATTAACTCATCAGTATCAATAAACCCGATCTTGGTTTGTGCTGAGGCACTAAAGATTCCTAACGCCATCACACCTGCTACGATTAACTTTTTCATTGTTGTTTTAATGTTTACTTGTTTAGTAGTTTGTTTTAATTGAATTCAGCCAAGGGCATCCCCTTTGTATATTATTTAATACCCATATTCCTTAATACGTCTTCGCTCCTGTCCAGTTTTGGGTCGGCAAAGATAACAGTAATTCCTTCACTTTTATCCAGTATGAAGTCAAATTGCTTTTCTACGGCCAGTTTTTGCACGGCATTATAGACCTTATCCTGTATCGGCTTGATCAGCTCCTGCCGCTTTCTGAAGAGGTCGCCTTCAAAGCCAAAGCGTTTTTTCTGGAGGTCGCGCAATTCCTTTTCCTTATTGTACAATTCGTCTTCCCTTTTCTTTTTCAGCGGGTCGCTGAGCATTACCTGCTCGGCTTCATAGTCTTTGTACATCTTATCCATCGCGGCCTGTTTCTGATCTATCTCCTGCTGCCATTGTTCACTGAACTGGTCGAGTTTTTTTTGCGCCTCTTTATACTCCGGTAATTTTTCCAGGATATATTTTGAGTCGATGACCGCATAACGTTGTGCGGTACCTGCAAATGCAAGCAGTGAAAAGCAGGTAGCAAGGATAAAAATCTTTCTCATTATATTTATTTTAACAAATGAACAATGCTTATTCCGGTTCCTGGCCCAGCATAAAGGTGAATTTCGCAGCACCCTTGATCCCGGTGGTGCCATTATACCTGTCAAACCCTATGCCATAATCAAATCCAAGCAGGCCGAACATGGGCAGGAAGAACCGCATACCGATACCGGCTGAACGACGCAACTGGAATGGATTATAGTGTTTGAAATCATACCACCCGTTTGCCGCTTCAAAAAAAGTGAGGCCGTAAATAGTGCTGCTGGCGCTGGTACTGAAAGGATAGCGCAACTCCAGCGTATATTTATTAAAAATAGTAAAGAATTCTGTTGGTGTAATACCATCCGGGTTGATCTTGGGATTTGAATTTGAATAAACCGGATAACCCCGGTGTGCAATGATATCATATCCCAGCAAGGCGAAGTTATTGCTCAGGCCCGCATCGCCAAGTTGAAAGCGTTCAAAGGGTGAAATACTCAGGTCACTGCTATACTTTCCGATAAATCCGTATTTGGCGGCGGCTTTCAGTATAAACTGTTTATTTTTATCCGCCCCCCTTGCCCTTCCGATCGGCACATACCATTCACCGTTAAACCGCCATTTATGAAACTCGGGCAACGCGTATTTATTCTGAGTGCCCGGTTTAATGCCCAGCAATGAATAAGGAAGGGTGAATTGTCCGCTTAAAATAAAACTCGAGCCGCTGGTAGGGAATATGGGATTGGGACCTGCTGAATTACGCACCAACGCTATCTTTAAACTGATATTGGTGGAAGTTCCGTTGCTTAATCCCTGGAAGATATTCGCATAATTCACCAGTTTATATCGCTGGATATTCAGAGAATAAATCAAGTTGAAGTAATCATCTGGCCATTTCAGCTGTTTACCCAGCGACACATTGATACTGCTTGTTTTGATATAAGAAGTATCACCGCATGATTTACAATACTGTCCAAAGCCATCGTAGGCATTGGCATATTTTGTATTAGAGTATCCAATGGTGAAAGAGTTGCGTTTTTTACCACCCAGCCAGGGTTCTGTAAAGGAAAAATTATAAGAGCGGAATGCCTTGCCGTTTGATTGCACCCTGGCACTCAGTTTTTGCCCGTCGCCGGAAGGCAGGGGGTCCCAGGTTGATTTTTTCCTGATATTCTTTATGGAGAAATTATTGAAAGTGATACCCAATGTACCCGTTAAGCCAATGCCGCCGCCAAAGCCTGCAGAAAGCTCCAGCTGATCGGCCGATTTTTCTTCAACGGCCCAGTTGATATCCACGGTTCCGTTCTCAGCATTCGGCACCACATTGGGAACGATCTTTTCCGCGTTAATGAATCCAAGCTGGCCCAGTTCCCTTTGCGTACGGATGATATCCGCACGGCTGAAACGCTCGCCTGGTATCGTTCTCAGTTCGCGGCGTATCACGTAATCCTTGGTCTTATCGTTACCCGAGATCGTGATATTTCCATACACGGCCTGCGGCCCTTCCGTCATCCTGATCTCATAATCGATGGTATCATTGTAAACGGCCGTTTCAACCGGTTCCACCCTGAAGAAAAGATAACCGTCATCCATATAAAGGCTGCTGATATCCCCGCCTTCGGCTGAAAGTTGTTTTCCCAGTCGCTTATTCAACAACTCCAGGTTATAGATCTCGCCTTTATTGATCGCCAGAAAAAGGTTAAGGATGGAATCGCTGTATTTGGTATTGCCCCTCCAGGTGATATTGCCAAAATAATATTTTGATCCTTCATTCACTTTCATAAAAAGGTTCAGGTTACTATTCTGGTCATAAATGGTGGTATCCCCAACGATCGTGGCGTCGCGGTAACCCTGTGAATTGTAATATTCCAGGATATGTTCCTTATCCTCGCCGTATTTTTTATCGCTGAATTTTGCGGAACTGAAAAACTTAAAGCGGAAATAGGGATCGATGTATTCTTTCGTTTTTGAAATGGACAAAAACCCCATATCATGAATGTATTCCTTGAAAGATATCCTTTGCGTGGTATCACCATACGGACTCTTAACTTTTATGGGATATAAAGTTGCCCGCGTCATTTCTTTGGTTCCCTTCATTTGCTTCTTCAGCTTCATTTCCGAAATACTCTTATTGCCGCTGAAATTTATCGAGTTCACCCGCACTTTATTTCCCTTGTTAATAAAAAAGGTAAGGGAGATGGCATTGTTCAACGCGGGTAATTTTTCCTCCTGAACCCTGATGTCTACATTACGGTAACCCTTTTCATAATAAAATTTACTGATCACTTCCACGGCACTCAGCTTCATGTTCTCGGTCACTACCCGGTCCTTTGAAAGTCCCAGCTTGCTGTTCAAGTCATCCCGTTCGCCTTTTTTTATACCGACGAGTTTAAAATCGGCCAGCCTGGGCCTTTCGGTGATTGCCAGTTCCACATAGAGGTTCCGGTCGATCAGCCGGGTAAAATAAATGTCTATCCCGGCGATCAGATTTTGCCGCCAAAGTTTGGAAATCGCTTTAGCAAATACGTCCGTGCCCGGCAACTGTACCTTATCTCCAACAGAAAGTCCTGAAATAGAAATGATGAGATTCGCATCGAATGCCTTTGTTCCGCTAACCGTGATGCCTGCAATTGTATATTCCTTGGGGAATTTTGATTTGTAAATCTCCAGCAGGGCAGGGTCAACGGATACGCCTGATGTGTCCTGGGCCATGATGGCCTGGCCGCCGATAAGAAAAGTTACAATAAAAAAAATCCTTTTGTAAATCGCGTGCATCAGTTGGTTTTTAAACGTGCGGCAAATTAAGCCCAATAATTAAAAATATTTGTTAACCTCATCCTAAATCATTCTCCATCAGTATAAAGCCCCTGGTTTTATGTAGGATCAGGCTACCTGTTAACCACAATTCACTCCCCGGTTCCTGATTTTTAAGCTGCTCACCTGTTTTTCCACCCCATCCTAAATCTTTCTCCTGAAGGAGAAGGACTTTTACCGCTCTACAGGTTTGTAGGCATTTCTTTTATCTGTTCTCCAGTTTTTCCAAATCTTCGTTCCCTGCCCTGAAAATCAAGTATGGCCGCGTATAAATTCTCTTTCCTGAAATCCGGCCAAAGCGTAGGGGTAAAATATAACTCTGTATAGGCAATCTGGTAAAGCAAAAAGTTGCTTACCCGGAATTCCCCGCTGGTCCGGATCATCAATTCCGGGTCTGGAAATGCGGCAGTGGCCAAATGCTCCTGCAAAATTTCCTGCGTGATATTTTCAGGCTGCAGAACACCCGCTTTTACCGATCGTGCTATTTGTTTAACGGCATCGGCTATTTCCCAATGGCTGCTGTAACTCAATGCCATGATAAGATTGAGGCCCGTATTAACAGCCGTTTCATTTAATGCTTCCTTCAATTCCTTCCTTGCCTCCTCAGGAAGCATTTCCATATCCCCGATCATATGAAGGCGAATATTGTTCTTATTGAGCGTGGCAACCTCCTTATGGATAGTGTCTACCAGTAATTCCATCAACCCCGAAACTTCATACGGGGGTCTTTCCCAGTTTTCGGTACTGAAGGCATAGAGAGTAAGGTATTGTATGCCCAATTCTGCACATCCTTCAACAATATCCCGCACACTTTCAACGCCGTGTAAATGCCCAAAAAGACGATCTTCCCCCTTCTCTTTGGCCCACCTGCCGTTGCCGTCCATTATGATGGCAATATGGCTTGGCAAACGCTGCATATCTATTTTATCCTTCAGGCTCATAAAACACTAAAAATGAGTAGTCACGCTCTAAGCGTGACTTTGGGCTGCAAAAGTAATAAAATTTGGCCGGAATACATGATTTAACGGAAATCTTACGCCATATGGGGTTTCCTTACAATCCATGGCCAATTGATTTGAACTTTCAATGTTTGACGTCACTTTAAATAGATCGTCAAAATTTTCCTTTATCTTTTTACTCTATGATATGATCATCCTGGATTATCCAGAAGATTTACGGATCGATCATTGCCTGAATAAATGCGTGCAAGAAATTGCTTGGATCGGGGGAAAGCATCAGAACTTTACCAGTTTACCCGAATATATTTCACCCTTACTTACTAACCGGTACCAATATACTCCAGCTGCAAGTTGGCTTATGTTGAATTGTCTGGCGTTTTTAAATCCGGCCACCCTTACGCCCTGTGCCGTAGTGATACTGATCTCGTCTGCGGTAAGCGCTTCCCCATTCTGCAAACAATTGTAAATGCCATTGGATGGATTGGGATACAATACTGGTTTCAGGAATACCACTGGCAATGGAGAGCCGCTGACACAGGCTTCTTTAGTTTTAATATAATTCATATCATCCCCGATGCGCTTAATGACTGTGCAGTAACCGCCACCGGTCAATGTTATTACGGCGTTGGATGAAAGCATATCGGGTAATTCAACTGCGGGTTGGTCGATAAAGGTGTACAGCTTACCCATATCATTTACCGTCCATTTATTGTTAGTCCCATAGGAAGCCGCTGTTAACCGGGTAATGCAGGTCCCTTTTTTATTCACCGCTGAAACGGTAATACCGTTATTAACACAAGGTTGCCTTTCGGCATACCAGAGCAGGTTACTGATGTTGGTGAAGCAGAGATTGTACTGCTCCATTTTACTAACCTGCCAGAATGCATCAGCAGTTCCGGGCGGTACTTCGATGTAAAAAAACGCTGAATCGTTGGGGGTTACAAGACGTGGCAATTGCGTATTGCCATTATTGTCTTTTATAACAAAGGCCTTGCTTATATCTGCCGGGGAAGCATAGCTGCTGCCGCCCGGATTGGAATTATTGATACTAAAATAGATCTTGCCTGCGCCGCCGGGCACATAAAAATAACCCGGGAAGCTATGAAGGTCGGACCTGTAATTTTCCGTTTTATTACCCAGGAATGCGCCCTTCTTGTAAAAAGAATTTCCGTTCGTAGAAATGATCAGGTCTACCGCGGATTTATATTTGGAGACGACAGAAAGTTTATAAGTGCCGGATGCGGGTAATGGGATCGTCAACGACCCCGGTCCGGCGTTCTGGTCAATCGTAAAATCTCTGATCACCATTAAGGCTTTGTTTACAGCCTCCAGCGTGAAGTTGATATGACCCTTGTCAGGCATATTGAAATGCGGTGTGTACTGAATACTGAAATTCCCTGCTGCCGGGGCATCTATGTAAAACTCACTCCGGTTAGGATAGTCAGAGCCGTTAGTATAAGTGAGTTTCACACTGATCTCCTTTACCGGGAGGATGTTGCCATTGGCAAACTGTTCCCTGGTAAAGGCGGCTGTTTCCGTTATAAAGGATTGAAGCGGTTGCAGGCTGCCAAGATCCTGCTGAAAATCGGCATCCATTTCCGCGGGAGTGACCAGGGGTAAATTTCCGTTTTGATAAGCCCCTCCGTTAATGACATTATAGTTCACATAAAAAGGGTCGGTTTTGGAATAACGGCTGGTGATATCCGCAATAAGGAAATAACTGTTCACCAGTTGCAGTTTGTTGATCCCGGCAAGGTAAAGACAAAGTGCTGCAGCCTTATCGGTTTTCGCCGCATGGCTCCGCTGGTCAAAAAGCCAGTCGTAATACAACAGCATGTAATGCATATACGCTTTTAATTCCCTGATCCTTTCCTTTACAACAGGCGACGCATTTTTTGTTTGCAGGCCGGCCTCATTGACCAGTTGCAGGTAAACGGGAAGTTTGTATTTGTTATCTTGGATAAATTCACCAGTTGAAATGGTCCTGTCATCACTCCATAATTGTAATAATTTAAAAATGCTGTTGGCCGCTCCTGCAAACAACGCATTGCAAAAATGCTGCAGGGTACTGTCAACCGGTGTATTGTTTTTCAGATCGGTATTTGCGGCCAGTAAAAAGGGAAGGCTGGCAAATTTCGCCGGCGAGGCCTCCCATACGATCCCCTGGCTATTCTTTTCTTTCACACGTTGCAGGGTTGATTTCAGATCATCCAGGTAAAACATCGGTGTTTCGCCACCCCATTGGGGGATATTCAGGTAATGATATTCAGAAACCGAAGCGGTCTTATTATACCAGCGGTTGAGCAGTCCTTTCGCGCTGGATTCATTTTGAAACGCGGTGGAGATCACCTGTACATCAATATTGTTATCGATAGAGATCGTGGCAGTAGGCGTATTGGCATGACTGGAATAAGCATATAATTGAAACTGTTTTTCGGGATAAAGTGTTTTCAATGACTGAGCAGTGAAATTGGCGAGCATAATATGCTGGTCGCTTTCAGCCGGGTAATCCATGTTGCTGCAACCAGTATTGTCTTTTGAATTTCCCCATGCCGCGCCATCGGGCACTTCTATGCCGATATTTCCGTAGTAGTAATTGAAGTTGCGGTAATAATCGGCGTATAAGCCAACATTTCCGTGTATCGTATTCCTAAACTGCGTGTACTGCTTTTCGATAGTCCCGCTCCACAGCTGCATGGCAGCCTGATTATTTATATCCGGAACAGCGTGGTTATCCGCTACGCGCAATCCGTCATTACAGGCAATATAGCAGGGATTATTTTTTAACATATCCAGGTAGGCGCCGGTCATGATATCGCCCCGGTGGCCTGTAAAACGGTACCCTCCTGTCATCCCGTTACGGCGCTGGTACAATGCCCAGTTATGGCCGTTCTCTCCGTAATAGGTATCCCAGTTATAGTTCGCGTTATTGTCCATGACCCATCGGTTTTGCCCGCCGCTGATGAACCAGCCCTGGTATTTGAAATGGACTGTAAATGTAGTATCAGTCAATTTATACGGAGATACCAGTGTGGGAATGATCTCCCAGATAGCACCCGGCAGGTAAAAATGAAATCCCCTTTGTTCCAGGTATTGATATACGCCATAATTCAATCCGTTGTCCTGTGCCGATCTGAATGTAATATGGTTCGTTCCATTGCTTTCCACTTTACAGGAGCCGTTGCCAGTGACAATGGAATCATATACCAGGATGATACCGGTAGCGGGTACCTGAGTATATTCGAGGATGTTAAAGGCACTGCCCGGTATGGCACTTTGTAATAGCATGGCCATGTCAACCGCAGTTGCTTTCAGTAATTGGGACGAGCGTGCCGGATAGTATACAGTCTGGGCCTTTGCGCAGCGTACGCCCAAAGCCAGGACCGCAATAACAAAGCAGTTGCGAATGAACGCCATAGTTTAGTTGTTTAAACTGAAAAAACTATGGTCTCATCACAGAATGAAGAGGATTTGTGCCTTTGTTATTCTTTGGTTGGGAAACAAGCGGTCAGAAACGCCTTTGTTTAATTGGGGGGACTGTAAATATAGATAATTTTTTGAAAGGGCAAAAAAATAAGTTTTCCCGTATAAAAGCCGGGCATAAAAAAACGGACGCGTAAATGACTACCTGTTATTTATTGACCGCTTGCACCAGGTTGATCAAATACTGTTCATTGGCATCATCCTGGGAATGATCCTCCTGGAAGCTTTGTACGGCAGCCTTTTTAGCTTCTGGAAAAGCGTTTATCATGTTCCTCTTTTTAAGGCTGATCGACTGGGGTTTTGAAGATTTATAGGAGATGTAATACGTGATCTTATCAACGAATTCATCGTAAAAGTCACCCCGCTTGATCTTTTCAATGTCCCTGTTATCAAATTTTACGAAGGTGGTTTTGATAGACTTCAACAGGGTATAGCCGGAATCATCTTTCTCAAGCACCTCATAAAAGTCGACCGTGTTTGCCGGGTCATAAGTACGGGCAGGAACAAACAGATGATCCCTGTCGGTAAGTAATGTAAAGGATTTTACCTGTGATTTTTCTGCCAAAAGGACTTCGGGGGGATCACGTTTATCAGATTTGCTGATGATAAAGAATTCTTGTCTTACCTTATCAAACAGGAACTGGTAGATCCCCTTAAGCACCTCGTTATTGGTGGTGGTAACGGAACCGTCTGTAAATCCCTGGAAAAAAAATTGAGAGCCTTTTATATTGCCCGAAGAATAGGTCTGTACCGCCTCATAGCCATTTTGCCTGCCACTGAATTTGGCGATCTCTTTAAAATCACTTTGCATGCTGGGAGTGGGAATGAACTGGGCATTGACAGTAGAAATAAGGAAGATCAGGCTGCAAAAAACTAAAGAAGTTTTCATAACTCAAATTTTTGGTGTATCAAGATGATGATTAAAAATCACCAATTACATAAACCTGCAATAAAATTAAGTTAAATATGCCATACCCGGGTACCGGTTATCAATTAGCGCTGGGGCACCTGTAAGTGCCAATATTCATGGATAGACCGATCTCGGCAATAATGTACTGGTCTTTTTGTTTGCTCCAGCCCCGCTGCCTTCCTTCTACTCCCAGTAATTTAGCAGGAGTGATCTCATAAGAGCGGTCCTGTAATAACCCCGCGGTGGATGGCGTACCGTTGGGAAGGGTGGCGAACCTGCCTGCACCAATATAAGTTGTACTTACATCGTCAATATAATCGGTGTTGGTAAATCTTTGTGATATCTCGAAGGATAAGTTCATTTTCTCATTGAGGTTATATTTAACCCCTGCACCTAAGGGAATGCACAATGCCATGGTACTGTAAGGTTTTCTTCCCTGATAGCCGATATTCTGTCCTTCGGTACCAAGTGGGCGCAGGAATTCTTTTTTTCCATCCAGGTAGGCATAGGGGTCATAGGTGAATACACCAACGCCCAGAGTTATATAGGGTGTAAAGATGTATTCGGGGTCACCGGGATAAAATTTAAAGAAATTAAAATCACCCTGCAGGGCCAGTTCCCAGATATTGGTATTGAAACTGAGGTTCCTTGTTTTTTGATAATCGTTCTTACTGTAAATATCGCTGTAGCCCAGTTGCGCATAATGGGCGCTGATCCGCAATCCCACATAATTACCGAACTGTTTGCGGAAATAAATGCCCAGCGCTGGTTTTGGCCGGTTGATCGCCGCCCTTGTATTCAGGTCTCCAAAGTAATGTGCCACCCCGGCCGTGATACCAAAATCTCCCTGCTGTACATAATCAAAACGCTGTGCAGTAGCCTGTATGCAGGGTAGTGCAAATAATAAAATAAAAAGAGATCGAATCTTCATAATATGCAAAATAAAGAATTGTTTCGTTAAAACGAGCAGTTTCCAGATTTGAAATAGCCCCTTTTGTTAAAATTTATTAATCCCCGCTGATCTTTTCAATCCGGAGGCCGGCGCTCATAATATGCGGAAGCGGGTTATCACGCATGATCTGGCCGATACTGAAATAATAGGTCCCTGTCTTCTTAAAGTGCCTGGCTTCCCCGTTCAGTTTTACCCTTAACTCCCAGATATCATTCATCCCGGTTCCCGCCCAGCCATTGGCGTCGTTGCCCAGCGGAATATTCACTTTTTGATAGGTCATACTATCGCTTGGGGTTTGCATACCGATATTCAGCCAGATATTATTATACTGATAGGCATCGGTATGACGCAGCACAAGATAAATATTGAAGGATGAGGCGCTGTCTTTTATCGCAAAACTGCCGTTGGCCATAAAATCATTCCTCCACTCATAGTTCGGAATGGCCGTGTTTTTTTCAAAGACATCCAGTTGTGCGCAGGAAGCAAGCAATAAGCAGCAGGCAACTGGCAATAGGTAATGGGCAATGGGCAATGGGCAATGCGAAAAGAGAAAAAATAAACACCGCGATTTATTTGAATTCGTTTTTCTCCTGCTTAGTTTATGGGGGCCATTATTGCTCATTGCCTTTTACCTGTTGCTTATTTTTTTTAATTTTTTACAAGGCATTCAACACCTGCTCCTTGGCCTTTTCCAGTTCATCTTTCATCTTCACTACGCATTTCTGAATATCGGCGTCATAGGCTTTGCTGCCCGTGGTATTGATCTCACGTCCAATTTCCTGCAAAATAAACGACAGCTTCTTTCCTTTGCCACCTTCGGGCTCATTTAAAATGGATTGAAAGTATTCGCAATGCTGGCGCAGGCGGATCTGTTCTTCATGGATATCGATCTTTTCCATGTAATAGATGAGTTCCTGTTCCATCCGGTTGTTATCGATATTTTCCTTGCCCACGTGTTTTTCCAGTAACTGGTTGATCTCGTCTTTAATTCTTTTCTGCCGGTTGGGTTCCAGTTTTAAAATGGCGGCTTCCTGCTCATTGATATTGGTGATGCGTTTGATGAGGTCCTTTTCCAAAACGGCGCCTTCTTCTGCACGGTGCCCGTTAAGGTCATTTAAGGCCGCCAGTAACACTTTACTGAATTCCCCAAAATCGGGTTCGCTTAAAATGTCGTTGGTGGGCGTCACCACTTCGGGAAGCCGGAGCAGGGCACTTAAAACCGAGTTCGTATCAATATTCAGTTCGCCTGCCAGTTTTTCTATCTGCTGGTAATAGGCTTTAATGAGGTCGGTATTTATATTTACCGGCTTTGACGTGCCGTTTTGTTTTATGTTGACCGTGCAATCAATGGTTCCGCGGATCAAATGTTCCTGTAAGGTATTCCGTATCTCGAATTCATATGGCCTCAATAAAGGCGGCAGCTTCAGCTGTAACTCAAACTGTTTTCCATTGAGCGCCTTTATCTCCACCAAAAATGTTTTTTCATTAACCGTTTGTTCTGCCCTTCCAAAACCTGTCATTGACTTAAGCATGAGAATATTTTTATTTTTCTGCAAGTTAACGGATTCCAGCCTATCGGTGCAGACGATAATCCCTGATTGGGAATGGGGTTGAAAATTAGCTGCAAGACGCCAGCTTCAAGGGAGAAGTATACAAATCAGAAAAAGCGTCTGTTATTTGAATAAGTCTTCGCCTTAAGCATCCCCCCCTTGATGCGTATGGCTTGAAGCCTCTACCCGGTATTCATCAAAGGGGCTCAACCGCATGAATCTTTCCGGTTTATCCAGGGGCTTAAAACCGAAGGACGCATACAATCCATGGGCGTCCCGGGTGGCCAGCATCCAGCGGCGAAAACCCTGTAGCCTGGGATGACCCATCAATACTTCCATCAGCCATTTTCCCAGGCTGCGGCCACGATAATTTTCCAGTATAAAAACGTCCGCCAGGTAGCCAAAGGTAGCCCTATCCGTTATTACCCTGGCGAAACCGATCTGCTCCTCATGATGATACAACCCAAAGCAAACCGATCCCTTTATACTTTTTTTTACAATGCCTAAAGGAATATTTTTTGCCCAGTAACTTTCATTGCATAAATAATGATGGACCACCGCGATATCCAGTTTTGATTTATCGGTGCTGATGATAAATTCATTTTTTTCAACATGGTAGATTTTCATGTGACGACGTTTCTAAAATTAAAAATGGTGCAGGAGAAAAAAAATAAAGCCCGACTTTTTATCGCCGGGCTTTGCTATATAGATGGGTTAGTAAGTACCGGGAACCAAGATTCCCTACACAATATTAAAAATAATTTTTCCTAACAGAAAAATATTTCCATTCTTTTTTATTAACATTTTTTTTAAGACTGTGGATAAGGGATCGCTGATTTTTATGATTTACACAGATTAACGATGATGCCATTATTAGATTCAGCTTTTATTTTTTATCATATCTTATCTTCTATGCACGCTGAAAGTATTGATTTTACTATGCTTTCCAGGGATTGAAATTTTGATGGGGGTATTGTATTCTTGATTTTTTTTGATACTAAAAGCTGATGAATAGTTTATCCAGGAGTTCATTTTTATCCCATTTGCTAAAAAAATAATTTTTAAAATAAGTTCGCCCTCACAGGCGATTTAGCCTTATTTATCCCTTTTTGGGGTAAAAGTGAAATAAAAGCAAAGCAGCCTACCTTTGCTGAAATTTAAGTTTATGCAATTCCCTTCACCGGTTTCCATACAATGGATAGCTGAATTTATCAACGCAAAAATAGTTGGCAACAACAAAAGCGATGCGACAGGCATCAATGAAATTCACAAAGTTGAAAAGGGCGACCTGGTCTTTGTTGATCATCCGAAATATTACGACAAGTGTATCAACAGCACCGCAACTTTCATCATCATCAATAAAGAAGCAACCGTTCCCGAAGGAAAAGCATTACTCATTGTTGACAATCCTTTTGAAGCCTATTGCAGGATCGTTGAACATTTCCGCCCCTTTGAACCCTGCTCAAAAAACAGAAGTGATTCGGCGGTCATCGGCGAAGGCACATTTGTGTATCCCAATACATTCATCGGTAATCATGTTAGCATTGGGAAGCACTGTATCATTCACCCCAATGTTTCCATCATGGACCATTGCATCATTGGCGATCATGTGATCATTCAAAGTGGCACGGTCATCGGCAGCAACGCCTTTTATTATAATACCAAAAAAGACCGGGAGTTCTGGTATAAGAAAATGCCCGATTGCGGGCGGGTGATAATCGAAGACCATGTGGAAATCGGCGCCGGATGCACCATCGACCGGGGCGTAAGCCACGATACCATCATTGGCAAGGGCACCAAGATGGACAATATGATCCACATCGGCCACGACACCGTTATTGGTAAGAACTGTCTCATGGCAGCCCAGGTGGGCATTGCGGGGGTGGTTACCTTAAAGGACGGGGTTACTTTATGGGGACAGGTGGGCGTAAGCAAAACGCTGACCATTGGAGAAAATGCAGTAATCTACGGACAAAGTGGAGTTGGCGGAGATGTTGAGGGTGGTAAAGCCTATTTGGGCTCGCCAATACTGGAAGCAAAAGTAAAATCAAGGGAGTTAGTATGGGTAAAAAGGATACCTGAATTGTGGGAGAAAGTGATGGGGGGATGATCGACGGTACCGGATACTGGAAACTGGATGCTGGATAACAGCCCAAGCATTGAAAAGCTTTTCGATGATCAGAGACCTATCCAGTATCCAGTATCCAGCATCCAGTTTCTACTATCCGTTCTTTTGCATTATATTAGTATATGCGTTACCGACTGCTTATCTTTTCGCTGACTGTCATTACTATACACTTAACTGCCGTTGCCCAAAACGGCGGCTATAGCCTTTTCCGTTCATTTACCGTTGCCGATGGTTTGCCAAGCAATCATATTTATACCAGTGTAGAGGACAATAAAGGGTTTTTATGGGTAGCTACCGATGCGGGTATTGCACGGTTTGATGGTAAACACTTTCAAATATTTACCACAAGGGATGGATTGCCCGACGATGATGTTTTGGATGTAGTAAAGGAAAATAATGGCCGTATTTGGGTTAACTGTTTTAAACAAAGCCCGGCATATTTTGATGAGGTAAGGAATAGGTTCATTAATTCGAAAGAAGATACCAGCCTGGCTAAAGTGAAAGGTACCACTATCATGAATATTTTACCATTGACCGAAGGAGGCGTAATGTACTATAATGAAAACGGGTCCTGGTTATTTCAGCATGGGATATTGACAAATATAAAACTCGATAAACCTGGCTTTAGCACAGGTTTCTTAATTCAAAAAAATGAAGACGGTAGCTTTATAACCTTCAATATAGGGCATTACACTCCAATGATCCTGCAAATAAAGAACGGTAAAATCATAGATACTGTGCCTTTGGAAAATTGCGCTTCCCCAAATAGCTTTCATTACCTTGTAAGAGACAACCGCTTGTTTATTATCAGTGATGCTGATGCCCGAAAATATTATGTGTACACGGCTTTTCAAACAAGCCCGCTGCGCATTCGCCTGGATTCAGTTTCTATTGGCGAACCTGTTTTCTGGCAGGGGTTTACTGCAAATTATTTTAATGTTATCAGTAAAAACGGGATAGTACATGTATTGGATAAGGACAATTTCCGGCATTTGTTTCAGCTCAGCGGAAATTATTCACCCAATTCTTTATATAACGACAGCAAAGAAAATATATGGATAAGCACTGTTGATAAGGGGTTGATCTTATATAAAAAAAAGCAGGTCGAAATTTTTCCTGTTCCGGACAATTTTACCAATACCCATTTTTTAAGCATTGCCAGGAGGCCCGACGGGACTTTGCTTGCCGGTAATTTTAACGGGCAAATTATTGAAACAAACGGAAAATATTTTATAACTCACCAACTTTCTTCTGATCATAATACCAACTGGCAGCGGAAAATACTGATTTTACAAAACAAGGTGTTCTCTTTCAGTGAAGGAGGCGATTACCAGGATTTTAACCATCTCTTATTAAATGCAACCGGATTACGCAGCAGTTCAAAAACGGCTGAGGTTTTTAACGACTCTTTACTCATAGAAGGCAATTATGGGAGGTTAAGCATAATTAATACACATACCGGGATGATGACTGTGTTACCGAGTTTTATGAAAAGGACTACCTGCATAGCCATAACAAAGGGTGAACAGATTTACCACGGGAGTACCGATGGACTGTACAAATTCGATTATAATAAAAGAACGGATGATTCACTGTCTAAAAGGCATCCCATGCTGGGGGAAAGAATCACTTCCATTTGCAGTTCCCCGGATATTCATGTATGGGTAGGCACTGCCAGTAGTGGTTTATTTGTTTTGCGAAATGATAGTTTATTTAAAATATTTTCTGTAAAAGAAGGCATTATCAGTAACAACATAAAATGCATTACGGCCGGAAGGCCGGGCGAAATATGGGTAGGCTCCAATAGTGGCATCGGCGTGATCAGGTATATGGACTCCCCCGATGATTTTACCTATCAGAATCTTACCATTAACGACGGTCTGCCCAGTAATATCATCAATGAAATGCTGTACAATAAGGATACCATTTACTGCGCTACGGGCAATGGCATCTGTGCCATACCCGCCAATATTAATATAACAAGGTTCGACATCCCGGTGCGACTAACGGGCGTTGTTATCAATAACAACGACACGGTGATCAGTGATAAGTACCGGTTAAAATACGATCAGAATAATATAGAATTACATTTTGCCGGGATAGAACTGGGCGGGCATTTCAATTATTTTCAATACCGCATCAATAACAACGACTGGCAAAAACTGGATGCCAATACTTTAAACCTGCAACTGAACAGCGGTTCCTATACAATATATATAAGGGCGGTAGATGTAAACGGGAATGCCGGCACAAAACCATTGGTGATCTCCTTTACCATCTCCACTCCTTTCTGGAAAGCAATATGGTTCTGGTTGCTCATCACCCTGGTCTCGGGTGGTTTAATAATAGGGTTCCTCCGAAAAAGGGAAATGGTGAAACGAGAGGTTTCCCTGCAGGCAATGCTTAACCAGAAAAAACTCACCGAACTGGAACTACAGGCATTGAAATCACAGATCAACCCTCATTTTATTTTCAATTGTCTTAACTCCATCAAATTACTTAGCCACCAGCAAAAACATGCGGAGGCCGAAAAATACCTCGACAACTTTGCTGCCCTCCTGCACGCCGCACTGGAACAATCATCCCTGCAACAGATAAGCCTGCAGCAGGAAATTCATTTTCTCGAAAATTATCTTTCACTCGAAAAACTGCGATTTCCCGATAAGCTTAATTATACCATTGAAATTGACAAATCGCTCCACCCTGCCCAGCTGCTGATCCCCTCCATGCTATTACAACCCTATATCGAAAATGCGGTAAAACACGGGGTAGCGCCATTGAGGAACAGGCAGGGATTGGTACAGATAAGGTTTTACCAAAAAAACAACGCCCTTATCGCAGAAGTGCAGGATAACGGAAATGGCATTGAAAAAGAGAACCATGATACAAAGGGTACGGGCATTGGCATGGAAAATACGGCCCGTAGAAGTAAATTGTATGATATTGAGACCAGGATCGTTAATTTAAGGACTGTTGGAGTAAATTTAAAGGGCACGCTGGTACAACTTACCATGTCCTTACTGCTAAAATAATTCGACTGCCATGATAAAAGCCTTCCTGTTGGATGATGAACCCAATAATACCTTATACGTAAAGGAATTATTGCAAAAGCATTTCCCCACGGTTCAAATTGCAGGAGAGAGCAATGATGCCGGCGAAGCCTTGTTATTGATCGGTGAACTGCAGCCCCAACTGGTGTTCATGGATGTGGAAATGCCGGGACTTAGCGGCTTTGAAGTATTGCAAAAATTAGAGCCTATCAATTTTGAAGTGATCTTCATTACCGCCCACGGTCATTATGCCGTAAATGCATTTGAGGTAAATGCAGTGGGCTACCTTACCAAGCCCGTAGTGGTTGAAAAATTCATCAGGGTCACCAGCACTGCCATACAAAAAATAGAGAATGCAACCATCAACCGGCATTTGTTCAGCCTGCTGCAAACAAATAATATCACGGCCAATAATAGTAAAATTGCCTTGCCTACTCAAAATGGTTTGCGCTTTATTCATGCCTCCGATATCCTGTACTGCCAAAGCAATGGCAATTACACAAAATTCTTCACAAAGGATGGCGGCACTATTTTAGTGACCCGGCAATTGGGCGAGTTTGAAAAGCTATTGTCCGAAGAAGCGTTCCACCGCATACATGATCAGTACATCGTGCGCCTCCAATACATCAAAGAATACATCCGCGGCCGCGGCGGCGAGCTGGTAATGGAAAACAATGCTACCCTGCCCGTATCAGCCAACCGCAAAGACGCTTTTCTGCAGCGCTTTGAAAAGTGGTTGAGGAAGAGCTAACTGTCAACTGCAAACCGCCTACTGCTTACATACCTATACACTCAACCTGCATACATATACAATCCCCCTTGTATACCCTCTTCTCCTGTTGCATATTTACAGCATGGCCAATAGAATGCTTGCGATAGCCTTGCTGCTTATTACTTTGAATGTTGATGTGCAGGCCCAGAAAATAATAAAGGCGGAGCTGGTTTTCAAAGGCATCAAAAAAATATCCGGCAACTGGCAACTTTGGTTCACCGACAGGAAAAATAAGCCCTACCTCTTTAACCCACAACGCAGCAATACTGCGCCCTATATTTTTTACCACACGGAGGGAGATGGTAGTTTAAAGGAAAATGAAAAAGTAAAAAACAATTGGTTCAGGATAAGCTACACAAATTTACTGCATGATAAAACCGTTTCAAAAATAATAACACATGTAGAAGCCAGTATCACAAAATAACATCTCATTTGATAATAAAACTAAAAATGAATAAATGAAAAAAATCCTGATTATCATTTCAGTCTCTTTGATCTTTGGTACAAGCTGCAAAAAAGTTAATTCACCTGCCGCCCTTAGTTACGAAACACAGATGGCGATCAACAGCCAGCATACCTGTGCTTCGGCCGAAATTCTGGCAGATGAGCTTAAAAATGATCCCAACAGGGCTATATACCTGGATGACCTGGAAACAAAGATAAAAAACTATAAGGGGCGTGAAACGATGAATCAGCGTGGATCCGGGAAATTGTATGTTCCGGTTGTTATTCATGTTGTACTAACAGACCCCTCTGTTATCACTGATGCGGCAATTCTTTATCAACAGCAGGTTTTAAATGAAGACTTCAACAAAGCCAATGCGGAACTTGCCTC
>JAYWAZ010000013.1:0-7442 GCA_043781975.1 Bacteroidota bacterium
CTGGTAGATGAAATGGTGGCCACTTCAAAACAGCATACCGAAGAACTGGGCAAGGTAAAGGATTTTACAGGGGATGAATTGAATGAACTGTACGAAACCATCGGCCTTGGCGCCATGAAATTTTATTTGCTGCGGGTGGATCCCAAAAAGACCATGGTATTCGACCCAGCGGAAAGTATCGATTTTCATGGCTTCACTGGGCCATTCGTACAATACACTTATGCGAGGATCAAAAGTATTCTGAGGAAGGCCATAGATAATGGTTCATGGCCAATCGTTCATGGTTCAGAACCCATGAACCATCAACCCACAACCATTAACTTATTAAAACTCGAAAGAGAATTACTGGTACTGCTGGAGCAATACCCCGCTGCGATTGAACAGGCTGGCCTTGAACTGAATCCCTCGGTGATCGCGAATTATGCTTTTAACCTCGCCAAATCGTTCAATTCATTTTATACGGAACACTCTATCGTCAATGCCGAAACGGAAGCAAAGAGACAACTGAGATTAAAACTGGCCATCCATACCGCTCACGTGATCAGCGGCGCTATGCAACTGTTAGGCATACACGTTCCGGAAAGGATGTGATGCCTGTAAAACCCATTTCATACACCCGTTATCGGGAACAGGAAACCCGGCCAAAAATAACGGAAGTTTGGACTTTAATGTGTATTTTTGACACGACAAAGAATTCACCGCATTATATTATCTTTAAATGATGGAAAAAAAAGTTACAAAGATCGGGGTGTTAAGCTCGGGTGGAGACAGTCCGGGTATGAATGCCTGCATCCGTGCCGTGGTGCGCACGGCCGTGTACAATGGGATGGAAGCCTATGGCATCATGCGGGGCTTCAGCGGCATGGTGGAAGATGACATCATACGAATGGAAAGCAGAAGCGTGGCCAATATCATCCAACGGGGCGGTACCATTTTAAAGACCTCCCGCTGCAAGGAATTTTATGACCCCGAAGGGCGCAGGCAGGCCTATGAAAATTTAAAAAAACACGGCATCAACGGGCTGGTGATCATCGGCGGCGATGGCAGTTTCAGGGGCGCTCAGATCTTCAGCAGCGAATACGATATTCCCTGTATCGGTTTGCCCGGAACGATCGACAAGGATATCGCGGGAACCGACTTTACGATCGGGTTTGATACCGCCGTGAATACCGCTGTTGAAGCGATCGACAAGATCAGGGATACTGCCGAAGCGCACGACCGCCTATTCATCATTGAAGTGATGGGCCGTGACGCGGGCTATATCGCCCTGCACAGCGGGATTGCCACCGGCGCGGAAAATATCCTCATCCCCGAAAGAAAAACACAGATCGATGAGATTGTAAGCCAACTCGCCGAAAAAGAAAGGCGGCATAAACTCGTCAACATCATTGTCGTTGCCGAAGGCGAAGAATTCGGCGGAGCCGATGAAGTGGCGAAAATGATCAGTGAGCGTTTACCCCTGCTCGAAATAAGGGTTTGCATCCTGGGACATATTCAGCGGGGTGGTGCACCCAGTTGTATGGACCGGCTCATTGCCAGCCGCATGGGATATCATGCCGTGGAATGCCTGGCAGAAGGAAGACACAATGTCTTTGTAGGAATCGTCAATAACAGGATGTATTATACGCCGTTGAATGAAGCGGTTAAGAAAAAACAACGCATCAGTGACGAATGGCTGAAGATCGTGAAGATACTGGCGAGCTAGGTTTAGGGTTTGCAGTTTTATGTTTTCTGTTCTTCCAGATCAGGCTGTAAACTGCAATTCTAATAACGCTTCACAACAGAAAACCAAAAACAGAAAAATGAAAACCCAATAATGAGCAAACACATCAGCAAATACCTCCACGAAGCCATGGACAAGGAAACGGGTATCGCCCACTCGCAAAAGCGGACGAAGATCGTTGCCACCGTGGGCCCCGCCTGCGACACCTATGAAAAACTGCTAGCGCTCGTGAAGGCGGGCGTAAATGTTTTCCGGCTTAATTTTTCACACGGCACCTACGACGATAAAGCGAAGGTGATCGATTTCATCCGGCAGATCAATAAAACGGAACCGGTGAATATCGCGATCCTGGCCGACCTACAGGGTCCTAAACTGAGAGTGGGGGAACTGGAAGGTGGACAGATCGTGCTGAAGGATGGAGCGGAGATCATCTTTACCACGGAAAAGATCATTGGTACCGCATCAAAAGTATATGTATCCTACCCCCACCTCGCCAAAGACGTGCAGGTGGGTGAACGCATATTCCTCGATGACGGCAAAATGGAAGTCGCGGTGAGCAGGATCCTAAACGACAACGAAGTGCAGGTGCGTGTAACCCTTGGCGGTACATTACTTCCCAAAAAAGGGGTGAACCTCCCGGATTCCGTTTTAACCATGCCCTCCCTGACGGAAAAAGACATTGCCGATCTTGACTTCATCATTGACTACAACCTCGACTGGGTGGCGCTTTCCTTCGTACGTAAGGCGATCGATATCATTGAACTGAAAAAAAGGATCAAAGCAAAGGAAAGCAAGATAAAAGTGATCGCGAAAATTGAGATGCCCGAGGCCCTGAAGAATATCCGGGACATCATCGTGGAGAGCGATGGCATTATGGTGGCCCGTGGCGACCTGGGCGTGGAACTGCCCATCGAACAGGTGCCCATCCTGCAGAAGGAACTGATCCGTAAAAGCATGCACCGTGCCAAACCGGTCATCGTGGCCACGCAAATGATGGAGAGCATGATGGAACGCACCAAGCCCAACCGCAGCGAGGTCACGGATGTGGCCAACGCCGTACTGGAAGGCGCCGATGCCGTGATGCTGAGCGGTGAGACCGCCATGGGCGATTACCCGGTGCTGGTAGTTGAGACCATGAGCAAGATCATCCTGGAAGTGGAAAAGACCGTATACGATTACAACCGGGATGATATCCTGGCGCCCCAACCCCACTCCCCTTCTTTTTTGAGCGACGCCATTTGTTACAGCGCCTGCAAACTGGCCCAGGACACGGATGCCCGGGCCCTCATAGGAATGACGCAAAGCGGGTACACGGCATTTATGCTGAGCAGTTACCGCCCCAACGCACCCCTGTATATTTTCAGCAAGGAACGTTCACTCATCAGCCAGTTAAGTCTCAGCTGGGGCGTACGGGCGTTCTATTACGCGGAGGAGGAAAGCCTGGATGATATTATTTTTGACCAGATCGGGATATTAAAAGAAAGGGGATTCCTCGTAACCGGTGATGTGGTGGTAAATACAGGCAGTACGCCGGTTGACCTGCACCTGCCTACGAATATGGTTAAAGTTACAAAGGTTGAATAAGGTTGGTTTAGTCGTTCAGAAAACCCTAAACAACAAACAACTAAACACCAAACAGTCTTACTGCCAGCAACAAACAATTATGGCGGCAATGATATTTCCTACAAGCGTATAGCCGCAGTTGATAAAATATAAGCCGACCGGCCTTTTTTCATATAAATATGAAATGGAAATGGCGGTTGTGCCGAAAAATAAACCGGTGAGGCTGCCCAATTTAACGCCGGTGAGCCAGCAGTTCAGCAGCTCAAGCCGGTTCACGATAATGGCCAGGGCAGCGGCCGTAAGGATCATCATCACCAGCGATCCCAACATCATCACTGCCATTCCCTTCTTCGCATTGGGATCATTGACGTCAACCTTGGTATAGGCGATCCATTTTTTTGAAAACAATAATTTGGAATACCATACGGCGCCGAGGGCGAAGTAAGCGACACCGGCAACCAGTACCGCCATCCAGTTGATCTCTTTTAAAAATGATGTATCCATGTTTGATGTTTTTTACCGGCTCACCGGGATGATGAATAATGATTTTTGAAATATACAAACAGTTTATTTCATTTGCAACTACTACTGGTCATAATATTGCATCCCGGAACAAAAAGTTGTCAGCCTCGAAAGAATTCTTAATTGGCTTTATACTCAATGAATTTTAAAAGATTCTTCTTCGCCCCATTCTTGATCTTATTCTGAAAAAAGGAATTCCAGCCAAAAAGAACCCCGCTCAATCCCAATGCCTGTTTGCTCCACTGATGTAAACTGAATGCATCGCTGTGCTCGACGATCTTTCCGTCGGCAAATCGCATATGCGCTTTTATTTTATTGACCACCCGGCGCCCGGTCTTTGAAAAAGTATAGCTGGCCACCCATTCACAGGTGCTGTATTCTTCATCGAGGTGCACGATATTGGAATAGGTCAGTGAAAAGTCTTTCGCGTTTTTGCACAACATCTCCCACATGGCTTTGGCCATATCTCCCCGCAATAATCCGAAAACAGGATCGAAGAATACAATATCATCGCTATAGCAGCTGTTCATCATCGCGTGATCCAGTTTTTGAAATGCCGAATAAAACTTCTTGATGAGTTCTTCATGATTTGTCATAATAAACAGTATAGTTTCATTAAATTTAACACCCAAAGCATTATAAAATGAAAAAATATTTTCTGCTCCCCCTCTTTTTTTCTTTTGCCCTTTCCGGCCTCATGGCCCAAAATCCTGATTCCTTGTGGGTTCACGACAATTATTATAAAATAGAGCGGATGATCCCGATGAGGGACGGGGTGAAATTGTTCACTGCCATGTATATCCCCAAAGATAGTTCGGAGAAGCATCCCATATTGTTCAACCGCACACCCTATACCTGTTCGCCTTATGGAGCGGATAAATTCAATCCGCGCTTATATGAGTCCTACTGGATCAATTACCTCAGATCAGGATATATCATCGCCATCGAAGACGTGCGTGGCAAATGGATGAGCGAGGGCGAATTTGTTGACGTAAGACCTTTTAACTCCAACAAAAAAGGAACTGAAAATGATGAAGCCAGCGATACTTATGACGCCATCGACTGGATGGTGAACAATATTCCCGGCAACAATAAGCGTGTAGGCGTTTTCGGAATATCGTATCCCGGCTTTTATGCCACCATGGCGGCATTGAGCGGTCATCCCGCACTCAAGGCCGTTAGTCCACAGGCGCCCGTTACCGATTGGTTCCAGGGCGATGACTTTCACCACAACGGGGCTTTTTTCATCATGGACGGGTTTGGTTTTTACTCCGGCTTTGGCAAGCCGCGTCCAAAGCCAACCACACAGGGCAGTCCGGGTTACAGAATACATTCACAGGATAATTATGATTTTTATTTAAAGACCGGCGCCCTGAAAAATTTTGCAGCATTGATGGGCGACAGCGTCGCTTTCTGGAAAGACCTTTACGCCCATCCCAATTATGACGATTGGTGGAAGGCGAGGAACCCCAGGAATTTTGTCACCGATGTTAAGCCCGCCATGCTGGTCGTAGGTGGCTTATTCGACGCCGAGGATTGTTTTGGCGCCTGGAATCTCTACAAGGCCATTGAACAAAAAAGCAGGAATACCGATAACCGCCTGGTGATGGGCCCCTGGTTCCATGGCGGATGGGGCGGCCGGGGCGATGGCAGTTCTTTAGGTAATGTGCGCTTTGGTGCAAAAACAAGTGAATATTACCAGCAACATATCGAGATCCCGTTCTTCGACTTTTACCTGAGGTTGAAAGGCACGGTCCATGACATTGCGGAAGCAACCATATTTTTTAGCGGTGAAAATAGATGGAGAAACCTGGAACAATGGCCGCCAATAAATATACATACCAGGTCGCTTTATTTCCGGGACGACGGAAAACTGTCCTTTGACGACAGCCTTATCAAACTGTCGCCAAAAAACTTAATCCGAACCTATACGGGTTTCAGTGAATACACAAGTGACCCTGCGCATCCCGTACCCTACACGGAAGACATTCATTTGGGAAGGACAAGGGAATACATGACCGATGACCAGCGTTTTGCCAGCCGGAGGCCGGATGTACTTAGTTTCAGCACAGATGCACTGGAGGAAGACATAACGCTGGCAGGCCCGCTGGAAGCCGATCTCATGACAAGCATCTCCACCACCGACGCTGATTTCGTGGTGAAACTCATCGATGTATTTCCCGATGAATTCAAATACGACGAGGCCATTTTCGGCAAAGGTAACGGAAAGGATTACCCGATGGGTGGTTACCAGATGCTGGTACGCGGTGAGATTATGCGGGGCAGGTACCGCAATAGTTTTGAGAGACCCGAAGCCTTTGTACCGGGCAAGATCACCGAAGTGAGATACACCCTGCCCGACGTGGCGCATACATTTTTGAAAGGTCATAAGATCATGGTGCAGGTCCAAAGCAGTTGGTTCCCGCTGGCCGACAGGAACCCGCAGCAATTCATTGACATCTACCATTGCAATGACGATGATTTTAAAAAAGCAACGATCCGGATCTTTCATGACAGGATCAGCGCCAGCAGGATCATATTACCCGTATTAAAAAATTAATGTGCTGATGAAAATAAACATATTGATCATGATGCTCTTCGCCGCGATCACCGGCTCCGCCCAAAATAATATCAACATCACGCCAATGCCGGCGGAAGTAAAGCCAGGCAAGGGCAATTTCGTACTCAACAGGAATACTATCATCGTACTGGAAGGAAGCCATCTCGAAAAAACGGCTTCGCTTTTCAATGCGTATTTACAAAGCGCCTATGGCTATAAATTAAAGACGGTAAAGGGCTTCAGGGGCGCCAATGCCATTCGCCTTAATTTTGAAAGGCTGGATTACCCGATCGCGGGCGCCTATATTTTAAATGTTGACAAAAACGGAATTTATATCGCCGGTGATAATGAAGCAGGCGTTTTTTACGGCATGCAAACATTGATCCAGTTAATGCCTATTGACAAAGACTTGGGTATAAAAAAAACAGACATTGATTTTAGCATCCCTTATGTATCCATCAATGACCATCCCCGCTTCGCCTATCGTGGCATGCATTTGGATGTGGGCCGCCACTTCTTCCCGGTTGATTTCATCAAAAAATATATCGATTATCTCGCCGCATACAAATACAACACCTTTCACTGGCATTTAACAGAGGACCAGGGCTGGCGGATAGAGATCAAAAAATATCCCTTACTAACGCAGGTGGGTAGCTGCAGGGATCAAACCCTCATCGGCCGCTACGGCAGCAACAAATACGACGGCATAAAGTACTGCGGATACTATACACAGCAACAAATAAAAGACATCGTGAAATACGCGGCCGACCGCTACATCACCACCATCCCGGAGATCGAGATGCCGGGCCACAGCACTGCCGCGCTGGCGAGCTATCCCTTCCTGGGATGTACCAAGGGACCCTACAAAGTGATGGATACCTGGGGCGTGCTGGATGACGTGTACTGCGCGGGCAATGACAGCACCTACACCTTCATTGAGAATGTGCTGGATGAAGTGATGCAGCTGTTCCCTTCCAAATACATCCATATCGGCGGCGATGAATGCCCCAAGGAAAGATGGAAGGCCTGCCCTGTTTGTCAGTTAAGAATTAAAAATGAAAAATTAAAAGATGA
>JAYWAZ010000014.1:0-2677 GCA_043781975.1 Bacteroidota bacterium
CATGGACGAAGGCGAACCGATCATATTATTAACGAATACCCGGGCTTAAAGGCCGCTACAACTGTGCAGCCCTTTGATCCCGCATAAAAAGGAGCTATATCTTGGCACATTTGACCACATTTTATTTCAGCAGGTTGCTTGGTTGCGACATCTTTGATGGCCGTGAGAACATCCTTGGGAGCATATCTGATGTATGGGTACAGGTGCCGCCCCTGCCGGATGACGAAGCGGCCAGGCCAAAGATCGCCGGGATCATCATCAAATCGGGCGGACTGAAAAGGCATGTCCAGTTCACCGACCTCCAGATCGTTAAATTCGGGACAAAATACAAGGTACAATGCCAGTCATTGCATGATGTGCAGCCGGAACTATTCGCCGACGGTATGCTGCTGAAGGCCAATATCCTTGACAAACAGATCGTGGACATCAATGGACGCAAACTGGTACGGGTAAACGATATCAGGATGGTGGCCATTTCAAACGGAGCCTATGCCATTGCCGTTGACGTAGGCATAGAAGGCCTTTTGCGTAGGATCGGAATTGAAATCCCCATCAAGTTCGTAGTGTCATTATTCAGGGGCCGCATCCCTTCCAAATATATCCTCTGGGATGATATTGAGGCCATCGACTTCAGCAACCTGAACATTAAATTATCAAAGACCCATTCCAGGCTGCACACCCTGCACCCCTCCGATGTGGCCGATATCATCGAGGAACTGGGCAAGTCATCCAAAACAACCGTATTCTCATCCCTGGATGTGGAAAAGGCGGCCGATGTACTGGAAGAACTGGAAGACCATGAACAGGTGCATATCATTGAAAATCTCTCTGTGGAAAAAGCGGCCGACGTACTTGAAAAAATGCCGGCCAATGAAGCGGCGGATATCATTGAACGACTGGAAAATGAAAGGGCCGAAGAGTTATTGAAAGAGATGGAAAAAGAAACTTCGGATGAAGTGCGTGAATTGCTCGAGTACCCGAATACAAAAGTGGGCAGCCTCATGTCGATGGATTTGCTGTCCTTTAACCAGAACAGTACGGTGGAAGAAGTATTGCTGCATATCAGGCAGCAGCAGCCTGATATGGAACTACTGTATAATTTTTTCATCGTGGATTCAAAGGAAAGACTCGTGGCCACGGTGTCATTGCGCGACCTGCTGATATCTGAGCCCAGATCGGTATTAAAGACCATCATGAAGAAAAAACCGGTGAGCGTGTATGACGATGACCCGCTGGATTCACTGGCCGAGATCGTTTCCAAGTACAACTTACTGGCCGTACCGGTGATCTATGAAAATGACGTGCTGGCCGGGATGGTGGTGGTGGATGATATCCTCGAGGACCTCATCGGCAAACGCAGAACAAAATAAACCCGGAACCTACATGCTAAAGAGAAGTAACAGGAGGCGTTTTTTCAGGAATATTTCCCTGTTCCTGGCCATATTGGGGCCCGGGATCATTACGGGCAGCGTGGACAATGACGCTGGGGGTATCACTACCTATTCTGTTGCGGGTGCGCTTTATGGTTATAACCTGATCTGGACGCTGATCCCCGCTTTTATCGTACTGCTCGTGATCCAGGAAATGAATGCCCGGATGGGTATCGTTACAGGCAAAGGGCTGGCCGACCTCATCAGGGAAAATGCGGGTGTGAAGATCACCTTCTTTATTTTCATCGGGCTGCTGCTCGCGGATATCGGCAATACCACAACGGAGTTCGCCGGGGTTGCCGGAAGTATGGAAGTATTGGGAGTGAGTAAATATATTTCCGTGCCGCTTGTGGGCGCCATCATCTGGATACTGGTGGTGAAGGGCAACTATAAGATCGCCGAAAAGGTATTTCTCATTTTCAGCTTATCCCTGCTGGTCTATGTCGTGTCGGCCATCATGGGAAAGCCGCACTGGGGCGAGATCGGGAATGCCATCATCCGTCCTGAAATGAAGATGAACGCCACCACCCTCACCATGGTGCTGGGTATCGTGGGTACGACCATCGCACCCTGGATGCAGTTCTACATGCAGTCATCCGTTATTGAAAAAGGATTAAAGATCAAGCAATACAAATTCGTGATGATCGATATCATCGTGGGATGCGTGGCCACCGTAGTCGTCGCTTTCTTCATCATGGTAGCCTGTGCTTCCAACCTCCATGATAACGGCATCGTGATCAATGAGGCCAAGGACGCCGCGATGGCACTGAAACCACTGGCCGGCAATATCTCTTCGCTGGTATTTGCCTTTGGATTGTTCATCGCTTCCATTTTTTCAGCGACCATCCTTCCGCTGGCCACCGCCTTCTATGTTTGCGAGGCCTTTGGATTTGAAGCGGGCATTGATAAAAAATGGAATGAAGCGCCGGAATTCTATAATTTATATACCAGCATACTCATCATTGCTGTTGCCATCATTTTAATACCCAACGCACCACTGATCGGCATTTCGTTATGGACCCAGGTGATCAACGCGTTGCTGTTACCGGTAGTGCTCATCTGCATGATCGTTCTGGTGAATGATAAAAAGATCATGGGCCAGCACGTGAACAAACCGGTCACCAATATCATTGGCTGGTCGTCCATCGTATTGCTGATCGGAATGTCCTTACTGCTGCTGGTAGCACCTTTGTTCAAAAAAATATTTTAACCAGATAGCGATTACCCCGGGCCGTTATTTACCAGTA
>JAYWAZ010000015.1:0-7374 GCA_043781975.1 Bacteroidota bacterium
CCCTACCTGCAGGGGTTAAGTATCCGGGGGTATGAAATTTTTTTATTGAGTTGTGAAAAGAAACAGGTGTTTCAACGAAACAGGGCCATGGTGGAGCAACTGCTGCAGGGCTACCGGATAAAATGGATGCCCCTGGCCTATACCAAGAATCCTCCTGTATTCTCTACATTGTCCGATATCATTAAATTAAAAAAAGCGGCGAAGCGCTTACATCGTGAACATAAGATCGATCTCGTGCATACCCGCCCGGGAGTGCCTGCGCTGGTAGGTTTGTGGATGAAGAAAAAGATGGGCGTGCGGTTTTTAAATGATATCCGAGAATTTTATGCGGACAGCCGCGTTGAGGGTGGCATGTGGAATTTGAAGAATCCCCTGTACAGGCGGATCTATCATTTTTTTAAGCGAAAGGAGCAGGAAGCGTTCGAACAAAGTGATGGTATCGTTTGTCTGACCTATGCGGCCCAAAAAATAATAATGCAATGGCCCTCATTCAACAAGGAAACTCCGCTGGAAGTGATCCCCTGCAGCGTTGACCTCTCCTTATTCGATCCCGGGGCGATCAATGCTGATCAAAGCGCCGCACTAAAGAAAGAATTGAATATTCATCCGGGGGATCTCATTGTAAGCTATCTCGGTTCCATAGGGGGCTGGTACCTCATCGCGGAAATGATGCGGTTCTGCAAAGCTTTAAGTGATAAAAGACCAGAAACAAAATTCCTCTTCATTTCACCGCACCGGCATGATGAAATCGTGGCGGCCGCTGTAAAATATGGGGTATCGCCGGAAAGGGTGATCACCCGAAAAGCAGGCCGGCAGGAAGTTCCGCTATTGCTTTCCTTAAGCGACTATTCCATCTTCTTCATTAAACCCTGTTATTCCAAACAATCGGCTTCACCCACGAAGCATGGTGAAATAATGGCCATGGGAATTCCGTTGATCACCAACAGTGGCGTAGGCGATGTGGAGGAGGTTGTACAGAAATATCATTCGGGGATCGTGCTCAATGAATTCAGTGAAGCGGCGTTCAATGAAGCGGTCGATAAAATTGTTGAGGGAGCCCGCTATGATAAGGCCCGCATCAGGCAGGGTGCGACAGCATTTTATTCACTGGATTTGGCGGTTGAAAAATATGCGAGGATATATGAAGAAATATTGAGTCAGTAATGAAAGACATCGGGAGTTCTCAAAACTTCGGATGTCTGCCATATAATTATTTTACATTTACATCATGGGCAAAAAATACCTGGTGATAGGGGCGGGATTTTCGGGCGCCGTACTGGCCAACCAGTTGGCCACAAAATCTTCCTGTACCATTGATATATGGGACGAGCGGGATCATATCGGCGGCAATTGCCATACAGAAAGAGACGCCAAAACGGGTATCATGGTACACCAATACGGTCCCCACATTTTTAACACGGATAAGAAGTCGATCTGGGATTTCGTGAACAGCATAGCGGAATTCAGACCCTATGTTCACCGTGTAAAGGCGATGAGCAACGGTAAAGTGTATTCTCTGCCGGTAAACCTGCATACCATCAACCAGTTGTTTCAAAGGTCCTTTACGCCCGCTGAAGCGAAACTATTTTTAGAAACATTGGCAGATAAGACCATTACTGATCCGCAGAATTTTGAAGAACAGGCATTGCGTTTCATTGGCAGGGAATTGTACTACGCTTTTTTTTACGGGTACACCAAAAAACAGTGGGGGGGTGAGCCCAGGGAATTGCCGGCATCCATTTTAAAAAGGATCCCGGTGCGCTTTAATTATGATGATAACTACCACAATAATATTTATACGGGCATCCCCGTTGAAGGATACACCGCATTGATCGGTAAATTAATTGACCAGCCCGGCATCGGGGTATCACTCAATAAAAAATTTGATCCCACAATGGATATCTCGGGATACGACCATGTGTTTTATACGGGTCCGATAGACGCCTGGTTCGGTTTCAGGTATGGACGACTCGGTTACCGCACCGTTACCTTTGAAACCATCCATGCCGACGGGGATTTCCAGGGTGTGGCCCAGATGAATTATTGTGATGAAGCGGTCCCTTTCACCCGGATCACCGAACATAAACATTTTGCTTACTGGGAACAACACGAAAAGACCATCTGTTTTAAGGAATTCAGTAAGGAATCCCAGCCTTCAGATATTCCTTATTATCCCAAAAGGCTGGAGCAGGACAAAAAATTGCTGCTTCAATACCGAAAAGACGCGGAAAGCCTGCAGCGTGTTTCATTTTTGGGCAGGCTGGCCACCTATCGCTACATGGATATGCATCATGTGATAGGTGAAGCCCTGGATTACGCAGCCGTTTTTTTAGCCGCCACAACGGTTCAACAAAAGCCCCCCGTTTTCCCCAATACTGAAAATTAGAAACTTATATTTGCAGCAAATACGATTGCCAGAACCATCCGGCTCTTCCCGGCCATATGAATTTACTGCCTGGCAATCCGAATATTTGAATGTAGAAAATTGTAATACCTGCGTTAATGAAGAATGGAAATTTTGTTATATCCCTTGATTTTGAAATTTATTGGGGGCTAAGGGATGCTTTGAAACTGGATCAGTACCGGGATAATCTTCTAGGTGTGCGTACCGTGATACCCGGCTTGCTGCACTTGTTCGACAAATACCAAATCAATGCCACCTTTGCCACCGTTGGTTTATTATTTTTTAACGATAAGGACGAAATGCTGGAAGGGCTGCCAGAAAGAAAACCACATTATACCGATAGCCATATCTCTCCCTATGAAGGACATTTTGATGAAGTGGGAAGGGATGAAACGAAGGACGTTTTTCATTTCGCACCCTCACTGATAAAAATGATCCTGCAATCGGGCCAGGAAATAGGTTGCCAGACATTCTCGCATTATTATTGCCTGGAGAGCGGACAAACCATTGAGGATTTCAGGGAAGACCTCAGGGCCGCCAAACGCATCGCTGAAAAAAGAGGGATCACTTTAAAGAGTTTTGTATTTCCCCGGAATCAATACAATGAGGCCTATTTGAATGTTTGCAAGGAAGAAGGCATCAGCTCCTTTCGTGGAAATGAAACATCCTGGCTGTACAAAGCGAAAGACGTTGAAAGTGAAACCACCCTGAGACGCGCCATCCGGCTGGCGGATGCTTATTTCAATATCAGCGGCCATCATTGTCACGAAGCGACTTACATGATCAACAACGAACTTTGTAATATACCCGCAAGCCGGTTTTTAAGACCTTATTCAAACCGGCTTTCTTTTTTGGAAAAATTGAGATTGAACAGGATCACAAAGAGCATGACCCATGCGGCTAAACATGGCTTAACCTATCACCTTTGGTGGCATCCCCACAACTTTGGCATCAACATTAAAGAGAACCTTGCCTTTTTGGAAAAGATACTGGTGCATTACCAGAAACTGTCAAAAAAATATGTGTTTCGCAGCGTAAGCATGCAGCAGCTGGCAGCGATTTTAAAGCAGGAACAATGAGCAATCAAAAAATAATATTGCTGGCAGGCAGGGGCATTTCCACAAATATTATTTACCATGCGCTGAAAAATGATTTTACCATTGATACGATAATCCTGGAAGACCCGGTGGAAAAAATGACCTTTTTAAAAAAAAGGATCAAGAAGCTTGGCCTCTGGAAAGTTACCGGGCAAATACTGTTTCAGCTGATCATTGTAAATATCCTGGATCTTACAGCTTCAAAACGAAAACGGGAAATACGCAAACAGTTTTCAATGAACAATGGTCCTTTGCCGGCTGAAAAGATAAAACGGGTGACTTCTGTTAATGACGACAGTTGCTTAGAGTTATTGAAAAGTATCGACCCCCAACTGGTCGTAGTGAATGGAACAAGAATAATCTCAAAGCAGGTACTCGAATGCGTTGGTGCAAGGTTTATCAATATACATGCCGGCATTACCCCTAAGTATCGGGGCGTTCATGGCGCCTACTGGGCCCTGCTAAATAATGACGAAAAAAATTGCGGCGTCACGATCCACCTGGTAGACGAAGGTATTGACACAGGAGGAGTGATCGCTCAAAAAGCAGTTACCGTTAGCCCAAAGGATAATTTCGTGACCTACCCGCTGCTCCAGCTTGCCGAAGGCATCCCCTTCCTAAAAAAAGCCATTGCAGATATCCTGGATAACCGGCTCATAACGGTAAAAGGCACTGATGAAAACGGCCTTTGGTATCATCCGGGGATCGGCGGTTACCTCTACAATCGTATAGTTAAAGGCAAAAAATAACCTGCAGGGCAAGTACTGAAATAATTTCCCTAAAACCCTCCATTCCCATTTATAATCTCCTGTAAAATACCCGGTTACCCCCAAACGATATTTTTACCACCATACAATATTCGCACTATTACAGCGTTATAATGCTGTCCAGTAATATTCTATTTTAAAACCCAATACCAATCCTATGGAGAAGGTAATTGCCGTGGTTGTTACATACAACCGACAGGTACTTCTTTCAGAATGCATTGCAGCCTTACGTAGGCAAACCCGCAGGTTAGACGCCATCCTGATCGTGAATAACGGCAGCACGGACACAACCGAAAAATGGTTGGAAGACCAGTCAGACATCTTCTTCATTACACAGAAAAACATAGGTTCAGGCGGAGGTTTCAATACCGGCATCAATTGGGCATACCAAAAAGGCTATTCCTGGATATGGTGCATGGATGATGATGGCTATCCCCGCGAAGACGCATTGGAAAAATTGCTGGATGCGGATGACGGTAACCTGCGCCTTTTGAATTGCGCGGTCATAGACAGGGAAGATAAGCGAAGCTTTGTATGGAAAACGAAACAATATAAAACTCTGGATGAGGTCGATTGCAATGTCATTGAAGGGATAGGGCATCCATTTAACGGAACCTTGCTTAGCCGCAGGATCGTTGAACGGGTTGGAGCTCCCAGGCCCGCATTTTTTCTCTGGGGCGATGAGACCGAATACTACTACCGGATCGTAAAGCGGAACCAGATCCCGGTTTGTACGATACCCGCCAGCATACATTACCACCCTTCTTCAGCATTTTCATTTCAACAGGACTGGGAGTATACGACCGGCTGGAAAATGTATTACTATGTACGCAACCGCTTTCACGTTCACCGCGTAAAATTCAACAGTAAAATATTCGCGTTGTTAAACTATTGCTGTTTCCTGGTTGCTTTTGCAGGGATAGTACTGGTGTTTCAGAAGACCGATAAACTGAAAAAGATCCGGTTCATAATGTGGCCTGTTGCAGACGCCCTGACCAATAATTTTGAAGCCACGCCCGAATTGATATTATCAAGACTGAAGAGCCGATCTGATTTTTCGTTAAGCAATACTTTGAATAACTATCTAAAAAATATCTGGTCAGCCGTTTTGACCCCCTTTACGCCACAGCGTACACGCAGGGCAGCAAATGTTTAATTACCCCCATTAATGCATACCCTCTGAGATCAAACAGCCCCGTTATTTACGGGGCTGTTTTTAAATTTACCATACTTGTTCATCATCAGTATGAGGGCAATTATATAAAAGGGCATGCAGGGTATCTTATACCGGCAAAGGGTACCGAAATTAGGCGTAGTGGCCCCAACAAATAAGGCAAACAAGAGCGAAAATACAATGCAGTACATGATGGCTGGATCTCTGACGGCCTTAAAGAATTTCCCAAATCCCAGCGAAAACAAAACCTTTAATGTAAACAGCATGATGGCGAGGCTTTCCAGCGAGGAAAGCAGGGTTGACGGTTTTCGGCTTTCCCAGATGAAGGGACGGTATAAAGTAGCGATCACCGCGGCAGGGGCCATTTTTACCAGGCTCAGGGCTGAACCGTCAAATTCTACTCCCAGCGAAAAGTTAGACTCTGCCCAACTATCCTGCGCCGCATAACTCTTCTGGTAACCCTGTATTGTTTTGGTGAAGCCCTCCCCGGCATATTTCGACACGGTACTCTTCAATTGCTTCATGATCTGGGTAAAGCCCAGCAGGATACCGATCATTAAACCCAGGCCCAGTGTATATCTTACAAATATGTTCTTAAAGAGGTTTACATTCTTCAGCATTAAAAACAATAAAAGAAATGGTACATATGAAACTAAGATGTAGATCTTCAGTACTACCAGGATGTATCCGGAGATGAATACAATAATAAAGTTTCGGAGTAAATGCTTCTTCTTATATAAAAACTCATAGAGGCCGTAAGTGATCCACCCCATCGCACCGGTGCATAAAGGGTCTTTTAAAATGCCCGAACTCCAGAAAACAAAGGTGGGCAGGTATAAAATGGCAATGGCGAGCTGCTTGTGCAGGTGCGGGTATTGTTCATAAAAAAAACGATATAAACGCCATACGCCTGAATAGGATATCATGGAAAAAAACAGGCAGGTGATCAGGTATTTGCCAAATGTAAAAAACGACATGACGGTTACGATGCGGCAGATCATGAAATTATTGGGGTCGCGGTAGTAACCCTTATTCCAGGTATCCGCCAGCAAACCGCTTTGGTCGTAGTCCATACCCGGCCCCAGCAGCCACCTCATATTCGAAATATCTTTTAATATCAGGTGATAAATATTAACGCCTTCCACATGGTATAACACATAGGAATCGCCGGGCGACAATTTGTAATTAAAGTAAGCGAATGGCAGCACCATCAATGCTTTGATCCAAAAGCCCTGGCGATGATAATGCTTCAATACAGGGTCACTGATGTTTTTCCGCCGTGCACTGAAAAAGAAATAGAATAACAGCAGGTACACAGGGTACAATAACAGATCTGATATTCCCATTGCAATATTTTATATATATGATAAACGTCGTCCGGTAGCCTTTAGGTATATAAATCAACCGGCATATTCAAATTTATCTTAAATTCCAATTTGTCTTTCAATTATATGAAGTTATTTTTGAATCGCCGGAATGAAAACTAAAATCAATTTTCAATAATATATCCATTTGCCTCAATCACCCGTCAATAAAAAACTCATTCGTATTACAACGGTTCCGATGGCGTTAAGGTATTTATTGCCCGGACAAATGAGGTTCATGTCGGAAAATGGTTTTGATGTTTTGATGATCAGTGCCGATGGAAAAGAACTGAATGAGGTGATCGAACATGAACAATGCCGTCATATCATTGTCCCGATGACCCGAAAGATCACACCGTTCCATGACCTGTCCTGTTTATTCAGGCTGATAAAGATCTTCCGGAAGGAAAGACCCGATATCGTACATACGCATACGCCCAAGGCCGGACTTCTGGGCATGATAGCTGCCAGGCTTTGCGGTGTAAGGATACGTATTCATACCGTTGCGGGTTTACCGATGATGGTGGAAAAGGGATTTAAATACCGGCTTTTGAAATTTACCGAGAGA
>JAYWAZ010000016.1:0-2657 GCA_043781975.1 Bacteroidota bacterium
GCCGCGATCGCACACCTGTGGTTTGTAACGATACATCCTTTTGATGACGGCAACGGGCGCATCGCACGCGCCATCACCGATATGCAGCTATCCCGTGCCGATAGTACCTCCTACCGGTTTTACAGCATGAGCGCGCAAATTAAAAATGAAAGGACGACGTATTATTCCATTTTGGAAGAAACACAAAAAGGAGACCTTGATATAACGGGATGGCTTAACTGGTTTTTGGACTGTTTGAACCGTGCATTGACGGCGACCGAAATAACCCTGGCGGCGGTACTTGCAAAAGCGGCTTTTTGGGAAACCCATTCCCGTACCACGCTGAGTGAAAGGCAAAAGCTGATGGTTAATAAATTACTGGATGGTTTTGAAGGGAAACTGAATACTTCAAAATGGGGGAAGATCACAAAATGCTCACCCGATACCGCGCTAAGGGATATACAGGACATGATGAATAAAGGAATATTGGTAAAAGAAATTGGGGGGGGCAGGAGTACGAGTTATACACTGGTGAGATGATCTTGTAGAATGCGGATCTGGCTGGCGGGACGGATCAGCAGGGATTGTTTTCCGGCAGTTGCCGTTTTTTGAGCTGCCAATTTGGTATCTTAAAGCCCGGTATTCCTCTTTTGAAAGTAAAAAATAATATGCACAGGGTCTGACGGTTTAGAACCGTCCTGACTCCCTTCACCACAACTTCCAATCCACTTCCACATTCTCCCTCCTCGTCGTAGGCATCTGCCGCCCCTTCGTTAATAATGGCACTTTGATAAGTATATAATTCTTTAATTCATTGATAGAAACCCCATCTCCGTTCTTATCGGCTTTTTCTTTAAGCTGGGGAAAGCGGGGGTTACCTGAGAAAGCGGCTTTCAGGCAAAGGGTGAAAGCGCCATTGCTCCATAAAGGATTTTCTTCCGCATAGCCACGCCCCCGGGCGGCACTGATCACTACGGTGCCATTGCCGCGGGAGAGATCGGCGAAGAGCTCCTTCATCAGGTCAAGACTGTTATCCAAACCTACGGAAGACTTACTGTGGCGGTCGGGATCACCCTTTGTTTTAACACTGTCGCTCATGCCGGCGGGTTCTTTCGTTTCAGGGGCCACGTTAGTGAGGTCGAGGCTGTTGGGATTGGCCGAGGTATCCACTTCCCCGCTATGACAGGCATCGATGAGCAGGAGTTTTTTGCGGGCGGGAATATCATCCAGTAAGGACTCCAGGTCTTCGTATTTCAGTCCGTGTTCATAGGGCTTGTCGAAGTCGATATCATAAGTGCCGAAATAAAAATCCTTCTGCAGGTACTGGAGACCGTGACCGCTCAGGGCGATGATGACCTTATCGTCGATCTTCGTTTTGTTGAGCATCGATTTTATGGCCAGGATATTTTTTTTGGTTGCCCGCGAATCGATCAGGATCGTGGAGATGGTGGAGGGGTCGCCACGCTTAAAAAGTTTATCCAGGTCGAGTATGTCCTTGGCCGCAAAGGAAAGGTTGCGGCTGTTGTCGTTGATATAATGATTCACCCCGATGCCTATAAAATAGGTTTGTGGTTTGACGCTGTTCCCGGGATCGGGCTGATAACGGATATACAGGGACTGACGCAACGATTCGGCCGAATGGCTATTGCGGCAGGAGACCTTGATATGATTCTCTCCCTGGCTTAAGCGTACGGGGAAATTAAAAGAAGTATCGTTGAGCCTGCCGCCGGAAATATCCTTTCCATAACTGCCCAGCAGGGGAATGTCGTTGATGCTGATGTAGAGCTTATCCAGCCAGGCTCTTTTATCCGTTTCCGAAAGATGAATGTCCAGGTTCACGTTATTATTACCGGAGGTTCCAACTACCTGGTCCATATTGGTGATCACGGTCTCGGGTACATGATGTTCGTCCACGAAGAGGGAGGTATCGATATTCGACCTTTCTATTCTTTTTTGCCAGGCGCTGTGGTAGGCGGTGATCATCGCCGTATCGGCACTCCCAATGGCCTGTAACACTTTATCAGGTCGATTGTACTGCAGGTCGAACTGGTCGAATGAAAAAAGCCGGTCATTCAGTTTAAAGGAAAGGGTCTTTAGCGAATTGCGGGTGGATTTGTAATACAGGTTGTCGGGCAGCATCACCAGGTAATCATCGTCATGTAAGGGTAGCGCCTTATACAAAAAAGTTATCCGGGTGGTTCCATCCGGCCCCACCAGCATGGAATAAATATTCATCGTGATTTTGTCCAGGATAAAATACCGGCTGTCCTTATTGACATCAAATAAGCGGCCGGGTAATTTGGCCAGCAGCTCCCCGTTTGCAGTGTTCCATATCCTTGTCGCCCCGTCATCCGCATAACTGAAAATATATTTTTCATCGGGAGAGAGTACCGCGTCGTGTACTAAAAAATTTTCATGAGGTAAGCGGAACAGGGGCTGCAGAGTATGTGCATCCCAGAGAATGGCGGTATGATCGTTTGATGCGGTAATAAAGTATTTCCCCGAGGGGCTTATATGGAACTGGCTTAAAAACCAGGTATGCCCCTTCATCGCTTCGCTGTTACCATTACCCGAAAAATGCCAGAAGGTTTGATCAGTATCTACGAAGTTATCAATGATGATATTTTCTCCGGGTTGGTCGAACCAGGCCCGGCTTTGGTTATGCTTTGTCTTTTTTG
>JAYWAZ010000017.1:0-44170 GCA_043781975.1 Bacteroidota bacterium
GGTTGAATTGCTTTTTCGCCAGGAAATAAACGAAACCGGCCAAAAAAACAAGCCCCATCAGCCTGGCCCACAAACGATGAAACCATTCCCAGAAGAAGATGAATTTAAAATCGGTCAGTGAAAACTGTTGGTGTATGTACCTGAACTGATCGGTTAATTTATATTTATCGAATTCAGCCTGCCAGGCATGTTCATTCAATGGAGGCAGGGCGCCCGTGATGGGTTTCCATTCCGTTATTGAAAGCCCCGATTCCGTAAGCCGGGTAATGCCACCCAGCAATACCTGTACGATGATCATGCCTACACCGATCAGTAACCAGGTGGCTACGGCCTTTGAAGATCGCTGTGCATTTAAATTATCCATTGCAGCTGCAAATTTACAGCAGCAATCGTTGTTAAAACGGCATTCCTTGTTTTTTTATGATTTTGGAGGATATTTGTTAAACACAATGCTTAAATCTTTTTTATATAAAAATGTTTTCGAAGCCGGGGTGGATGAAGCGGGCAGGGGTTGTTTCGCAGGCCCGGTATTCGCCGCCGCCGTAATCCTGCCAAAAGATTTTCATCACCCCCTATTGAACGACAGCAAACTCCTGAATGAAAAACAAAGGGACCAGTTAAGGCCCCTGATTGAAAAGGAAAGTATCTCTTTTTCCGTCGGTAGCGTCGACAACAAAGAAATTGACCGTATCAATATTTTACAAGCCACTTATAAAGCCATGCACGCAGCCATTGACCAGTTAAAAATAATACCCGAACTATTGCTGATCGATGGCAACCGTTTTAAAAAATATAAAAAGATCGCCCACCAGTGTATCATTAAAGGCGATGGAAAATATGCTTCCATCGCAGCGGCCAGCATTTTGGCCAAGACCTGTCGCGATGAGTTCATGAAAAATATCCATGCCCGGTTCCCCCAGTATGGGTGGGATAATAACAAGGGCTATGGCACTGCGTTTCATCGCCGGGCCATTGAACAATACGGATTGTCGGGCTTTCACCGTAAGAGCTTTAAGATACTGCCGGCCATGCCCGCCCTGTTTTAATTTTTTAATGTTTTAAACCCGGGTGCATAAACGGGGTCTATGTATCATCGCACAAAGGAATTAAAAAGTAATTTTATCAACACAAAATCAATGATCATGAAAGTAAAATTTTTATTGGTCACAACACTGCTAATAGCCATCGGAGTCAGTAACGCCAATGCACAAGTGAAGGCACGCGAAAAAAATCAACACGCCCGTATAAGACAGGGTGTAAAAAGTGGGGAACTCACAAAAGCCGAAGCTGCCAACCTTGCCCACAAAGAGAAGGATGTGAGGCAGGACATACTGCAGGCCAAATCGGATGGGGTGGTGACGCCGGTTGAAAGAAAAGAGATCCGCCAGGACCAAAGACAGGCCAGCCGTGCCATTTACCGCAAGAAGCACAATAACAGGGAAAGGAATTAGTTTTTCGTTGAATAGATCATATTGCCTCTTCCGGGTGAGCCGGAAGGGGATTTTTTACTTCCTTAAGATATATGACCGGATCATTCAAAAATGATCTCACCAAGACCTTGTCTGACAACCACCCACTCCTCTTTGGTGCAATCCACAATCGTAGATGGCACTATCCCGCCGATACCGCCATCGATCACCATATCGACCGCATTGCCGAACTTTTCATAGATCACTTCGGGGTTTGTATATTCTTCCACCATCTCGCCCGGTAATGAAGCGCTTAAAATGGGATTCCCCAAAGCGTCAAGGATATGTTGGCAGATCCGGTTATCGGGCACCCTTAATCCAATCGTGCTTTTTTTGCTTTGTAATATCTTAGGAACCTGCCTGCTGGCCGGTAATATAAAAGTATAGGGGCCAGGTAAATAACTTTTTAAAAGGCGGTATAATGGGGTATCAATACTTTTGGTATATTCACTAAGGTCGCTGAGATCGCGGCAGATGAATGACAGTTGCGCTTTTTGCGGGTCCACCTGTTTTAGCATGCATATCCTTTCCACCACCTTGTGCTGCATGATGTCACCACCCAGGCCATAGATGGTATCGGTAGGATAGATAATCACGCCCCCGTCCTTCAGGCATTCGGCTACCTGCCTGATCAGCCGGGGCTGTGGATTTTCCGGATGTATCCGTATAAGCATAATTTTTTGGTTAAACCATGCAGCAATACTTTATTTTTGCAGCATTCAAAAATATCGAATATTACATCAATAAATATAATATCCCCATGTCTATAATCACTGTTGGTACCATGGCTTTTGACGCGATTGAAACCCCTTTTGGCAAAGTCGACAAAATTGTGGGAGGATCCGGCACTTATGTGGCATATGCTGCCAGTCAATTTGTTTCCCCCATTCAACAGATCTCTATTGTGGGATATGATTTTCCGCAGGAAGAAATTGATGAACTGAAAAAAAGGGGCGTTGAATTTGAAGGTGTTGAAGTAGTGCCTGATAAAAAATCTTTTTTCTGGAGCGGCAAGTATCATATCGACATGAATACCCGCGATACGCTGATCACCGACCTGAATGTGCTGGAAGACTTTAACCCCATTGTACCCGATTCGTACCAGGGTGCTGAGTTTTTGATGCTGGGTAACCTAATGCCGAAATTACAATTGAGCGTGATCAACCAGATGAAGGTTCGCCCAAAATTGATTGTAATGGATACCATGAATTTCTGGATGGAAATCGCCATGGATGACCTCAGGGAAGTATTGCAAAAAGTGGATGTCTTGCTGGTCAATGATGGGGAAGCCCGGCAGCTGAGTGGGGAATATTCGCTGGTAAAGGCCGCCCGCCTTATCTTACAGATGGGACCAAAATTCCTGATCATCAAGAAAGGCGAACACGGGGCCCTGCTCTTTCATGAAAACCATGTTTTCTTTGCCCCCGCCCTGCCGCTGGAAGAAGTATTTGACCCAACCGGTGCCGGCGACAGTTTTGCCGGGGGCTTTATCGGCCATCTCGCCAAAACAAAAGACATCAGTTTTGAAAATATGAAAACGGCCATCATTGTTGGCAGCGCACTGGCGAGTTTTTGCGTGGAAAAATTCGGGCCCCAAAGAATGAAGGAAATAAACAAGGATGATATCGCTTCCAGGCTGAGTGAATTTGTACAGCTGGTGAATTTCGACATCGACCTGGTATAAGCAAGGCCTTTAAAAAATAAATCGTTTATAATGCTTGAGATCATCGCGATAATCCTGCTGTCAAGGAAAAATGGAAAGCTGGCAGAACAAAAAGGGCTTAAATCGGGCACCTGGATATTATACAGCGTGCTTTGCTGGATAGGGTTTGAAGTGGTGGGTGTGGTCATCGGCATAATGGCCTTTGGACAAGATAATCTTATACCCATCTATATCCTCGCCCTGGTACTTGCCGTATCCAGTTATTTCTTCATCCGCTCCATATTAAATAAAAAACCCGATGTAATGGATGATGCCGATATCAATCGCATCGGCGTAAGGGACCTTTATCCTTAAAAGGTGATACCCGGTAAACTTTATACTGCCATTTTTTAAACCCCTGAAAATAAGATGGGTAACCTAGAATACAACTGCGATCAAGAAGATCGCTATCCAAAACCCGCATCCGATCCAGGACCATTTAATTAAATTATTGTCCTTGGAAAAGAGATAAGCACCTATAACACCAAGGGGTCCCAGAAAAAATCCCAGTGCAAGTCCGCCCCAGTTCACTCCCTCACTATCATTGCTGCGCTGGGCTTTCAACTGTTGCTTCATCCGGTATTGCGTAATCTTGAATGACAGCTTTTCAAATAGGTTCAGTTTTTTGCCGCGCATTTTTCCATAGGCCGCCGGACTAAGCTGTACAAACCATTTCATAAAAATCAGTTGCTGCTGCTTTTTGGAAACCGTAGGAATTAGATCCATGGAAGGAGTAATTGACAAACGGGAACCGGGTGTTGCTGACGTGGCGGTTAAACTTATCAATGAAAAAATAATGACGCCAAAAAATAATTTTACTGATCTCATAGCTATAGGTTTGGGTTAATAAATAGTATGTTAAAGTAAATTATTTTTTATAAACCAGCATTAATTATTTCTCTCGTCATAGACGAGGAGGAGTTAGTTCCTCCGGGTCAGGACGATGACATTCTTGAAATATTTTTTCTTCCCATTCAAATTGAATACTTCGGTATAAAAAATATAAATTCCCACGGGTAGCCGCTGGTTATTTTCTCCCAATCCATCCCAGCGGTAATTTCCCCTCGTACCGCACAATGCGTTTCGCTGCAGGTAGCGCACCACCCTTCCTGCAGCGTCAAAAATGGTGATATTGGCCACATAGCCCGCTGAAGGAAAACTGTAATCGATGGTTGCAAAATCTTCCATTCCGTCATTATCCGGTGAAAATATTCCGGGGCTTACGGTTATCTCCCCTTTCAGTTCACCGTCAGTTCCATACTGCGAATTTTTATAGGTAGGTGTGCCATACCCGACCGAGGTTGCGGCCGAATGCCAGTTATCCTGCTGCTGGGTGGGGGCATTGTAATCGATTCTTTCCAGTGCAACGCCTTCGGGGTTATCGATCAGTTTAAAATGCCATTTTTCGCTGTATGTCAGTTCATCCACGATCCTGCCCTGTTCGTTTACAATAATGACGTTGCCTTTGTCATCATTGAAGGAAGGCATGCTGCCCACTTCAGAAAAAGCATCTGGGTTGCGTGTAATATATGCTCTTTTTACAGCAGCAGCATCGGAAGTGACCACCATGAACTCGCCGGGAAAGAATAAATAATTTTCAGCGTTCAGTTGGGTGATGCTGCTGACGGCGCCGGTGGTGTTCCTGTTAGCGATATACATATTCTTCAGGTCGGCGATCTTTTTTGACCGGTTATATATCTCCACATAATCAACGCCGCTAGGGCCAGGATTAAAAAGTATCTCATTAATGACTATATCCATACTGTCGGCGGTAGCGCTGAGCCCAACCCTTGCTGTATTTTTTTGTTCAATGGCATTACCGGCGCAATCTGTAATGGCATTCGCTGTGATAACATAGATCTTATTACGCTGCAAAGGGGCGCCTGATCTTATATTGACCCGGTCGAACAAGGGCGCGGCAACAATGGTATTTTGCGGTACACCCAGGCCGTCGCTTATCGTATAGTTACCGGGGATCCCCGCTTTGCCGCTGTCGAGCGGTTCATCGAAGACCAGGGTAATATTTACACTATCTGTTGCGTATGCACGCAGTAAGGCCGGGGATGTTTTATCGGCATTGATCCCGTCAACAGAATTTTTCTTGCCCGGGGTGCCTCCCCTACTTTCTGTACTGGCCTTCCAGTTGGAGGCCCCTGAACAGGTATTTTTTGGATCGATCATTTCCAGTGTCCAGCCACCACCGGCTTTTAATTCATTTTGATACCATTTGTCGGTATAACTTAACGCATGGATGATCTTATTTTGGGGAGAGCGCAGGTAGATGATATCGCCGGTATTATCCAAAGAAGGAAAACTGGTTACGGAGATCGTTGGGCCAAAAACAGACATTGCTGCGACCGCGTTTGCCGTACACACAATCACAAAACTATCGGGCTTTAAGTTATAAACGGGCATGGCGCCACTTTGACCTGTTGCGTCTCCAACCCGCCAGCCGGATAAATTAAATGTGGTGGAAGAATTGTTGCGCAGCTCAAGCCATTCATTGTTGGGCAGCCCCACCTGGGGTGTAGGATCGGCCATCAGCTCATCAATGACGATATCGTAGCGGTTTGCGATTTGGGAAAAGGTGTTGGCATGCGCAAAAAGGCATACCAATACCAGGGTACTGATCTGTTTCATGATAGGGTAGATTAATGTTACTCTAAGTTAAAAATGATTTTTTATTTTAAAATTATTAATTGGTATATAAGTATTTTTGCGCTCTAAATTATTATTTGATGAAAATAGCAGTTGTTGGCGCGACTGGCCTGGTGGGCAGTAAAATGCTCCAGGTGTTGGCGGAGCGGAATTTCCCGGTGGATGAATTGATCCCTGTGGCCTCAGAAAGGTCTGTTGGCAAAGAAGTTGAATTCAAAGGGCGGAGATACAAAGTGGTGGGGTTGGAAGAAGCCATTGCCGCCAAACCGGCCATTGCCTTGTTTTCTGCGGGTGGCAGCACCTCGCTGGAATGGGCGCCAAAATTTGCGGATGCGGGTATTACGGTCATTGACAATTCCTCGGCCTGGAGGATGGACCCTTCGAAGAAACTGGTGGTTCCTGAAGTGAATGCAGGGGTATTGACCGCTACGGATAAGATCATCGCCAACCCCAACTGTTCCACCATTCAGATGGTGGTGGCGCTAAAACCATTGCACGACAGGTACAGGATTAAAAGAGTGGTGGTAAGCACCTACCAGAGTGTGACCGGTACCGGTATAAAAGCCGTTACACAATTGATGAACGAAAGAAAAGGCATTGAAGGTGAGATGGCCTATAAATACCCGATCGACCTGAATGCCATCCCCCACATTGATGTTTTCATGGAAAACGGTTATACCAAAGAAGAAATGAAAATGGCGAATGAAACCAAAAAGATCATGGGTGATGATTCCATAAAAGTAACGGCTACCTGTGTACGCATACCAACCATGGGCGGACACAGCGAGAGCCTGAACATTGAATTTGAAAATGATTTTGCCCTGGATGAACTAAGAACCCTCCTGGCCAATAGCCCGGGCATCATTGTAAAAGACGATGTGGCCAATTTTATCTACCCCATGCCTTTAACCGCTTATGATAAAGATGAAACTTTTGTAGGCCGCTTAAGAAGGGATGAAACACAGCCCAATACCCTCAACTGCTGGGTCGTCAGCGATAATCTCCGCAAAGGAGCCGCTACCAATGCGGTGCAGATCGCGGAGTATTTATTACAGCAACAATTTTTATAACTTTATTACACCAATTATTACGAATTACACGAATGCATTCCCTTATCGTGCAGTCTTATTAAAGGAAATTAATCTAATTCGTGTAATTCGCCTGAATTCGTGTAATTAGGGATGTCAGTTAATCACCCATGTTTCACTTCCTTTTAATAATTTATCCAGGTCGCCCTTTCCTTTTTTAGCGATGATCTCTTCTATCTGCAAGGTCATGGAGTCTTCGTAGCAAGCTCTTTCGGTCTCATAAAATACACCGAAGGGTCTTGGCAGGTGACCCTGTAAATGTGGGTCATCAAACATGCGGATCAGTATCTGCGCCTTGTAAAAATCCTTGTCGTCGTGAACCCACAGGTCGTCGGTGGATGCACCAGCAGCCAGGTCAACGATCACAGGCTTGAAGCCATCCAGTTTGATGCCCTTATTTTGCGTGGCGCCAAAAACCAATGGCTTCCCTTGTTCCAGGAACAACACTTCATCGGGCTTGCTGCTTTTTTCGGTAAATATTTCAAACGCGCCATCATTGAAGATATTGCAGTTTTGATAGATCTCTAAAAAGGAGGAGCCCTTATGAGCCTGAGCACGCAAGAGCATGGCCTGTAAATGTTTGGTGTCGCGGTCCATTGTGCGGGCAATGAAACTCGCATCGGCGCCCATGGCCAGGGCCAGTGGATTAAAAGGATGGTCGATACTGCCAAAAGGCGTTGACTTGGTTATCTTATTTACTTCGGAAGTGGGTGAATACTGTCCTTTGGTAAGCCCGTATATCTGGTTATTGAACAGTAAGATATTCACGTCAAAATTCCTGCGGAGCAGGTGTATGGTATGATTGCCACCGATGCTTAACCCGTCGCCGTCACCGGTAACGATCCAAACGCTTAGTTCGGGCCTTGCGGCTTTCAGTCCGCTGGCCACGGCCGTAGCCCTCCCGTGAATACTGTGCATACCGTAAGTATTCATATAATAAGGAAACCGGCTGCTGCAGCCGATACCGGATATAATCACGATGTTTTCGCGGGGAATGCCCAGCGTTGGCATTACTTTTTGCACTTGCGCCAGGATAGAATAATCCCCGCAACCGGGGCACCAGCGCACTTCCTGGTCGGTTACAAAATCTTTGGCGGTAAGCGGGGGAGCTGTGGTTATTGTTTCACTCATGTTCTCGAATTGAATGATAAAGTTATTAAATAATGAACAATGAACAATGCAAATATCGAACAAGGAACAAGGAATTCTGAACATGGAACTTATTTAACAGTATTGTTCTTGAGTTCCTCCCAATACTCAGCAGCTCTCCTCGTATGCGGTATCACGATCGTTCCGCCGACGATATTCGCCACGGCGAACACTTCATACATCTGTTCAGTTGTGACGCCCAGTTCATGCGATTTCCCGAGATGATATTTGATGCAATCATCACATCGCAGTACCATGCTGGCAACAAGGCCCAGCATTTCCTTTGTCTTTACATCAAGGGCGCCCTCAGCATATGTATTGGTGTCTAAATTCCATAAACGCTTTATCACCAGGTTTTCCTTGCTTAAAATAACCTCGTTCATCCTGGTGCGGTAGTCGTTGAATTCTTTTACAAGATTTGACATGTTTAAAATTTTTGTTGATGATTTGATATACAAATGTACAAGTGTATCCCGATAGTTATCGGGGTAAAGGAAGACAAATAGCACTACAAAAGCTGGTTACAAAAAACTAAATTTGGTGATCAAACTATTTCCCATGAATATAAAAATGGTTTTCCTCCTTGGCCCCATGATCCTTGCCGGCTTTTGCACAGATGCCCAGTCCTTCGATGCCAAATACTTCAACAGTATGCAATGGCGGATGATCGGTCCGCACCGTGGCGGCAGGACCGTTGGCGCGGTAGGGGTACCCTCGCAGCCCAATGTCTTTTATATCGGCGTGAACAATGGCGGCGTCTGGAAGACCAATGATTTTGGCAGAACATGGAAACCCATATTTGACGAACAGCCAACCGGTTCCGTGGGGGATGTGGTGGTCTCGCCCTCCAACCCGGACGTGATCTATGTCGGTAGCGGCGAAGGATTACAACGCCCCGACCTTTCCGTGGGTGATGGCATTTATAAATCAACTGATGGTGGAAAAACCTGGGCCAATACCGGTATAAAAGACGGGCAGCAGATCGGGGGCCTCGCCATCGATCCAAAAAATGAGAACAGGGTCTTTGCTGCGGTACTTGGCCACCCCTATGGACCCAATGAAGAACGGGGCGTATACCGGACAACGGATGGAGGAAAAAACTGGGAGCGGGTATTGTACAAAGATGAAAATACGGGAGCCGTGCAGGTGACCCTTGATCCTAACAATGCAAATATCGTGTACGCCTACCTGTGGGCCGCCCGGCAGGGACCCTGGGAGAATGGCGCCTGGGACGGAAAAGAAAGCGGGCTGTTCAAATCAATGGATGGAGGAACCACCTGGAAAAAATTGACCACCGGTCTGCCCACCACCGAACAGGGCCTGGGAAGGATCGGTTTCTGCATTGCGCCTTCCAATTCAAATCGTTTATACGCCACCGTTGACGCCGGAAAACTGGGCGGCATTTACCGCAGTGACGATGCCGGCGAAAACTGGACAAATATTAATGCCGATCAGCGTTTATGGGGAAGAGGAGGTGATTTTGCCGAAGTAAAGGCCGATCCATTGAATGCGGATATCGTTTATACCGCCGACGTGGTGGTATGGAAAAGTTCGGATGGAGGAAAAACATGGAATGCTTTTCGCGGCGCCCCGGGCGGCGATGATTACCACCGCCTCTGGATCAACCCCACCAACCCGCAAATTATTTTAATCGCCAGCGACCAGGGCGCCATTGTAACTGTTAACGGCGGAGAAAGTTTTTCCAGCTGGTACAACCAGCCCACGGCACAGTTCTACCACGTAAGCGCAGATAACGCTTTTCCATATAATGTCTACAGCGGTCAGCAGGAGAGCGGTTCCGTGGGCATCGCATCCAGGGGAAATGACGGACAAATCACATTCCGCGAATGGCACCCCGTTGCCGCGGAAGAATATGGTTATGTAGTGGCCGATCCGCTGGACCCCAATATCATTTACGGCGGCAAGATCTCAAAGTATGATAAACGTAACGGTCAATCGCAGAACATTTCGCCCGAGGTAACCCGAAGGGGTAAGTACCGTTTTATAAGAACGGCGCCGGTGTTGTTTAATCCGATTGATAAAAAAACGCTCTATTATGCCGGCAATGTTTTATTCAAAACAAAAGACGGGGGAAACAGCTGGCAGATCATCAGCCCCGATCTTACCAGGGAAAGCTGGGATATCCCGGCCAGTGTAGGAATTTACACGAAAGAAGATATGAAGAAAATGCCCCGGCGCGGCGTCATCTACACCGTGGCGCCTTCTTATGTTGATACCAATACCATCTGGTGCGGCACGGATGACGGACTGATCCAGGTTACCCGTGACGGCGGTAAAAGCTGGACGAATGTTACCCCACCTGCCATCAACAGCTGGAGCAAGGTTTCATTGATGGATGCCAGTCATACCGATGCGAATACCGCCTACGCCGCCGTGAACAGGATCCGCCTCGACGATATGCACCCGCATATTTATAAAACAAGTGATGGTGGAAAGAACTGGAAAGAGATCGTCAATGGTTTGCCCAATGATCCCATCAACGTTGTGAAAGAAGATCTCCTCCGCAAAGGATTATTATTTGCCGGCAGCGAAAGAGCCGTATATGTTTCTTTTGACGACGGGGAACACTGGCAATCCTTGCGACTGAATATGCCGGCAACCTCTGTACGCGACCTGGTGATCAAAGACGATGACCTGGTGATCGGAACACATGGAAGAAGTTTTTGGATACTGGATGATATAACAGCCCTGCGGCAATTAACCAGTAAACTGATCAACCAATCAGCTGTTCTATACAAACCGCAAAACGCTTACCGGGTAAGGTGGAGCATGTACAGCGATACGCCCCTGCCACAGGAAGAACCCGCCGGGCAGAATCCCCCCGATGGCGCCGTCATTGATTATTACCTGGAAACGAAGGCAAACAATGTGAGCCTGGAGATACTGAACACCAACGGAGCGCTTATCCGTAAATACTCGGATAAGGATACCCTGTATACTATTCCTGCATTGAATATTCCCCTGTACTGGATACGTCCGCAACAGATACTTTCTGCAAATGCGGGCGCACACCGATTTTTATGGGATCTGCAGTATGCTCCACTGAATATCCCTCCTTCCTATCCCATCTCGGCCACCTACATGAACACGGCACCCAATGAAACCTCGCCATGGGTTGTACCCGGAACCTATACGGCCAGGCTGACGGTTGACGGTAAGGTATACACGCAATCATTTGAAGTAAAAATAGACCCCCGGGTCAGGACCAGCCAGGCCGACCTGGAAAAGATCCACCAATTGGCTTACCTCTGTTATGATGGAAGAAAAAGATGCATGGAAGCATTGAGCCAGATCGGTATGCTTCACCAGCAAATTAAAACCCTGTCATCAACCGCAGCGCCTGAATTATTAAAGCAACTCAATGAACTCGACAAGTCATTAAGCCTGCTTGAAAATCCTGAACCCGCCAGTAACAACCGCGGCTTCAATAAAATGAACGGCGATTTTTCCGGGCTCTTTAGTATCATCAATGAGAGCGACTTCCCGCCTACTCTGCAATCAGCAGAAGCGGGTGTAAAATTAAAAACTGACATGGAATTAATTTTGATAAAATGGATGCAGGTAAAACAAAATGAGTTGAGAAAGATCAATGAAAGTCTTAAGCAGGCAAAATTACCGGTGTTGTTGCTTAAGTAACCCACTCGTCCTCGTCTCTGACGAGGATGAACTGGTCCCGAGTCTATGACTCGACAAAACTCAATTTTCTTTTTTGCAACTTTCTAAAAAATCCTTTATCCCCTGTACGATCTTATCCGCGATCTGCTGCTGAAACCCCTCATCCAGGATCTTCATCTCGTCCTCGGGATTGCTGATGAAAACAGTTTCTACCAGCGCGTTGGGATATTCAATGGGACTGTTGAGCATGAAATTAAATGACCCGGTATTGCCATATTCTTTTAATCCCAGTTCCAGCATACGTTTGTAAATGGCATGACTTAAATTACGGAACCCGATATAACGATAATAGGTGCTGGTACCGCTCACCCGAATGGGATCGGCGGCTGAATTGAGGTGTACGCTCACGAGTAGGTCGGGCAGGCTGTCGCGGTAAAATAAAATACGGTCCTTGTTGTCAACAAATTTTTCGACCGTCCTTGTCATGATGACCCTGGCCCCCGCTGCTTCCAGTGTTTTCTGCAATTTCAATGCAACGGCCAGGGTAAGGTTTTTTTCCAATACACCCGTAGGACCTTCTGCACCGTTATTGGTGCCGCCATGTCCGGCGTCAACCGCTATCGTTAAATGCCGCAAAGCAAGGTTTTCTGGCTGCTGTTTTATTTTTATCACCAGCATATTCCCCTTATAAAATATTTGATGCCCCCAATGCTGCGGATGTTTCAGTTCAATGGTGATCCGGAATATTTCGTCTTCCACCTGTTCGTAATAAACATTTTTTATTTCTTTTACATTCTCTAACTGAGTTAACCAATTGGTATTGTTGGTGGCGCCAAAAACATCAACGACGATCTTTGAAGGGTCAACGAATTGGTTGGACTGGTAAGGAAGCCTGGCGTATAATCCAACATTCACATAATCATACGACGAATCTCCGTACACCCTCCAGCTATTGGTCAGCGATTCGGGGGTAAAACTTCCCTTGGGCAGGAACTGGACCAGGTCATCCGGGATATACGCCGTATGGTATTTTGATAAACGCAGTTTATAATTGCTTCCCGCTTTACCGATCACATTCAATAACACCATGGAATCAAGATACCCGATCTTGGCACCGCCCAGCCGGTCTTCGCCGAGCCCGAATAACAAATGCGCCAACCTTCCCTTTGTCACCGCGATCGAAGGCGCCAGCGGCCCGAACATCGAGACCCAGTATTTGCTTTCCTTCGTTACCGACTGCCCGTTCTTATCAGTGACCGTAACCGGGATCTTTGATACGAGGAAACTATCCGTTTCCCGTACAACAAATTCGCCCTGGTAAATGCCGGGTATCGTATTCGATCTTGAAGTGGGCATTTCATACAGGGGGATATTTTTGTTGGCCATCACCGTACATCCCCTAAGCGCTTTCACTTTGATCTTTATATGGTCGCCGGCCTGCACGAAAAGATTTCCTTCCGGAAAAGTTTCGATGGATGCTATGTCCAGGATCTTGACGGTATCCGGTGGTAACGGCAACGAATAATTGTAAATTATCTTTTTACTCACCGACCTGTCGGGCGCTGCAAACGCGATCAGGGTAAAAGCGCTGTCCCCCGGTTTCAGGTTAAGCTCATAAGCAAAAGCGCCGGTGGCATATACTTTTACGGCCTGTTTGTTGATGGTGATACTGCAGTTCTTGCAGGTGCTGCCGACAATGAACTGCCTTGATGATTTCACCATATTCCTTTCTTTGGAAGGATCTTGTAAATGAATAAAGGGTTTGACGGGGTCCTGCGAAAAGACACTTCCTCCCAAAAAGATCACAGTCAATAACAATAAATATTTCATTCCGTTGCTTTGCTTTAGGTTAGGGCGTTAAAAATAAACATTTATTTAACCAACATCCCAAATCCCGGCTGTTTACAGGACGAAATATTCAGGCAGAAGCGTGTATATTTGGCGCCAGATCCAATCAGACCGTATTGTTATGAAGTATTTCCAAAAAAAGATCCTGCTGCTGTTATTCAGCACCGCTGTTATTTCGGGTTCATTTTCACAACCTGTGGCAACCTATATACCGCTGGTGAATGATTCCATACAACTGCTCAATATCAAAAATTTCATCCGGCAGCATTACCGCGATGATAGCGCTTCCCTGACCGGTGAAAATAAAAAGTACATCATTAATATTTACAGGGAAAGGTATCAAAACCTCGCCGACATGTTCGCGGAAAAAGAACTAATGTCCTCCCCCGAAGCCGACGCTTACCTAAGTGCACTGGTGAATGAGATCTTCAAGTATAATCCTGAACTGAAGAAACTGGGTACCCGTTTTCTTTTCTCAAAAGTATACTGGCCCAATACCTTCAGCACCGGGGAGGGCACCATCGTTTTCAATATCGGTCTGTTTTCAAAACTGAAAAATGAAAGCCAGGCAGTATTCGCCTTGTGCCATGAATTATCGCATCTTTATCTTGACCACGGCAATAAAGCCATCTTTCAATATGTGAATACGGTTTATTCCGAAGATTTTCAGCAGGAGTTAAAGGATATCAGGAAGTCAAAATACGAGAAGAATAAACAATTGGATAAACTGGAGAAGGGGCTTGTATTCAAAAGCCGTCGCCATGGCCGCCAGCACGAAAGCGAAGCGGATTCCATGGCGCTGGTGTTCATGCAAAGAACACCCTTTAATGTGAAGGAGTCCTTGTCATGCCTGGCCCTGCTGGATGAGATCGATAAGGATAACTACCCGGTTGCCGCAGGGCTGCAACGGTTCTTTAACTTTCCCGAATACCCTTTTCAGAATAAGTGGATAAAAAAAAAGGAGGCTTTTTTTGGCGACATCCCGGATAAGAATATCACTACCAGGGAACAGGACTCATTAAAGACCCATCCCGATTGCAAGGTCAGGATAGCGCGCCTTACCCCGGCCGTTGAAAAACTCAGCGGCCATGCAGGTAATGATTTTGTGGTGAACGAAGCGCTTTTTAATGCCTTAAAGGGAGCATTCAGTTTTGAGATCATTGAATTCTGCTTTAATTCCAGGCGCATTTCGCGTTGCCTGTATTACGCGATGGAGCTTTTTGAAAAGTATCCTGATAATGCCTACATGGCGACCATGATCGGTAAATGCCTGAACGAATGCTATTCAAACCAGAAAGCACATACTTTAAACCGTATCGTTGACCTGCCTTCGCCCTATGCCGATAAAAATTACAATGACCTGCTGGAATTCATACAAAATATCGGCCTGGATGATATGGCGGCCTTCAGTTATTATTTCCTGGATCAATACAAGAACAAATTTGGCAAAGACAAAGACTTTATATTTGCGCTCACAAAAAGCAGAGAGAATTTCAATAACCGGTCGGAAAAATAAACAACGGATCATTAATCGATAAAATATAACACAATGAAAAAAGCGATCGTATTACTATCACTCGGAATAATGACCGGTATCTCCCTTCTTGCCCAGGGTAAGCTAAGCATAGATAATGTACGGAGCATTTATTTGCGCAATTCTGGCGAGATCATGGACGGCGAAGAACTGAAGGGTTACTTCACGTTCTATGTTTCCGATAAGGTTGACAAGCACACCAATGAGTATACGCTGCAGATCATGGACAATAACCTGAACAAGATCAAGGATATTAAATTCGAGGATGACAAGAATATTGACATTCTGGAAAGTAGTTATAACGGCAATACCATCATGTTCCTTTTCTACAACAAAAAAGAGAAAACGCTTGAATACCGTACCTATGGTTTCGATGGCAAACAGAAGATGACCTATACAAAGGAATTGAACAAGCGCAGCAACGCCCTGCTCGAACAAACCTATGGTTCCAAATCGGAAGAGGGACAGAACGAGGCCCTGTTCAGCGTTGGTAAAGCGGGATATACAACGGTATTCCCGGTAAAAGAAGGAAAGTATTACAGCTTTGAAATCAATTTTTTTTCCACGGAACGCAATAAGCAATGGACCTATGAAGCAACGGAAGAGCAGGATGACAAATGGGCTTCGGCGGTTTATTTAGGCGCTACGGATTCAATGGTAATATTTGAAGTGGTAAAACAAAAACACCTGCTGGGAGGAACTCCTCACTCCTGGCTCCTGGGTTTAAATATCTATTCGGGTAAAAAGATCTTTGAAATGACCACGGAGGCAGAAGATTATAAATTTTACCCGATGAATATTTCCACCATCGCCGGTGCTTCCGATATCTTGTTGCTGGGCACCTACTACGAACCCGATGGGAAAGTAATGAAAGACGCCAGTTTGGGCCTGGCCGCATGGACCATCAGTAACACCGGCAAGATCATGGCGAAGAAATACAATTCCTGGGAAAATGAGATCGGCAAGTATCTTTCAACCGATAAAAAAGGAAGGGTCAGTGATGTGGGCTATATCTTTTTTCACAAAGTGCTGCAAACAAGCGATGGTAACTTTTACGCGATTGGAGAAGGGTACAAGAAAGTGGTCAGCGGACTGGGTGTAGCGGTAAATATATTAAGTGCGCTGGGCGGTGGAAGATCGGGCATAAGTAATTTCAAGATCAAGGTCACCGACCTGGTCACCATTCAATTCAACAACAAGTTTGATGTAAAGGGCGCACAGATCTTTGATAAATACAACAACAGTATTGAATTGCCCGCAGGCGCCGGTTATCTTTCTCCGCACATGATGGCGCTGATGATAAAGGCCTGGCGTGGGTTTGACTACGATTTTACCCAAACCAACAAGGAACATTCCCGTTTTTCGGTGGGCTACAGCGATTATGAGAAGAGCAAGGATTTCACTGGAAAGACCTTCCACTCCATCAGTTATGATGGTGGTAAAGTAACCACCGACAGGATCGAACTCACCTCTAAAGCCAAATGGCTGAAAGTATTCCCTGCAAAAGCCGGTTCAGTGATGATCATGGAATATTTCAAAAAAGACAAGAAGCTGGAAATGCGGTTGGAGAAAATGAACTAAGGAGTTGGCAGACCACAGTTGGCGGTTGGCAAAGTGCCCACTGCCAATTGCCAACTGCTTTACCAGGGATATTTATTCTCCGCGATCAATTTATCCGCCACCCTTCTCCTTGTGTCCTTGCTGTTGAAGGGTTCCATTTTGGTAAAGCGTTTTAGACCCAACAACATCATCCTTTGTTCGTCGCCTTCGGCAAAAGCGTTGATGGCTTCTTTGCCCGCCTTGTTCACCTTATCAACGGCGTCGTTGAGGTAGCAATGCATCATGTCGATCTGCAATTGCGCGGCGGCTTCACCTTGTTTATCGGCCAGTTTCATTACACGCAACAAAGTGCTTTCCGCGATAAATGTTTCTATCGCCATGTCCGCGATATTCATCAGTATCTCCTGTTCGTCCTGTATCTTCATCATCAGTTTTTGCACCGCTGCCCCGGCGGTCATCAGTATGGCTTTTTTCATGTTCAAGATGGCTTTGCGTTCTTTGGCAAATGGGGAATCGTCATCATTGCCGAATTCAGGAATACTCATCAACTCTTTTGAAACGGCCTGGGCCGGACCCATCAGGTCGAGTTTTCCTTTCATCGCTCTTTTCAGCATCATGTCAACGGTAAGCAACCGGTTGATCTCATTGGTTCCTTCATAGATCCTATTTATACGACTGTCGCGGTAAGCCTTACTGATCAGGTATTCGTCGCTGTAACCGTTTCCTCCGTGAACCTGCACGCCCTCATCCACGTTAAAATCCAATACCTCGCTTCCATGAACCTTAAGTATGGCGCATTCGATGGCGAATTCTTCGGCGGCGCCCAGTAAGGCCTCATTGAATTGTTTGCCGCTTTGCTGCAATTCCACTTCCTTGTCATCGATCCATTTGGCGGTCCGGTACAGGGCGCTTTCACTGGCATAAATGCGTATGGCCATTTCGGCCAGTTTATATTTTATGGCGCCGAAATTGGCGATGGCTGTCTTGAACTGTTCCCGCGTGTTTGCATAACCCACCGTCATGGTCAATGCCATTTTAGAAGCGCCGATGGCGGCGGCCGCCAGTTTAAGCCTTCCGATATTTAAAATATTAAAAGCGATCACGTGTCCTTTGCCGATCTCGCCCAATAAATTTTCCACCGGCACTTTGCAATCCTGGAAATACAACTGAACGGTGGAAGAACCCTTGATGCCCATCTTGTGTTCTTCCGGGCCTTGGGTGAAGCCTTCCATGCCACGCTCAACGATGAACGTTGAGAATTTGTCCCCGTCGATCTTGGCGAACACGGTATATACATCGGCGAATCCCCCGTTGGTGATCCAGCATTTTTGTCCATTCAGTATATAATTTTTCCCGTCGGTAGAAAGCACGGCGGTCGTTTTTGCGCTCAGGGCGTCACTGCCACTATTCGGTTCCGTTAGTCCGTAAGCGCCCTTCCACTCACCGCTGGCCAGCTTGGGGATATATTTTTTCTTCTGCGCTTCCGTACCAAAATACAGGATGGGCAAGGTGCCGATACCCGTGTGCGCCGCAATGGCGACACTGAATGAAAAGCCTCCGCCCAGGCCTTCATTGACCAGGGTAGAAGTGATGAAATCCTTGCCCAGTCCACCATACGCTTCAGGGATCGAAGCCCCCAGGAGCCCCTGCTCACCGGCCTTCACCATCAGCGAGGGCATCAGCCCCGCTTCCAGTTTATCGATGCGTTCAATGACGGGAATCACTTCCGCGTGCAGGAACTGCACACACATATCCTTCACCATTACCTGCTCTTCATTGAAGTCCTCGGGTGTGTAGGTCTCAAACGCGTTGCTTTCCCTGATTAACCATTCACCCCCTTTCAGGGATGATGTGGTGGTTGTTGTATTCATAATGATGTGTTTTTATGATGGATGATATTGGATTCTGGATACTGGATGAAGCTCAAGTATTGAAAAGCTTTTCGAAGTAGCGAAGTGTATCCAGTATCCAGTATCTAGTATCCCGTTTAACTCTTCAAATTATCATACACATTCTGCAACACCTCTTTCGCGATCTCAATCTGCCCGTTGGTTACGCCGTTCAGGGCTTCATTCAGTGTCTGGTTCGCGATCTCCATGGTTTGTTCCTGCAATTGCTGTGCCTCCCTGGTCAGGTAGATCATATTGATCCTGCGATCGTCTTTCGATGCCACCCTTTTTACCAGTTTTAGTTTTTCCAGGTTATCCACCAGTCTCGTAATACTGGGTTTGTCGCGGAAAGTGGCATCGCATAATTGTTGCTGGCTCAGGCCGTCTTCTTTCCACAAATGATACAAAACACTCCATTGTTCTATCGTGATGTCAACGCTGCGCTGTTTGAAATTTTTTTGCAGGCGCCTGGCAATGGCCGTACTCGCCTTACCCGTGATAAAACTGTACAATTCCCCTTTTTTAAATTGGTTGTTTGGCATATGGTTGTTTAAACAACTAATCAAAGATAATAATTATTTTGGTTCGCAAAAATTTATTTTTGTACCCAATGGTAGTGCAACTGTCAGCTTCGGTGGTCCCGATAACCATCGGGCCACTCTTGTACTGCAAACCCTTATTGAGCCTTTATGACAGCGGTTCTGATCATCACCATTTTATTGTTCCTCTGCTACTCGGCACTGATCATTTACTACCGCCTGGGCTGGTTGGCTGTTCCCAACTTTCAACCATCAACCATCAACATTCAACATTCAACCCGTCTCTCCGTCATCATCCCCGCCCGGAACGAAGAACAAAACATAAAGGCCTGCCTGGACTCCATCTGCAACCAATCCTATCCGAAGGAACACTTCGAGGTCATTGTTGTTGATGATCACTCTACCGATAGTACCGCAGACCTTGTTGACGGCTATGCGGCGCAAAATATAAAACGTATCGCACTAAAAGATCATGTTGATACGCCATTGAATTCCTACAAAAAGAAAGCGATCGAAGTGGCGATACAACATTCATCCGGTGATCTGATCATAACTACCGATGCCGATTGCATCCTGCCGGAAAACTGGTTACAAACCATTGCTTCTTTTTATGAAATGGATCGCCCTGCTTTTATCGCGGCGCCGGTCTCGATTTCCCCCGCTCCCGGGAGAGAGGCGTCAGGGGTGAGATGGTTCATAGAAATATTTCAGTCGCTCGACTTCATGGTATTACAGGGGATCACCGGCGCATCGGTATATAAAAAAATACACAGCATGTGCAATGGCGCCAACCTGGCCTATGAAAAAAAAGCATTTGAGGAAGTTGGTGGTTTTAATGATATTGACAATATCGCCAGCGGTGATGACATGCTGCTGATGCATAAAATAGCTACCCGTTACCCAGACAAGGTGCTCTTCCTCAAATCAAAGGAAGCCATTGTACAAACAAAGCCGGTAAAAAGTATCGGGGAGTTTTTTAACCAGCGCATTCGCTGGGCGAGCAAGGCGGATAAGTATAATGATAAAAGGATCTTTTTTGTATTGATGCTTGTTTATTTTTTCAACCTCTCGCTATTGGTCCTTCCCTTTATGGTTCTTTTCCAAAATATTCAATATTCAATATTCAATATTCAATGTACAATGATGGAGCTTTGGGTAGTGATGCTTCTTCTAAAAATATCCATCGAACTGCGCTTCCTCTATCCCGTCGCGAAATTCTTTGGCAGACAAAAATTGTTGTGGTGGTTCCCGCTCATGCAACCCTTTCATATCATCTATACGGTGCTCGCCGGCTTCCTCGGTAAATTCGGGACCTATCAATGGAAAGGAAGAAAAGTGAAATAAGGGTGAGGACGGCTTCGAGCCGTCAGGCCCTTACCATATCCATCATGACCCTTAAATAATATGCTTAATTTACACCATGCCGCAAAAGGAATTTTCTTTTTCACAGCAAACCTGGAAGCGCCTTAAAAAAAACAAGGGCGCTTTATTTGGCCTGGCTATTATCGTTTTTACAATAGTAGTAGCCCTGCTGGGTTACTGGATCGCACCAGACAGTAGTCCCAATGCCGATCTTCAGACCGTAGAGATTCAGGCGAAAAGGCCGGGATACGCACAGCTTTTTCTAAAAATACCGGATGGGTCCTTGGGTGAAAAAAAGCAGGGCGGCTGGTTTAAAAGATCACTCTATGGTAAACGTGAATCCTTCCGTTATCTCCCCATCACCAAATACAAGGTGCTGAAAGATTCCTTGCAGGTGAATAAATATATCGATGAAGATACTTCGCTGGTGCAGACCTATTCCATCAACGACCTGACGGGCAACCACCCCGGGCGCCTGGTTGAACAAAATATCGTTACAAAAAAATACTGGCTGGGCACGGACCGTTTTGGTAGGGACATTTTAAGCCGGCTGATCATCGGTTCGCGGGTGAGCCTCGCCGTCGGACTGATCGCTGTACTCATCTCCCTTACGCTGGGCATCCTTTTGGGGGCGCTGGCGGGTTACTTCAGGGGATGGGTAGACGCACTCATCATGTGGCTTGTGAATGTTACCTGGAGCATTCCCACATTATTACTGGTATTCGCTATCACCCTGGCCATGGGAAAGGGGTTTTGGCAGATATTCGTTGCCGTTGGGTTAACGATGTGGGTGAGCGTGGCGCGACTGATTCGCGGACAGGTGCTGGCCATCAGGGAACTGGAATACGTGCAGGCCGCAAAAGCCCTGGGACTCACAAACAGCCGTATCATCCTTCGGCATATCCTTCCCAATATTTCGGGGCCGGTGATGGTGATCGCCGCGGGAAATTTCGCAACCGCCATCATCGTGGAAGCGGGTTTAAGTTTTTTGGGAATCGGTGTGCAACCGCCGCAACCCAGCTGGGGACTGATGATCAAGGAGAATTATAATTTCATCATCACCCATAATCCCATGCTGGCATTGATACCGGGATTTGCCATCATGCTGCTGGTGCTTGCCTTTAATTTGCTGGGGAATGGGTTAAGGGATGCGGTGGATGTGAAGAACAATTAAGAATTAAAAATTAAAAATTAGAAATTTCCTAAACTCGGGGCAACTATGATAAATAGAAAAGAGTCAACAAATTGAAGGAATTCTTAATTACCCCGCAAATCTTATAAAATGATTCATTAACTTACAAAACTCAGGAACATTTCAAATATCAATAACCCTTAACCATTGGATATGAAAAAACTTTCAGTGCTATCATTGGCTATGGCCATTTCATTGCTGCTTACGGTAACATCAAAAGCCCAGGAAGCAAAGAAACCAGGGGCGGCTCATTTGAAAACCAAAAAATGTAATGATGTTGTACAGGAAATACTGGAATCATCAACACGGTTCAAACAACTCACCAAAAATCTTTTTGCAGCCGTAAAGAAAAATAAGGGCTCCGGTTTTGGAACCATGCTGGATGCAAGCCCCAACCCTGCACGTGATGAGGCCAATGCGCAGTCTGACAAATATGAACTAAGCCTTCACGAAAGCTACCCTGACAGGACCGTTAACATCGCCCATTTTGAATTCAACCCCAAAACAAAACTATTGTATGAAGTCAATGAGGTTGACCCTGATAAGCCGAAGCCCATCGCATTTAATAAAAAACTTTTGGTTGAATTCAGTAAAGCGTGCAGGTGACTGCTAAGGCAGGGCGATCAAAAATAAATGAAACTGTTTACTGGGGTTAATTAAGAATTAAGAATTCCTTAAACCCAAGACAACTAAGATGAATAGGAAAGAGTTAACAAATTAAAGGAATTATTAATTCTTAATTATTAATTTTTAATTCTTAACTCCCCCCAGGGGCAACCTGCACATTCCTGTTAAACCCTTCTTCCAACGAAATGAATGTCTCTGTGCGCTCAATGCCTTTTATTTTCTGCAGTTCATCATGCAATACGGCGCGAAGCTGGTTGATGTCTTTGCAGACGATCTCGATAAACATGCTATAGTTACCGGTGATATAATTGAGCCGTACGATCTCGGGTATCTTCATCAGGTCCTTGGCGACGGCGTCGTACAAAGAACTTTTTTCCAGGTAAATACCTACGAAGGCGGTGATGTCGTAGCCCATAAGTTTTAGGTCAACGTTCAGTTTTGTACCCCTAACGATACCGAACTCCTGGAGTTTTTTGATGCGTACATGAATGGTACCCCCGCTGACGAATAATTTTTTCCCCAACTCAGCATAGGATATCTCGGCGGTTTCCATCATTTCATGGATTATCTGGAGGTCTAATTTGTCAAGATTTAATTTTGCTGCCATGTTGAGTAGTGTTTTTATATATTTTCAATATAAAAGACAAATATTTAAATTATTTCTATATTTTCCAAATTTTTGATGAATTATTTTTAAAATAATGGGGAATTACTATACATTTGTGGTATCAGTTCTTAATCATTGTGGGGTGATGAAATTTTTGGCAGACATGCCCCCTTGTCTCGGGGGTGAGGACAACAGGATAAACGCAGCATAGAGCCGCAAGGATAGCAATATCTGAGCGACCGGGGTCGACCACCGAACTTTGTACTGCAGCTAACTGCCTCGTGGAGGTTCGATCCCTCCCCCTACAGCAACCTACAAAAAAGCCTTCGTTGAAAAACGGAGGCTTTTTTATTAAATAATATTGAACAAGGAATTACGAATATCGAAGTGTGCACCCCGATCATCACCTGCCTGCCCGCAGGCAGGTTCGACATTCCTTGTTCCTTGTTAAATATTCTTCACTTAGCCTCTATCGTTACAGCCAGCGTCTGCTCATCCCCTAATTTGAAAACAAGGGAAGAACTTCCTTTTGCCGTTACCTGTAAATGAAAGGTCACGTCTTTAGTGCCGCCGACGCAATCGGTGCAGCTTCTGTTGGAATCGATTTTTTCCAGGAACATGATCTTATTCTTGTCGATCGTTGCCATCTCCCATATGTACCGGCAACCCACGCATTGATTGAACTTGACGTCAAATTTATCACCAACCTGCAGTTGATAGGTCTTTCCATTGTCGCGCAGGCCGATCTTTGCGACCGGCAGGATGGCGCTGCTTTCGTCTTTCACATCCGAAAAAAGGCTATTATAGATCACGAGTGAAAAATCACCCGGTTTATGCACGGTGATCCCGATGCAGTTTTGCTGCTTGTCAATTTCAAAGGCGATACCCGATGCGGCGTCATCATAAATAAACACCTGTTGTTTTGTTTTCGGTGAAGTATAAGATGCCGTTTTTTGTATCCTGCTAAAAGATTTTTTTACCGTCTCCAGTGATGATCCCACGCCTATGCGCTGACTGGTCATAAAACTGGCTGAAGTGATGCGGATGATCTGAACCCTGGCGGAAGCATTCAGTATCCCGAAATTGGGCGTACTGGAATAGATGTCCGTTTCATTGATAAGCGTATCCCCCGCATGTATCACCGGTTTTGAATACCAGGCAGCCATGCTTTTGCCCCCCATGGAAGCGTCTTCCGAAGCAGGCTTACCAAGCCGTTTATACAATACCGCGGTCTTACCATTGAGCAGGCTCAGCCCTATGCGCTTACCCGGAACAATAAGGAAGGCGGGAGGAACAGGCTTGCCCCTTTGCTTTTTGGCCATGATGGGAACCTGCGTATCCGAAAATATTTTCTTAATAAAGCCGCCTTCAGCGGCAATTGTGGTGCCTGCCAACAAAAAAGAAATAAGGATCAGTACCGGGTATTTTATCATGTCATTTATTTAAGGTTCATCAAGATAAAAAATCTTTTTTAAAACGACGCTTTAAATAAAACGGGCACTTCATTTCATTTCGCGTTCCTGTGCCTCGGTTAGTGTCTCGACGAACCGAAAGCCTGGATTTTACAATTAAAATAAATTACCGGGTTTAATACACAAAGGATTAAATTTATATGCCTGCTGCTTAACAATTTACCAATGGCGCAATATGCCATGGTTCCTGTCTCCACGAACCGGAAGCATAACTAAAAAAATGGTTCGTGAAAACACGAACCATGGCTGAGATCAAAATAAGTCGGGCGTAAGATATAATTGGTTTTAAGTGAGATAATAATAACGAATGGAAGAAAACACAAATATCGAAGACGGGGGTTTAGCGCAGGTACCAGATACTGTACCCGGCAAAACAGTTGCCGAAAATATCCCCGCCCTTGAACCCGAAAACCCTGTTCCAATTCAAGAATCTGAAAATATGGAAGTACATCACCACCCCGACCTGCATCACAAAAGAAAAGATTTTAAAGAATATTTCTTTGAGTTTCTCATGATCTTTTTCGCGGTGACCGCGGGTTTTGTCGCGGAGAATATCCGTGAACATTATGTTGAAACCAACCGTGAAATGGAATACATCCATTCTGTTTCCGAAGACCTTAAGCAGGATATCTATACCCTGGACAGTATCATCGCCGTCCGGGAAAATAAAAGCATCATGCTTGATTCGCTGCTATACCTCCTGAATGAACCGGATCCTAACCAGCATGGCAATGATATTTATTATTACGCGAGGTGGTCGCCGCGTACGTATCGGTTCTACAGCCACGACAGGACCATATTACAATTAAAGAATTCAGGTAACTGGCGGCTGATCCATAAAACAGCGGTTTCAAATGCGCTCCAGGTCTATGATGAGCTGGTTCGTTCCTTAACCGTTTATATTGAGCAGCGGGAAGAATCCGTGATCCTGATCATGTATGCTTCAATAAATAGATTATTTGACAACCGGGTCTTCAACAGTATGGTAAACGGGTTGAACTTTGAACGTCCGGTGAATAACCCGCACTTGCTTTCTTCTGATAAAGCAATACTGAATGAATTTGCAAACCAGGTTCATTTTGTAAAAAACACAAATATCTATTTCATAAACACTTCCGTTACCCTTTTAACGGAGGCTAAGAAAACGCTGGCTTTGATCAATAAGGAATATGATTTGAAATAAATACTAAAAGCACGAATCGTTAACGTTTTCAATTTGCCCGGTAAAGCAGATCCGGAACTGTGAATGACGAATAGATTTTTTTTATACGCGTATATTTAGGAGCTGCCTGCAACACTATGAAAACACGCTACTATTTAAACAATACAATCAAAATGAAATTTCATAAATCAAATTCCCTCCTGCTTTTCTTTGCCTGCCTGTCGTGTAATCTCCTGCGTGGACAAAAAACGGACAGTACCCGAATTACCATCGCGGAAATTAAAATAATTCATTCAACCATCTTAAACGAGGACAGGAAAATCTATGTTTACAATCCTGCCGTCAATCCAACCAATTATCTCCCTCAGCAACTTCCTGTTTTATATTTACTGGACGGAGACGCGGACATTTCACTGGTTGCCGGAATTGCAGATTACCTTTCACAAAGCAGTGAACTTCCTCCCATGATAATTGTGGGCATCGGCAATTTTGAATACGACAGGATCCGGGACCTGTCTACCACCCACACCCTGTTTAATATGGATGGCGCAACTGACAGTACCAGGTGGCAAAGCTCCGGTGGCGGCGATATTTTTTTAAAGTTCATAAAAGACGAGCTGATGCCTTATGTAGAGAAAAATTATAAAACATCAACCAATAAGATATTTTTCGGGCATTCATTGGGAGGGCTGCTATCCATACATTGCCTTTTAACGCATCCTGAAATGTTTGGTGCTTATATAGCCGTCAGCCCCTCTCTTTGGTGGGATAAAGAATCAATTTTCAAAAACACTGACCCTGGTTTTAAAAACAAGGCCTTAAATAATAAGGCGCTTTTTTTCAGTGATGGTAATGAAGGAACTTTATTTAATAAAAGCGTTGTCAGGTTACAATCCATACTGCAACAAAAGAAAATAACCGGATTAAGATATAAGTATATTCCTTATCCCAACGAAACGCATAGTTCAGAACTGGTAAAGGCAACACAGGATGGACTAAGGTTTGTTTTTGAAACCTGGAAACCGGGCAAAACGGATACCACCGCAGACCTGGTAATAAAATTTTACCAAAACCGCTCGGCACAAAACGGGTTTACAGAATTACCCCCCGAAAACCTGATCAATGAAATGGGTTATACCTTTTTGAGTAATCCCTCCAAATCAAACGAGGCCATTAAACTCTTTGAATTGAACGTTAAGAACTATCCTGCTTCATTTAATGTTTTTGATAGTTTGGGCGATGCCTATGCGTCAAAGGGCGACAAGGCAAAAGCCATTATAGCTTACAAAAAAGCCATTGAGTTAAATCCAGGCGCCGGGGAAACAAAAAAGAAATTGAAAGCGTTGGAGTAAATGTATCTCTTGTTCGCTTCTTGTTCGCTTTTTGTTCGCTTTTTGTTCGCTTCTGCTTCGGTACTGCTTCGGTATTGCTTCGGTATTGTTCGGTACCTTCTCGAAGTAGTACCGAAGCAGTTGCATGGAAGTTGCATGGAAGACCTCTACAATTCCCGAACAATCAGATCCCAATTAAACAGGATAATACCCTGCTGCGCTATGTCTTGGTTCGTGTCTCCACGAATCGAAATAAATATGCAACCCAGGGAGGGTTGCATATTTGAATCTTTAAAAAAATCTTATTATCCAACACCCAATGAAAATGTTTTTGTGATGGTGGTTCCGCAAACGGTATAGGTAAAAGTGATGGTATAGGTTCCCGGCGTTACGGGTAATATGTCTACACTGCCATCCTTCCCCGTAGCTACTCCGTAAGAGGCGCCGGCAGGTGTGGTGACGGAACTGGTGAGGGTACCCGGGCATGGGCAACCGCTTATCTCCGGCGTGAAGCGGTACGACTGACCACTGGGCATCCCGCTGAATTTATTACCTGCGGCATAACCTGATTTGCTCTTTGCGAAATTGCCGCAGGGCGCCACGTGTACCCAGGTAACCAAAATATTTATCTTGGGATTGCAGGCATTGTCCTTGCAGCAATCGCCGGTGGTGAGATTCAGCGCTACCATTTCCACGGGTGGTTGAAAACCAGCCACCGGAATGGGGGGAACAGGGATCAGCGCGAGAATATCGACCATGGACTGCGCGCTGATGGCACCCACCATTTGGGCCTTCCTGATATAGGAGACCAGGGAAAAAGTGGCCCCGTCAAAATGAAAGACATCGTAAACACCGGATTCCACCTGCTGCTGGTTGCCGTGCAGTTTTTCAATGATGGAGGAACCGAACTGTACCAGCGGCATCTTTCTTCCGCTGATATTCGGATAACCATTGGATAGGGTATCCAGGTAAGCCATGATATTATACTGGCCGATAAGGTTGATCGCCTGGGAAATTCCCTGCGTAAAATCAGTAATTGGCGTATACCTGGGCTTGACCTGTTCAGCATAAGGAGGCGGGATATCAGCCGATTTCCGGCAGGATACCATAACAATACCCAGCAATACCGCACTGAGTAAGGTGAGTTGCAATAACTTTTTCATAAAAAATAATTTAGGTTAAAAAATGTAGTTGTTGTTTGTACAGGTATATCAACCCTTGTGAATATTTGTTACCTATGCCTCACCCCACGACCTACGGTCCCAACCTGGTGGTTGCTCCTGGCGGAGAGGGGCAGTTCTCGTTTGAATTGTTAGTTCCCGTTCCTTTTATGTGCTGCCAACCTTCAACTTTTAACTTTCAACTTTTAATTCCCCTGACTTTAACAAACCCTTACCCCCTGCTTTAACATTTCCTTGTTAATACAGGTAACAATATTGGCATCTGATTGATATAACAATGAAACAACCAATACGGATAAAACTTAAAAAATGGATTATGAAAAAAGATCTACACCTCACCGCCTCAGTCGATAAGCCTGAATTACTCGAAAACATCATCGAAAAACTGGCTATGCGCCGTTATGATATGGGATATGGAAAGGCCAACGTGCCCAAGACCTGGCAGGCCCTGGAAACCTCTTCGGTAGAAACCTACCTGAGCGGAAGGGTGGAGTTCGACTATAATGAAACACAACGGATAAGGATACCCTATATCACCTGCTTCCTGTTCAGCTGCACGAAGGCGAAGAATGATCCTTATGAACTGAGCTGGGCGATATCCCTTTCTTAAAATAAATATTCAATAAGCAATATTCAATGTTCAGTATTCAAGTTGAAAAGCTCTTCAACTTGTCTATTGCTTATTGTCTATTGCCCATTGCCTATTAATCTCCTTCGCCACAAAAAAAATAATAACCCTGCGGCAATAGTTACCGCGATCCACCAAAAGTTGGTCAATGTTTTTTTAGTCTGGATATCAACAGCCAGGTTATCGCCGGAGTAGACCATCCCGGCCCAGAAATAAGGAAGCTTTTGAAAGACATCTCCCCCCGGTTTTTTCAACCATTCCAGTTTGGCGGCATGGAGGGCGTCGGCGGGCAGGTGCAGATCCGCCAATTGGCGATAGAATGATCCGGTAAGCTCCGCGGTTGTTTCATCATTCATATTCCATAAGCCGGCGATGATGCCTTCGGCACCCGTGGTGGTGAAACCCCTGGCCAGGCTGATGATCCCCTCTCCCTCCGCCAGCATCCCGTGGCCCGTGCGGCAGGCACTCAGCACCACCAGCTGCGGCTGAAAGTTTTTACCGTATAATTCAAAGAGAAAAAATTTGTCATCGGCCAATTGCAATACCGGCATATTTTCTTTCCCCTGTAAAAATGAATGGGTGCTGATGTGTAACAGGTTCACTTCCGGCAGACTTTTATTGAAGGCGGCAAGCGTGGCCTCCATGTCACTGAAAAAGTCGCCGGCGACCACATCATGTATGGCATCATATTCTTTTTTTACAGAGGGCAGGGCCGACTGCTGGCTGCTGTCGAATGAAACAAAGTATCCCGCGAACAACTGGTGCCGCTGTTTGGCCTGTTCCTGCTGGCGGGCCGTCTGCAATGAATAGCTATAATACAAATTGGTTTGGTTCACCAGGTAGGGCCATTGTCCCGGATCCGCGATATAGGCGGGATCAGTTACCAGCGCGTCGAAGGGCAGGTAGCCGAATATCCCGTCGGGAATGATGATACAATGTTCCTGTTTTTTTGAAAGGCCTCCGGGCCACAAACGATGGTAAAGCGTATAAGCCTCCCTGCAATACTGCTCCGGGGAATTCATCATATTGCCGGGGCCCTGCTGGAAATAAGTGAAGACAAGGTCTTTCACCGACTGCCTAACCTGCGCCGCGTCTTCCAATTTGCGCACCTGCAACACGCTGTCCTTTACCGCTTCAATGATATAACTGTTTTTCCGCCCTTCAAAAAACTCTACGACACGTGTATTGTCGGGGATATGTTGCAATAAACTGTCGGCCGAAGGCATGAAGGCTTCCATTACCAGGCCCTCCTGCAGGGGATATTTTTCCTTTACCTGTTTTTGTACAAGCGAGAGTTCGAACTGCATCGTTTTTTTCGCGGCCTCCGCGTTGCTATCGGGCTGGCCATTCACTCTATTCATCACTCCTTCCCTTTCGTAATAAGTAATGGCCCTTACCAGTTGCTGCTCTTTGTTCAGCAGGCTGTCCTGGTTCTTCATACGGTTAAAGCGCAGGTTGCTCTTCATTTCATCCAGCAGCAATTGCGCCTTGCTCATTTCGGCGATGAGCAATATTTTTTCAGCGTATTCTTTTTTTCTCTCCGGGCCCCAAAGCTCATAGGCCACCTCAATGGCCGGCTCCACCCAGTTCCTGTTCTCTTTTTGCTGCTGCTGCTTGGCCGTGCTGCTGAAAAATTCATTGCGCAGTTTTTTTTCCACCACGTACAAAAGCATATAACATTGCAATGCCGCGTCATTTTTACCAAGCGTATGCAGGCAATCGGCCTTGCCGTGCAGGGCATCCAGCAAAGTGTTTTCCCCGTAAATATCTTTCGCATCCGGAAGTTCATCAACAGAACGGGGTTGATAAGACGGCATCATGATCATCAAAGCCTCATCGTAGCGGGTAATCGCCTTTTGTTGTTGCCGCATTTGCAGCAGTACATGGCCGCAGGATACGGTCAGCTGCGCCTTTTCCCTTTTACGTCCGCCTTTATAATGCCGGTCAATAATGTCTATCGCTTTTTGATAGGATGCTAAAGCCGCGGGGTACTCACCTTTTTCTTTTTCAATATCACCAAGTCCCTGCAAGGCGCCGCGCAACCAGTAAGGCGCGTTTATCGCAGCGGCATCCGACAGGTAAGGAGTTAAAATGCTGACCGCTGAACGTATCGTTGTTTCAGCCGAATCGGTTTTTCCTGATCTTAGCAGCACTTCCGCCAGTGTGGAAAGCAACAGGCCATGAAGGGCCGAATGGTACTGCACCCTGCTCAATCCTATTTCGCAATATTGTTGCGCAAGCGCGAAGTCTTCTTTCCAGATAGCCGTAGTGGCGAGGTTGTGGCAGATGGGAGCGATTTGCGCACTATCGTTCTGCTGTGCCAGCTTTAAACTTTTTTCCTGGATAAAGAATGCCCGGTCATAATCGCCCAGCCGGGTATAATTGTTGCCCAGTGGTTTCAATACATATTCCAGCACATCGGCGCCGGGTATGGGTTGATCAAAATAAAAGCGATAGGCTTTTTCATAAGCGTCGATCGACCGCAATATATTTCCGTTGTAGAGGAGATAATAACCCTGCGTGGCGAGCCCGTTGAACCATTCCAGCCTTTCGGCATCATTCACCGACTGCCGCCATGCGTTTGATCGTGCTTTTTCAAGCAAAGAAATGCGCTTTGCCGGATCTGCGGATACATATTCCCGGTAGGATAGCAACCAGCCTGCAAGATCATCGGCCCTGCGAAATGAATCCAGTTGCTTCGTCAATTGAACGGGTAATGAGGGATCGGGAGCAGGTGTATTCTTTCCAGGTTGGCCCGGAAGTATAAAAAAAATGGCGATGCCCAGGGTACAAAGAAATAATTGTTGAAAGCTGTTCCGCATTGCGATGGTTAGGTAAAGAAAACTGAAGAATATAAAATGTAAAATAGTAAATGTAAAAGTTGTGTAGTATTCCTGTTGGGTTTGTCATGCTGAGGAACGAAGCATCTCAACGCGTTCCAAAAAATGAGATGCTTCGTTCCTCAGCATGACAGAAAGATTTCGTTTCCCATTACAAGCGCCAGGCCGCGTACAGGAATAAACAATTACGTGGCACCCTAAAATAGTGCAGGAAACGGATACCCGCAACAGGCCCCACCCTTACCCTGCCAACCTGCAGATCAGCGAATACCGCCGCGTCAAAACCGATGAACCATGTTGTGGCTGCATAGGTCTTTTCCAGTGTGATCGGTGTTGGGTTTGGCTGCTGTATCATATGCAGTGTTTCCCGGTTGTTCTGTTTTGTACTGGCATTAAAGGATAACTGTGTTCCGATGCCTGCGCCAACCCAGTCATTCATATTCTTACGCAATTGCAGGGGAACGATATCGAGTTTAATGACCTTTGACCGGGTATATATCTCTCTTCCAAAAATGTGAAAGGTCCCGGAATTATTAATGGTCGTATCCTTATTATCGGTACGCGTTTCCGCCAGTTCTTCGGGCAACTGCAGGTATCCCAGGTATAATTCGGCCTGCAAATATTTTTTGTAGGGCGCATAAGGAGAAATAGTTCCCCCGATGGAAAAATAATGCTCCTGCTTCACATTGCTACCCAGGAACATGTTGTATCCCGCCGCCAGTCCCGGTGAATTACCCGGTTTAAAATACCCTCTCGGGCTGTTGGTATAAATGGGTGTATTGTTGTCGAATACAATGGAGGCATTGCTTTCAAAAGGAAGTTTTTTAAGTTCCTTATTAAAATGCATCCGGTATTTGACATAGCCAATCGTTGAATCGGGATCGCTGGTACCCCGTTGCCTTAACCCCGGCAGGTAAATGTCCTTAAAGATGAAATAGATACTGTCTTTACGGAGGATGGTATCCAGGCAGCTTTGCCGGGGCCGGGTGATTGAATTACAAAAAACGCACCTGGGATAAAAATCCAGTATCTCCAGCGACCGGGCGTCGAGCATCGATGGCACACCAACGGCAACGGTTACCTGCCTTGAAGGGCCCCTCCCGGTATTTTGGAAACGAATTGTGTAGTTCATCTCCTTTTTCTTTCCCGTAAAGCGGTAACTCATCCGGCGGTTCTTCAGCATCATGCGGTTGGGGTCGTGCGAGGCCACGATCTGCAGTTCAAGCGCATACTCTTCTATTTCGGCCCCGGGATTGTCGGGGATGAACATGCCCGATAGCTCGACCACGGTATTCGTGTCTTTGAGCATCTCGGGTGTGGTATGCAGGGTGACAAAGAAATATTTTTCCTCCCCCTGTTCCAGTCCTGAAAAACGCCATACATTATTCTGCCGGAACATTTTTTGTTTTAACGCGATCAGCTCGGTAAGCTTTCCTGCAAAGAATCCGGCATTCCTGTCTTCAAAAGATGCATTGGGCCCCGACATCATTGTTGATGACGCCGTTTCCATGATCTCATCCATGGGTGCAAAAGCGATGACGGAACTGAGGGAGGCTTTTTTTTCATTGTGGTAGGTTCGTTCTTCCGAAAAATCAAAATTGTTTTTCCGGAACTGCCTTTCATTATAAAAGAGAATCATGGAACCATTCATGGGAGCTGGCTGGCCCTGGTTGCGGTAGCCCATCACCAGCACCATGTCCTCATCGGGCCTTGGCATGCAGTTCACTTTCATTTCAATGGAGCCGCCCTGTTTAAAGAATGCCGGGCTCTTGTCCAATGCATAGGTATTATTTTTTGATCTTACCCTTACCGGTTTCGGCCTGATGGGTGGCGGTTTACCGTCGTCATAATTATTGGTGGCGAATAAACGAGCGTCGTATGAGCCGGTATCCCTGTAAACATGCCTGGGATTTTCTTCAAAGCTGAAATGCCCATCGCCGAATTCCCAGTAGTAGGAATAAAATGCTTCGGGGGCGCCGGCAATTTGCTGCAAAGGCCTTAGCACGGAACTGAAACCGGCCAGGTTATTCGTCAGCTGCAGGTTGATGGTTACGGAAGTAGTATCTGTTCTCTGCCCGTTCGCAATGAATATCATTGTTTGGAAGAGCCCCAAGAGCATTATGGCCTTCTTTTGAAGCATGAACGGCCGGTTGATTTTGCGTCTCATAAATTTACTCATATTTTTTTTGGAAAAAGAAAAAAAGCCGTTAGCTGGCAGCTAACGGCTTACGATCATTCATTCTATAAATTCCGTTTCGGGAAATTGCTGTTGAAATAATCCAGTTCCGCGGCCGCGTTATATCCCCTGCCGACGAAACCCATATAGTTGGCAATGCCTACCTGCCATCCTGAAGGAGACTGTGTGGCGGATACCGGCCATGACATATTGTAACTGTTGCCTGTTCCGATGTTTGGATGTATCCATCCGCCAAAGGTCCTTGCATTGCTGCTGTTCATTTCCTGCGGCAACTGGTACATTACACGGAGCATCAAATATACTTTAGACATCTGTGCTACATAATCACTGGTGCCTGCAAATACATTTTCATAATTCACCAGTACATTGCGCAATGTGGCCGGCGTAGTGGTATTTTGTACCTGGCGTGCGGTATTTACCAGGTCCAGTGATGTTGTTGGAATGGTCACATAATCCCAGGCGCGGACACGATAGATCAGTTTACCTGTATAATCAAGCCTCGACGTATCAGGAATAACATTTTCTACAACCCTTGGCTGTGATGGCGTAGTGGTCAATAAATGAATGCCCCCGGCGTCGCAACAATTCCATCCATAAGTGAGGTTATGTTCGGCCGTATTGTCTTCGGTCCAGAAATCAGGTTTGCCTGTTGTGGCAGGAAGTCCGCCGGCATAAGTGGAATCATTCCCTCTTTTAAAATTGGCCGGTAATTCCAAGCCTTCAAAGAATTTAACGTTGCCGGTAATGGTTGTTGTTCCCTTAGTATCGGGGAAATTGGGTGAACTGAACTGATCATCATAAGTGTATTTACCGGCAAGCCTTTCGCTGTCGCCTTTGGCACCCGGACTAACACGCCATGCTTCCCAGTAAGTTATCTTTTTATTGATAAAGGGTACATCGGGGCATTTAATGACAACCTGATCGTAGGTTAATTTTTGAATGATCCATCCGCCCTTTGCACTGGCGTTATTAAGCGTGAATTTCACCCTCCATTTAAAACCGCCGCAATCTTCCTTATCGGGACCGCTGACCGTTTCAATGGTCAGGTTGGGTTTGTTTCCGCCCCCGGCAGGAGCTCCTCCGTTGTCAAGGCCTTCTTTTTTACAGCCTACCGTTGAGAATAAGAGAAAGGCTGCCGTTAAAACGGTAAATAAAAATGTCTTTTTCATGATCGTTTGTTTTTGTTTTGACGCTTACTCTGTTCCGGCTTTTCAGCGACCGCCCTTTAACAGAAGTATATAAACCGCCTCCGTGATTTGTTACCCACGTAGCGCCATTTTTTTAAAACCACGTGAAAAAGAGCAGTATATTTAAGCAGTAGATTTTATGGCAGAAACAAAAATCATACATGCCGACCAGCGATTCCTGAACGGGTTACTGCTGAATGACTCAACGGTCATCAAAGAGATCTACGACCGGTTTTCGGTTAAAGTGAAGGCCCATATCATTCAGAACAGCGGCTCCTGGGATGATGCCGCCGATATATTCCAGGAAGCATTGATCGATATTTACCAGCAGGCCCAGCACAAGGCCCTTAAACTCACCTGCCCCTTTGAGCCTTTCTTATTATTGATATGCAAGCGCAAATGGCTGAATGAACTCAAAAAAAGGGGCCGACAGGGGGTAACAAAAGATCCGGAAGATGTATATAATATCGGCGAAGATGTTTTTGCGATGGCCGAGCAAATGCAGGCACAGGATGACAAGGCCAAATTATTCATGGCCATGTTCCAGAAACTGGGTGAAAGGTGCAGGGAGATCATCAGCAAATGCCTGGGCAGCAAGGCACAGGATGAAGTGGCTGCCGGGCTGGGTATCAGTTATGCCTACCTGCGCAAGAAAAAATCGGAATGCACGGCAGAATTAGTGAACCTGATCAAAACAAGGATTATAAAATGAGGGAATTTAATTACGATATGATAAACCGCTATCTCGATGGAGCGATGAATACCGATGAGGCGAAAGCATTTGAAGAACAAATGCGACAGGATGCTGAACTGCAAAAAGAAGTGGCATTGAACAGGGATGTCAATGAAACCTTAAAAATGAAATTGTATCCCGGTGAAAATGAAACGGCCCTAAAGCATACGCTCGAACAAATGCGTGATACCTATTTTTCGAAAACCATTGCATCCGGGCGTTCAACCGCGAAAATAGTAAGGTTCCCTCGCACAAGATGGGTCGCGGCTGCCGCGGCCGTGGTCATCGGCATTGTGATGCTTACGGTATGGGCACCCTGGAAAAAAGAGGATCTGTACCAGCAATACGCTTCTGTTCAAATGCCCGGAGTGGCCGAAAGGGGCGTTCCGGCCGATAGCCTGCTGAAGCTTGCGGCTTCGCATTTCAACAAAAAAGAATTCGCAGCCGCTGTTCCGCTATTCGAATCCATATTAAAAGACGACAAGCAAAACGCTTTTGCGAATTATTATTACGCCATTGCATTGCTTGAAAACGGTCAGCCCGCGTACTCAAGAAACGAACTCACCAAATTATTCAACGGCAATTCCCTTTTCCGCTATGATGCCGCTTTTTACATGGCACTGAGCTATCTTAAAGAAAAAGATAAGAGCGGTTGTAAAGAATGGTTGAATAAAATTCCAGCTGACGCGGGTTCTTATGGCAGGGCGCAGGAACTGCTGAAGAAGCTGTAAATAAATATTCAATATTCAACGCTCAAGTTGAGGAGTTTCTCCATTTGCCGATTGCTTCTTGTCCATTACTATGAATGATCTAACGTTACCTTACTTGAGTCATCAGCATCATACTTAACGAATACCTCCTTGCCGGGTTGGTATTTACTTTCAGACTGTTCGCTGATGGCGCCTTTTACTTTTGCCGCAAAGGCCGGCGCGTTATCGGGCATCACTTCTATCTCCAGTTCGGCATAAGGATTATTTCCATTCACATTTACTCCAAGCCAGGTATATTTTTTTACGATCGCCCTTGCTGATTTCCCCGTGAGCCTGATGGCGTCATCTTCCCTTTGCAGTTTCATCAATTCTTCTTTCAGCATATTCACCTGTGTATTATCATGGGCCGGGGTGGAACCGCGTTGCGGGCCCCCGCTGAAATCAATGATGACGGTCTTTTCATTGTTCGGGTCTATCAAAACGGGAACGGTCATGCCCGGCTGGTATAATTGTGGTTGCAAACGCGATACCAGCGTGCGCAGGGTTGTGGTATACACCTGGCCAAAAGAATTTTTAACTTCAAGCAGTAATTTAACCTGGGGACTGTTATTGATGGTAACGCCCGTATCATGCACTTCCTTGATAAGTGCTTTACCGGGCGTTCCTGTCTTTCTTAAGCGGCCGGCCAGTATCATGGGGGCGAAAAATAGTTTATAAAACAGGAACATCATTCCACCAAAAACAAGCAGGATGCCGCCTGCGATATAAATGCCTGATGAGCCACCCACGGACAATACACTGACAATGGCAACGATAATACCTATCAGTCCACCCGCCAATCCTATCCATGCGCCAATATTCATTTTCATAAATAAAAAATTAAAGGTTGATCCGGTCTATGAGGAGTAAGATAGAAAATCTGTACGATTAATACAAGGTACCGCCGATGGGTGATGGCCCAGTTTGATTTGTTATGCTGAAGAACAGCATGACCTGTCCAGATGAATATCGTGGATCATTTAGGGAAAACATATCCACGTAATCACATTATGTCTGTCAATCCTGAGGAACAGCCTGTCCCGATTATTTCGGGAAAGGATCTCTTTATTTAGAATACGTTGAGATGCTTCGTTCCTCAGCATGACAGTCTCCGTAGGGGGTTTCCGTTGAGACGCTTCGTTCTCAAGCATGGCAGAATGAGTCATCAGGATCTTTGCCGCCCCGTGGAAAGTTCCTTATTTTTTTCACGTATGATCTCCGCGGCGATGCTTACCGCGATCTCCTGTGATGTTTTGCTGTTTATATCGATCCCAACCGGGGTAAATATTTTTTTTAACGATTCTTCGGAAACACCTTCGGTTCTTAATTCTTTGAAAAGTGTTTCGATCTTATTGTCGCTGCCCATCATGCCCAGGTAATAAAATCCCTTGTCCAATAATTGTTTCAGTGCGATCTTGTCCGTCCGGTAACCCAGCGTCATGATAACGGCGTAATCATTACTGCAGTCCAGGATGAATTCGCCGAGTTGTTCGTACGCAGGAATGATGATTTTTTCATTGGCGAAAAAGTTTTGCAGGATGGTATTCAGTTCGGGGCGGTCGTCATACACTTTACTGTAAAAGCCCAGGAAACACATCAGTTCGGATAAAGCGAGACTGACATGGCCGCCCCCGATGATGTGTATTACCGGTCGTTCATTCAACTTTTCATGATATCGCCAGTCTGTTTCCGTTTGAAACTCCAAACTGTAATGCATTCCCTGCGGTGATGATTCAACAAGGGCGATACCCCTGGGGGAAAGCTGCAGGGTGATCCGCTCGCCCTGCAATATTGTTTCGATGATCTTCCTGTCGGTGGATGATAAAGGAAGAAAAGCATTCATCTGGCTACCCGAACAGATCATCCCCGATTGGCCGGTGGGCTGTTGCTTATCATGGTATTGCTTCGCCAGGGAGATGCTGGTATTGTTTTCACCGAGCAGCATTTTCGCCTTCTCCACCAGCTTGTGTTCCATGATGCCGCCGCCGATCGTTCCAAGGATATCTCCATTTGCCGCGACCGCCATTTTAAATCCCTGCCGGCCGGGGGAACTGCCTTCGCTGTCCAATACGTATAAGAGTAAAACGTTTGTGGAAGCGCTTAGTTTATCGTGTATGAATTGCCAGACCTCCAGGCCCCCTAAATCTCCCCTTGTGGGACTTGGAGGACCCGGAGAATTTGAATCGTTTGTCATTTTTTATTTTCTCTGCTGTTTTGAATGTATTTACCTTGATCTGTTTTCCAGTATTTTTTTGAATGAACGTCCACGTATCTCCTCCATCGTTAGTCCGGTTACCAATACTTCTTCTTCGGTGATGGCCCCGCTGTTCAATGCCCGCAGGAAATAATTGAGCAGGCCCTGACCGGTGGCCGCGTCGTCAAAAACATCCCCGATCAATGTAGCCCTTGCCGCTTTCTCCACAAAGGTCTTCAGTCGCTCCACCGCGTCGTCATAACTTTCCAGGAAGAATGCGAATACGGCGGCATAGCGCATGGGAAATTGCGCCGGGTTAAGATCCCATCCCTGGTAAAATCCGTTCCAAAGCGAATGCCGGATATGATCATAGCCTTTTTTCCAGGCGCGGTGAACAGTATCGCGGTTCTCCTGTAACTGCGCTTCCGTTAGGTGATCACCCCGGTGCGGACCAATGGGCATGGTGTTGGTGGCGCCATCCGATAACCAAATGCCGGTATGGGCCAGCGCTACCTTGGTCATATGATGCGCAAAGTCACAAACAGGATGATCCATTTCCTGGTACTTGGCGGTGATGCTGCAGGATGCCGTATAATCATAAGTGCCGAAATGCATGGCAATGCACCTTCCGTTAGAAGCTTTTATAAAACGATACAAAGGATTGGTGCCGTTGATATCCATGATGGATTGCGTGGTTTCCACCATCATCTCCATTTTAAGGATTCCCTTTTCCATGTTCAGTTGCGTTTCAAGAATATCAAAAAAGGCAGCCAGTGTAGCGGGTTGCTCGGGTATAGTGACCTTGGGCAGCATCACGATAAAATTATCCGGTAGTTTTCCACCCCTTTCTTTTACCAGTGTACTCACGAAAATGTCCAGCGTCCGCAATCCTCTTTCCTTCATTTCTTCGGTGAATGGTTTTACCCGGATGCCGATAAAGGGCGGCAGGGTTTTTTCTTTCATGCCCCTGGCAACTTCCAGGGCGACGACACGGGCTGTTTCATCCTCTTCGGCATTGCTGCGGTTACCGTATCCGTCCTCAAAATCTATCCGGAAATCTTCAATGGCCTCGGTCTTTAGTTTGGCGATCACTTTATCGTACACTTTGCTACTGAAGCCTGAAGTTATGTCCATTCCAAACACGTTTCCAAAAATAGTATGATCGGGTGCATAGGTCTCAAAGATTTCCAGGGCCCTTGCACCAAGCGTCTTTGCCGCATCGTATTTGAACAGGTTGGCGCCGCCGTATAAGGTATGTACCGGTTGCCTTTCGCTCCGGTCGCCGGGATATATTTTTTGAAAAGCGGTATTGGCCTTTTTTAAATTGTCAAACAACGCTTCACGCATGTTGTTTGGAATGGATAAGCTCATAGTATGACTTTTGTGTTAATGGCAATTTATATCAGCGTTTTTTTAAGTCAAAAGGCAAAAGTGAAAACCAAAAATTCGAAGTATCCCTGGGTTTTGACTTTTTACTTTTGACTTCTTTTAACTTCCCCTATAAGTAGAATATCCAAAAGGACTGATTAGTAATGGCACGTGATAATGCGACTGATCAGTGACCATGAACTGTATTTCCACTTCGGGATAAAATCCTTTTACATTCATGGAGGCGAAATACGAACCCGTATCAAATACAAGTTTATAGTTTCCTGTGGGCAGACAGGTTCCCTGCGGCAACAGGTCGCTTATCCTTCCATCGGCATCGGTAATACTCTGGGCCATGGCCTTCCAGCCGCCGGCATCCTGTTGCAATAGTTTTACAGAGATATTTTTCCCGGGCGAACCAATGGAAGTATCCAGGACATGGGTAGTTAACTGGCTCATTTTTAAAAATTGAAAGTTTGCATTTGTAAATAATTTTTTAAAGCGCAACAATGTGATCTTATGCTGTTCCGCCATGGCGATCCTTTTTTCTTCATCCGGGTTATTCCTCAACCTGTTCTGTAATAGCTGCAACATTTCGCGGGCTCCTTTACCGGTGGCACAAACGATAAAAATAAAACCAAAGCGCTGAAAATAATCCGCATTGGCCTTTGTTAGCGCATCGATCAGCTCATCGGAAGCCGTTACAACCGCGGCCTGTTCTTTTCCCGCAAATTTTTGCGACATGCTTTTTTTATCGCCGATCTGCGGATGATGGCCAAAGGATTCAAGCCAGTCTGATGGACCGCATACAGTATACCACACTGTGGTGGCTTTTTCAACGATTGCCATTTCCGATGCAAATGGGAAATCCTCCATCAATTCGGATACCCAATGCCCGGAACCGCAGCATTCAAATAATTCTTTTGCGGCCTTATCCCTATCGAGCTGATTAAATTGTGCCAATGTCATATTAAACCTCTTAAACTTATTAAACCTTTCAAATTTATTTTACCGAAGCTCCCTGTTCTATCCAGCAGCGTATCAGGTCCCGCTCTTCCTGCGTGATATTTGTTTTATTATTCTGTGGCATCGTTTTGGTGATGACCACCCGCTGCATGATAAGGTCTTTTTTCCTTACAACCTCTTCCGGTGTATCATACTTTACCCCATTGGGCGCCGTCTTATAAAAATCATCCGTTGGTTTCGACGAATGACAACTGATACAACGACTTTGTATAATTGCATTCACCTCTGCCATTGTAACCGTTGCATTACAAGCGTTCGGATTTTTCGCCGGCGCGGAAATAAAACAGGCCGCCAGCAAAATGATAACCGATACGGGCATCACCCAAACGCTTTGGTTGCCCTTTTCCCGAAGGTTAAGATAGTGTTTAACTCCCGCGGCCCCTAATGAAATGATGGCTAAGATCAACCAGGGATATTTATACCCGAAGGTTGAGGGGAAATGATTGCTCACCATTACGAACAATACCGGCAGCGTGAAATAATTATTGTGTATCGACCGGGCCAGCGCGTTCTTTCCCAGTTGCGGGTTCAGCGGCAACCCTTCCCTGGCCGCTTTGACCATCGCTTTTTGCGAGGGAATGATCACAAAAAAAACATTGGCTACCATGATGCTTCCGATCATGGCTCCAAAATGAATGTAGGCAGCACGGCTGTTGAATATATGGCTATAGAAATAAGCGAAGCCAACAAGGATGGCAAAACCAAGGACCGCAAACAGCGTTGTATTTTTTTTCAACACCGTTTTACAAAGTATATCATAGAGCAGCCATGCAATGATGAATGACCCGACTCCGATAGCGACACCTGTTAACGGGGGAATGTCCAAAACATTTTTATCGATCAGGAAGGCGGAGGCATTAAAATAATACACCACGAACAATAAGCAGAAACCCGAGAGCCAGGTGAAATAGGCTTCATATTTGAACCAGTGCAAATGTTTGGGGATTGTTTTAGGCGCTACCTTGTATTTCTCGAGATAATAAAAACCGCCGCCATGCACAGCCCATAGGTTTCCGGCCAGTTCATCCCTTACCCCTTCGGTCCTGTTCAATGCATTTTCCAGGAAAACAAAATAAAAGGAGGCGCCGATCCATGCAATGCCGAACGTAAAGTGCATCAGCCTGATCACGATGTTGAGCCATTCCATCAGGTGGCTTTCCCATGGCGTTCCCCTGGCCATTAAATACGTGCAGATCAGTGCGGCGATGATCACCAGCACGATGCTTGCATAGATATAGTTTTGTGCGCTGCTGATCTTCGCCAAGGTCTTTTCATTATCTCCATTGCTGTACTTTTTCAATAAAGCGGGCAAATGATACGACATCACCACCAGCATCAGTAAAATGCCTGCAAGTAAAATATATAGCAGCGTGTAAAACATGAGCAGTGAATAAATTTATTCCACGGATTTTTACGAATTACACGAATTAAGTCAAAGTAAAATTCGTGTAATTCGTAAAAATCAGTGTTATTGTACTATTTAATAATCCTTCCAAATAATCTTAACCTGCTTATTCCTCCATCCGGGAATATATTCAGCCGAATGTATGTGACGGGAGCATGTGTATTTATTTCTTTAAGATATTCGTGTTCATGATCGGCGCTTAATTTCCGGGTGGGCAGGATCATTTGCCATGGGGCTTTATCATTGAGTACATCATCGTGATCAGCAACGCACCCTTCTATGGAACAGGTGTCGGGATAATTTCCTTTAAAATGACAAGTATCCACCACGATCCGTTCAATCATTCCTTTGTGTGCCAGTTTCAGTATCACCCAATCCCTGTTGCCCGGTGTACGGTTGCGCTTGGTCTCCCATCCATCGCCCATATTCACTCCGCGGCCAGGCATGATAAGATTTCCCATGGCGCTAAAAAACATATCGTTGCAGGCAATGGCCTTGCCACCGTTGATGGCGGCTGCCAGGTCTACCGCTTCATCCGCATTTACCGCATCCCAGTCCTTAAACACTTCACCATATACGCGCAGCCTCGCTACTCCTCCGTCCGGGTAAATGTGCAGGCGGAGGTGGGTGAACAATGCATCGCTGTTGCTTTCATAAAAATTCTGGCTGCCCGCATCCAAATGCGATGCAGGAAGGATTTCTTTCCAGGTTACATTTTCCCAGCCTGCTTGTTGGTCAGGCAAGTTCATTATCGATGAAGCATCATTAATATAAGCCGCTTCCACCGATGCATTCGGCGGATGGTTGCCCAGGAAAAAATGGGTGTCGATATCAAACCCGTTGATCTTACCGGGCGTGGCCAGTTGAATAACGGCCCAGTCGTGCCCCGGGGTTCGCTTGCGACGGCTTTCCCATCCGTCCATCCACTTGCCGCGGTCGGTATATTTATCCGTGATAAAAATTCCCCTGCCGGGTTTGATGAGATTTTCCTTCTCAGCAAAAAAATCATCGGTGGCATATAATACCTTTCCGCCTAAACGCTCTGCGGCCAGGTCGGTGAGTTGTGCATAGCCCGGAGATTGTTTAATGATTTTTTTTACGGATGCGAAAGCCATTGTCCTGCGTTTTTAGGCCCCACCTAAATCCTCCCCGAAGGGAAGGACTTTTAGAGCGTTATTATTGAAAATTTATTTTGTTTCAATGAAGACTATTTTTCCATTTTTTTTATTGCTTTCAACAATTCTTCCATTTTCATAAACCGTAATTCCGTTTACGATTGTTTGAATAACCGTCCCAAAAAGCTTTTCACCAATATAGGGACTTATTTTATGTCTGAATAAAATATCTTCTGTTCCAATAACTTTTTTCTCATCGGGGTTCCATATCAACAGGTCAGCATCATATCCAATGGCGATTTTTCCTTTTCGATTCCCTGCATCAATGAATTTTGCCGGGTGCTCAGTCAGCAATGGAATTAATTTTTCCAACGGCATATTTTCTTTCAGTGCCGTCCAGCTTGCCGATAATAAAAACTGGATCCCCGCGATACCGCCCCAGGCTTTTTGCAGATTACCGCTTTCGATCTCTTTGATGGAAGGTGGCGCCGGCGAATGATCCGTGGTGATAAAGTCGAGTACACCATTTGCCAATGCGGCTTTTAGCTGTTCGTTATTTACTTTTTCACGAATAGGGGGAGCGCATTTATAGATGCAATGAGCATCAGGGATCGTTTCGGCATTAAAATAAATATAGTGTGCACAGGTCTCTGCGGTGATGGGCAGCCCTTCTTTTTTTGCCGCGCCTATCAGCGTCAATGTTTCTGCAGACGAAACGTGTA
>JAYWAZ010000018.1:0-2652 GCA_043781975.1 Bacteroidota bacterium
CTTTACAGTTTCATTTTTTATACCGGTTTAGCTATACAGCTGCTCGGGGTCTGGAAAAAGGGTAAATTCTATAGGGCATCGCATTATCAAATCTCCAAATCTCCAAATTGACTAATTTCGCCTCCCATGTCCCTCTACATCACTTCCCTCAACAGCGGCAGTAACGGCAATTGTTATTATATCGGTAATGACGTTGAAGCGGTGTTGGTGGATGCAGGGCTTTCCTGCCGGGAAACTGAAGCCCGGATGCGCCGGCTCGACCTGAGCATGAAAAGGGTAAAAGCCATTTTTGTTTCGCATGAGCATACGGATCATGTACGCGGACTGGCAGGTATCGCCAATAAATACCAATTGCCGGTTTATGTGAATCATGCAACCCGGCCCGGATGTTATCATTTAAAGCCGGAATCTGCTGTACATTTTGAGCCTTACGAAACCATTGCTGTCGGCGCATTAAACATTACCTGTTTCCCCAAATTTCATGATGCTGCAGATCCGCATAGCTTTATCATTACCTGTAATAAAATAACGGTGGGTGTGTTCACCGATCTCGGCCGGCCATGCGAAGAGCTGATCAAACATTTTAAACAATGCCATGCCGCTTTTTTGGAAACGAATTATGATGATGAGATGCTGGAGAACGGCCGATACCCTCTTTTCCTTAAGAACCGTATCCGCGGCGGCAACGGGCATTTAAGTAATAAGCAAGCCTTGGACATTTTTATAAAACACCGTTCGCCGTTTATGAGCCATTTGCTGCCGGCTCATTTATCAAAGGATAATAACTGCCCGGAAATGGTTCATCAGCTTTTCAGCGCAAATGCGGGGAAGGTAAAAATAACGGTGGCTTCCCGGTATGAAGAAACGCCGGTATTTTATATTTCCAAAAATGAAGTAAATGTTATTGCAAGGAAAAAAACGCTTGCGATTCCTGCGCAGATGAGCCTGTTTTAAGGTTCAAGGTTCAAGGTTAATGAAATTCTGCAAGATAGAACGCAGTATCTACGCGGAAAAACCTTAAACTTTAAACTTTGAACCTTGAACTACAATCCCTCAAGCATTTTAACGACCCCTTCTTTTTTCAGGATCAAATAACCCAGGCGGTCATTGCTGATCCCATCTTTGAGCCGGTAACTGAAACTGAGCTGGTCCTCCTGCACGGAGGTTTCAAAATAATGAAATGAGATATTCGGATGCTTTTTCAGTTCATCGCCGATCTCGTATAAATGTGTAGAGAGGATGAAGACGGCATTTTTTATTTTCAACAAACCTTCGATAACCGTGCTGCTGCATTTCATCGCATCCTGCACATTGGTGCCTTTAAAAAGCTCGTCGATCAATATCAGCCATTTGCGGCCGTCGCTGATCTTTTCCAGCGTGGCTTTTACGCGCTGCACTTCATTGAAAAAATAGCTTTCGCCTTTGGCGATATCATCTATCACGTTGATATTGCTGAGGAGCCCGTCGAAATACGAGAGCTTCATATTTTTTGCCGGCACAGCCATGCCCGTATGCGCCAGGTATACCGCGATGCCGCAGGCTTTGATGAAAGTACTTTTACCGGCCATATTCGCGCCGGTGAGAAAAAGAAAATTATGTTCTTTGTTCAGTCCCAGATTATAAGCCACCGGCTTCTCCAGCAATAAATGAAACATGCCTTCCGCTTCAATGTATGGCCCCGGGATTTCGGAAAATTCCGGCATGCTGAGGCCGTAAGTTTCCATGGCCGTTGCCATGCTGTACCAGGCATCCATTTTCCCGAAAATATTCAGGAGCTCATGAATATTGAGCTTATAACGGCGGAGAATAAAATATGCCAGCTCCAGCATTTCTACCGGGCTGAGATCGGCGGCGGTTTTATTATTCCAAACGATATTCAGTTCCTTTCTCGCTAATATTTTTTTTGCTTCTTCCAACTCAGCCTTCAAAGGCTGTGGGGTTTCTTCCGTTAAAAAGAAACGGACCGCCTGCTCCATTCCTTTGATAAAATCAAAAGAATGCCTCACGGAATATTTTACCAACGTAAAATCATGGCCGTGCAGGAGCTTATAAGTAAAGGCAGAGAATGCAGTAGGCTTTGACGGCATTGGATCGATATTGGCCTCGTAAAATCTTTCCACCACCATTACGGTTCCGTTGGAAATCACCGAAGGCCAATATTGCTTTTTATTTTTCAGCATGAGTATCGTTTGCTGAACATTCCGGATGGCAGCAGGATCCCGGATGGTATTCACGAGGTTTTTACGCAGCTGTTCTTTGCCGCGGCTCGTGGTCGTAAAGTTGATCTTATTAAAAACCGAGAACTCATCTTCACGATCGAAGATCACGAGGTCGGCAAGCGTGGTTGTGTCTGTTTCCATTTAAAAACGTTTCTCGTTTTTTGTTTCTCGATGTGCGCTGCGACTTTGTCTGTTGCTTATTGCCAATTGCTTATTGCCTGTTGAATAAAACCCTTTGCCCCCGGTGAGATGCATTTACCGCACCGTTTTCATAAACCATATTTCCGCTCACCAGGGTTTTTTCTATGGTTGCGGGGAAGCGAAAGCCCTGCAGAGGGCTCCAGCCGCATTTGTATAAAATATTTTCGGGTGTAACTACAGAAGGCTTGTCGAGGTCTACCATAACCAAATCAGCAAAATATCCTTCTTCAAT
>JAYWAZ010000019.1:0-19740 GCA_043781975.1 Bacteroidota bacterium
CCCTCCGTTATGTAAAACATAACAGGGCCTATAGCTCAGCTGGTTAGAGCACCTGACTCATAATCAGGGGGTCCCTGGTTCGAGCCCAGGTGGGCCCACGATTTAAAATAGCCCGATTTATTTCGGGCAATTTTTTTTATTTGTTCTTTAACCTTTCGTTAACCCATATGGCAAGTATTTTTGCCAATTAAGACTACATTATGAAGAAAATTGTATTTAGTGTTCTTGCAATTGTAACCGTATCTGTTGCTGCTGCCCAAAAGAAAAAAGACTGGAGTAAGGTAACCGGTCGCCCCGGCGATCATATCATGATCCAACTGAGCAGCGACCATTGGATGGGAGCACCCGACAGCATCAGCAGGCATATCAACCAGCTGTCGAGAGGCGCCAATATATACGTGATGATGGACAAGCCTTTTAAAGGTTCCCCGCGCATGAGCGTGGCCTTTGGTATTGGCGTGGGTACTTCCAATATCTATTTCAAAAAAATGGGTGTCGATATCAGGTCGAACAGCACCACCTATCTTCCGTTCAACAACCAGGATTCGCTGAACCATTTCAAAAAATATAAACTCACCACGGCCCTGTTGGAAGTACCGGTGGAATTTCGTTTTACCGCCGACCCGGAGAATAACGGCAAAAGTTTAAAATTTGCGTTAGGCGTAAAGGTGGGTACCCTTTTGAACGTGCATACCAAGGGCAAATCGCCCGAGGATAAAGGCGGCGCTTCCATTAATGCCTACACCGAAAAGGAATCCAGTAAACGCTTTTTCAATTCAACCCGCCTTGCTGCTACTGCAAGGATCGGTTACGGCCACTATTCATTATTTGGCAGCTACCAGATCAACGGTATTTTAAAAGACGGTACGGGTCCTGACCTGAAATTGCTACAGATCGGTATTTGCGTAAGCGGATTATAATCGACTTTTGTATAAGATCTTTCCCGGCAAATTGCCGGGATTTTTTGTTTGTTGCCAGTAGCCAATGCACTAACTTTGCGGCTCACTCCACATCATGAGCGACGACATTAAACACGAATGCGGTCTTGCTTTCATTCGTCTCCGCAAGCCCTTCAGTTATTATCAGCAGCAATATGGAACAGTGTTGTACGGACTTAACAAGTTGTACCTCCTGATGGAAAAGCAACACAACCGTGGGCAGGACGGTGCCGGTGTGGCCGCCGTAAAACTCAATTCCGAACCGGGGTATCCGTTCATGCAACGCATCCGCAGCAGCGCCAACCAACCCATTGCAGATGTATTTTCGCAGATCGGGAAAGAGATCGCCGAAGTGGAAAAACACCTCCCTGATATTAAAAATCACCCCGGCCTGATGAAGGGCCACCTCAATTTTTTGGGAGAAGTGTTGCTGGGCCATTTGCGTTATGGCACGCAGGGAAAAAACAATGCAGAATTCTGCCATCCCTTCATCAAAAGGGATACCATACCGGCGAGGAACCTTGCCCTGGCAGGAAATTTCAACCTGGTGAATACCGATGAATTATTTGGCCTCATCAATATTGACCCCGGTGAATTTCAACGCCAGAGCGACCTGGCAGCGATGATGGAAGTGCTGCATCATTTTGTGGTAAAGGCGGATGAAGCCTTTCCCGGGCAGATGGATATCCTGAAAGTGCTGAAAAAAGCGGTTCCCTTATTCGATGGCGGATTTAATTTCAGCGGCATGCTGGGCAACGGTGACGCTTTTGTGATGAGAGACGGGCACGGCATCCGTCCCTCTTATTATTATGTGAATGACGATGTGATCGTTGCCGCCAGTGAAAGGGCCGCCATCAGAACGGCATTCAATGTGGGTGAGAATGAAGTGATGGAACTGATGCCGGGAAATGCGCTGATCGTAAAAGCCGATGGTTATTATTCCATTGAAAAAGTCATTGAACCCAAAGTGCGAAAAGCCTGCAGCTTTGAACGCATTTACTTCAGCCGGGGCAGCGATGAAAAAATATACCGTGAAAGGATCGCCCTGGGTTATAACCTCAGCGATACCGTTTTAAAAGCCATCAACTACGATCTCCGGAATACCCTTTTCTCTTTTATTCCCAATACCGCCGAGACCGCTTTTTATGGTTTATTGAAAGGCGCCGAAGATTATCTCAACAAAATTAAGATCGAGCGGATAATGAGCTGGGGAAAAAACTACGACGAGGAGAAGCTAACGGAGATGATCAACCGCAGAATAAGGATCGAAAAAATAGCCATCAAGGATGTAAAACTGCGGACCTTTATCACCGAAGACATCAACCGCAATGAAATGGTGCAGCACGTGTACGACATCACTTACGGCACGGTGCGAAAAAACGAAGACACGCTGGTGGTCATTGACGACAGCATCGTTCGCGGCACCACGCTGAAAGAAAGCATCATCCGCATGCTGTCGAGGCTGCAGCCAAAAAAGATCATCGTGGTCTCCTCCGCGCCACAGATCCGTTATCCCGACTGCTATGGTATTGACATGAGCAAGCTGGGCGATTTCATCGCCTTCAGGGCCGTGATCGAATTGTTACAGGAAACCGGCCAGGAGGCCTTGCTCAGTGAAGTGCTTGAAAATTGCAGGGAGCTGCAGCGCAATAACCAGCTACATACAGAAAACCTAGTGCGGCGCCTGTACAAACCCTTCAGTCTGGATGATATCTCGGGTAAGATCGCCCAGCTCATCACGCCAAAGGATATCGATATCCCGGTAAGCGTCATTTATCAAACCATTGAAACGCTGCACATGGCCTGTCCCACCAACCTGGGCGACTGGTACTTTACCGGCAACTATCCCACACCGGGAGGTAACCGTGTTTGTAATAAGGCCTTTATGAATTATATGGAGGGAAAGAATGTGAGGGGGTATTAAACAATTAAAAATTAATAATTCCTTTGCTGCAGATGACCTACTGAATGGTTTAGTTTCTGAATATCTCATTCAATATTGCCGCCAGGTGCACGCCGCCTTTCAGTAATTGCTGGTTAAGCGGGGCCAGGTAATCATAATTGTATTTGTAATCGAGTTTTTGATCGGGCTGCTTTATATCCGCGTAAATTTTTTCAGCAAGCTGGTAAGATTCCCAGAGCCATTCAGACAATGGCTGTTTGCGCCATTCCTTTCTTTGCGCCTTTGTGGTATGGTTGATGGCTTTTGCATATTCGGTATAACTCAGTTGCTGGAAACCGATGAGCTGGTTATCCCAGATGGAGTGCAGGTTATACGAGACCCCGAACCACATCACTTTTATTTTATTGCCTCCCTGATCTTCGGGGCGGCCCACGTGCAGTGGCTGGTGAACGTCGCCAGCGATATGGATCAGCAATTTGAGATACATTGCTTTTTTTTCATTGTCAAGGTTCTTGTTTTTCAGTTCAGTCACCAGGAAATTAATCTTTGTATACGCATCCGTGGTGGTGTCCGCATCCAGAAAGCCCTTGAACTCTTCGGCGTTGGCCCCCCCTTTAAAATCGCAATAATGCCAGGGGGAAAGATAAGACAGAGAGGGGTCCGATTTGATAAAATCTGCCCAGTTGCTCGCCATGGCGATCGATTCGGTACCCAGTATCTTAAAGATCTCTTTTTTTGTATGCCTGGTGAGATAGGTATCCGCTATCTGCCCTACAATGCGGTGCCCAAGCAAGCCCCAGGCCATGCCGGATAAGGGCAGGTAAAATAATGATGCCAGTAATACATATTTTTTAAAACGATTCCTGATCATGATTCCCTGTTTATTTGGTGTTGTAAAAATTAATTACTGCTATGCCTGATAAAATTACTGCCTGCACAATTATTAAATGGCTGCTCAGGGTAAAAATATTTCCCTGACGGCGGTGACGCTATTTCCTTTGACCGTGAGCATGAACAAGCTATTTTTATAATGTCCTGAAAAATATTCATAATTATTGATCTCCTTTTTCTTGTCAGTCACAAATTCACTTTCCATTTTTATGGGGGTGTTGGCAGGCAGGTATAAGGTACGGAGCTGTTTATTGTCATTGACAATGAAGTAATCATCCGGAACAAAGATGTCCTGTACTTTCCCGTTCTTATCAAAGGCGGTATCGGCACGGTGGCGTTTTTTCGCTTCCTCCAGTACATCCTTCCCGTTAAAGAATTCCACATAGTCGGCTTTTATTAAAATACTGTCATGCCCCTTCTCAATACCCGTGATATAACAATATTGATCCCGGGCAGAATCGGTTGCTGCAATGGCTTTGGATGTATCAGCAGCCGGGGATTGCACAGGGATGCTGTCTTTCCCGATTGTTTTCGTATCGCTATTATTGCATGAAAAAAGGGCAAGGGCAAGCAGGGCTGTTATCAGTGACTTCATAAAAAATATGGCTGGTTGTCCTGTAAAGATGAGGAATTTATTTCAAGGATACTTTGTTTGCTGTATTTTCATCCCATGAATGATATCAACATCCTGCTCGACATATTAAAACAGATGGTGAAGGAGCATCCTTCTTCTGGTTTCGTGAACAGTCTTTACCAGCAATACTGCAACCGGGGCGGACTGAGTAAGAAGCAACTGGAAGGGCTGTACGCAAAGGCGGTTAAAACACCCGGCCTCGCTCCCAACAAACTGGCGACCCTGGAAGCAATCATTAAAAAGAAACCCACCAGGGAAAGAGCGGCGGCCACCATCAAAACCACGGAGCCCGTAAAAGACGAAGTAACCGGGCAAATGTTAAGCGGTATACTTTCAAAATTTCCCCAGCACAAGCGGGTATTGTTTTTTAAGCTGAAATATGATAACAATGAAGTGTTGACTACCGCTGAGCGGGAAGAAGTGCAGCGGTTTGGGAAATTGTTATTGAAATAACAATGAGGTGCTTCGGATTTTACTCCATTACTTCAAACAATAATACCTGTGATTTTTGTGTATCATAAAAATTGTTATCGGCAATGAACAATAAGGTTTTGTGGCCGTTGGGCAGCGGGGGGCCAAAGGTTACCCCTTCAATATTGTCGATATAAATACGCAGGTCATCCATATTGAGCAGGAGTTTTTTTGTGATGGGTGTAAATTGGCCCACGGCTCCCTTTAACGAAATATTGGTCACATCGGTTGCACCGTTCATGTCTGCCAAAAAAAGTTTTATCGTATTGGTATCTCTTCCTTTAGAAAAGGACCGTTCGATCACCAGCAGTTTATTATTGCCGATGCTGAGTATATCGGGTACGCCATTTATCTTGAATTCGTTCGGTGGGATGGGGGGATGGGCGATGGGCTCCAGTTTATAAGCGAACTGCCTGGTATTTTTTCTTTGTCCCGCCTTGAATTTCAGTATCCGGATGAATGGATTGTTGTCGATCAGATCGGCCCTTGGCCCGTCTTCGTATAGCGGCTCTTCCACACTTACAAAAAGGGTCTTATAATTATCCGCATAGGAGAGTCCTTCCAGCACCCCGTTTCGCCTGGGCCCCTTCTCCGTTACCTGCATTTTTAGATTGCCGGGCAGCGGATAATCTTGGATATAATTACCACCGGTTGAAATATCAATTACAGACGGATCTTCCAGCACCGTATCTTTTGCATCCACGATACGCTCCCCCTCGCTGCTCCAGACCAGCTGTCCATTCACCGGGTTGTACCGGATGGCTTCCGGGTCGGGTGTATGGAAGGGGTCCTGAGTTTTATTGGGATATACGGTACCGTTAGACTGCCGTAAATATTTAACTCCCGTGAAAATTACATTGTCAATTCCTTTGGGGGTAAAGAAAATGCGGGCGGTATAAAAACGGGCGGGGTTAAAGTCGCTCCGGTCATCGCTGATCATGTAGTAGATATCCTGCTTAGCGTCGTAGTCGATGCCCGATAATCCGCCCACCTTTGTTTGCCCATATTCCAGGTTATGGGGAATAATATATGCCCCGATAAATTTTATCGCTGTGATACCGGCCGTGGTTTGTATAACCGGCTTTACCGTTGCGCAGGATGCGGCCAGGACCGTATAGCCGACCAATAAAAAATAGCGATAGTTCTTTAATTGCATAAAAATATTATCCTGTAAAGTTGGGAAAAAATAGATACAATTAGCGCTTTGCCGGGAAATTATCTAATTTTAGGAAAACAGGCCAATTGAAGACGCTTCTCATCATACGGCATGCCAAAGCGGAAACCTCCTTCACACTCAATGATTTTGAACGGCCCCTGAATGAAAGGGGAAAAAAAGATGCACCAGAAATGGCAAGCCGCCTGCTTCAAAAAAAAATAAAGGTGGATGCGTTCGTGAGCAGTCCCGCAAAAAGGGCAAAGAAAACAGCGGAATTTTTTTGTAAAGAAATGGGCGGCACAGAGGACCGGGTGATCTTTGTAACTGCTTTATACCAGGCTCCTGCTGAAATTTTTTTTGAAGTGATCGGGCACTTCGACGATACATTCCATACGGTAGCGCTCTTTGCGCACAATCCCGGCATCACACATTTTGCAAATCAGCTGGTTACTGAAGTACAGCTCGACAATATGCCTACTTGCGGGGTGTTTGCGGTGCAGGCCGATACAGCACATTGGGCTGCATTTGCCAAAGCAAAAAAGGAATTCCTTTTCTTTGATTATCCAAAAAAGGGTTAGTTTTTTATTTTTAATTCAAAATATACGGCAGTCGTATTCGGGTTATTATAATAAGCGTCGATTTCCGTAAACCCGTTTTTTTTATAGAGATTCATTGCCGGGGTCATGTAATTCAAAGTATCCAGGCGTATAAAGGAGTAGCCGCATTGCAGGGCCAATGCAATGGCTTTGTCCAACAGGCCCTGTCCGATCCCCTGGTGTTGATGTTCGGGTTTTACATACATCCGTTTTAATTCTGCGATCGCAGGATTGATCCTTCTTATGGCAACGCAGGCTATAGAATCATTATTTTCCCTGGCCAGGATAATTCCTCCGTTGGGTGCCGCATACATTTCCTGAAGGCGCAGCAGTTCTTCGTCAAAATGCTGGAATCCCAGGTCGATGCTCAGCCAGCTCGCATACTCGGTAAAAAGTTTCGCCGCCTCCTGGTAATTTTCTTTTGTTTTCACAAAAACATATTCAGCCATTGTTTATTTTTTTGTTTGCCAGGAAAACACCTGCAAAGATCAGCAATGCGGCAATTATTTTGTATGTCGTGAGCGCCTCTTTTAAAAAGATCATGGCGATGAGCGCTGCGAATACCGGTTGTGTATAAATATAAAAGCCCGCAGTGGAGGCGCCCAGTGTTTTTAGTCCGTACACATTGAACAGGTAGGCCAGGAAAGTGCCCGTAAATACAACCAGTACCATACAGGCGATGTCAAGTGAATCGTATCGGGCCCAGGGTATTCCAGTAAACTCCGTCCACCCAAAAGGTAACACCAGCAACAGGCCGATGGTAAATATCCACCGGACCACCACCACCGGGTTGTATTTAAGCATCAAAGGTTTTACGAGTATGAAATAAAAAGTATAGGAAACCGCGTTGATGATGATCAGTACATCGCCAAAAAAAACTTCGCTGCCATTTCCTGAATGATCCCTTGCCGATATCAATACAACCGCACCCGCGATACCTAGCGCCAGTCCGATGATCTTCAAGTGGCTAAGCTTTTCTTTTAGTAACCATGCTGCAATAAAAACGATCAGCAACGGCGTGGTAAGCATCAACAAGGATGCATGAATAGAATAAGTAAGTGAAAGTCCTTTTAAAAAAAGCGACTGATTGACGGCGATACCCGTTACTGCACACAATACAAGTCTTAGCCTGTCCTTCTTTTCAATGAAGAGATTAACGGGTTTAAGCAAATACAATAACCAGAATAAAATAACACTAATGCCTACCCTTACCACATTAATGCCAAAGGGTTTCGCCAGTTGCAAAACGGTGAGGTGTTTTACTGCGCTGAGATTTATTGCAAAGAATAGGTTGGTCAGCAGCAGTGCGATATGGGCCGTGGTCCTTTTATTCAAAAAATCATCGTTTAGGCTGTAAAAATAAGGCTTAAAAAAGCCGGGTGCTTTTATACACCCGACCTATATACTTACTAACCCATTACTAAGTAATCAGAAAAACGCGCCGGCATCATACTATCCCGCCTGCATCTCTTTTATCTTCTCCCTGATCTTGGCTTCAATTTCATTGGCCATTTCAGGATTATCCGTCATCAGTTGTTTTACGGCTTCGCGGCCCTGTCCCAGCTTATCACTGTTGTAGCTGAACCAGCTGCCGCTTTTTTGTATGATGCCCAGTTCCACACCCATGTCAATGATCTCGCCGGTCTTGGAAATGCCTTCCCCGTAAATGATATCAAACTCGGCCTGTCGGAAAGGAGGAGCCACTTTATTTTTCACCACTTTAACCTTTACATGATTGCCGATGGATTCATCACCATCCTTGATCTGCGCCATGCGGCGGATATCCAGCCGAACGGAGGCATAAAATTTCAAGGCATTTCCGCCGGTGGTGGTTTCGGGGTTACCAAACATGATCCCGATCTTTTCACGCAGCTGGTTGATGAAAATGCAGCAGCTGTTCGTTTTGGCAATGGTAGCGGTCAGCTTACGAAGCGCCTGGCTCATTAGCCTGGCCTGCAGTCCCATTTTGCTGTCGCCCATTTCTCCTTCCAACTCACTCTTAGGCACAAGCGCGGCGACCGAATCGATCACCACCACGTCCAGTGCGCCTGAAAGAATAAGGCGGTCGGCGATCTCCAGCGCCTGCTCCCCGTAATCGGGCTGGGAGATCAGTAAATTGTCAATATCAACACCCAGTCTTTGTGCGTAATTGCTGTCGAATGCGTGTTCGGCGTCGATGAAGGCGCACATGCCTCCTTTCTTTTGCGCCTCGGCGATAACGTGTATGGCCAGCGTTGTTTTACCCGAGCTTTCGGGGCCGTAGATCTCCACTACCCTTCCTTTTGGCAGTCCGCCGATGCCCAGCGCCATGTCCAACCCGATCGAACCGGTGGAAATGACTTCCTGTTCCGTGATGCCCTTGTCGCTCATCATCATTACCGATCCCTTGCCAAAATCTTTGTCGATCTTGTCCATGGTCAATTTAAGCGCCTTGATCTTTTCTGTCCTTTCTGTTTTTTCCATTTTTTCTGCGTTGCTCATGATGTTGTTTTTTTAAGTGATGTATCTGGTTTTGCGTTGTAAATGTAATTTTGGAATCAAAGATAATTCTTTTATTTTATCAACACTAATTATTTTAGTATTTTTTTGATAATTTTTTTAGTCGGGGGATGTCCGCAAATATTGCAAAAAAAAGCCCATCCCGAAGAATCGGGACGGGATGTTGTTCAAGCATAAGAAAAATCTACATAGTTTATTCCCTTATCTCTGGTAAGCACGGATGGAAAACGGGCGTAATATTTTTATGAATCAAAAGGGTGGTCATTGATAATAAGACAAAGAGAACACAGTTTTGTGAACTTAACAATACCACAAAGTGGTAGTTTTTTTATCTGAATAAAAGGATTTTGATCGCTTTTTGCCCTTTTTTGTAAAAAAATTTAATATGTTGCAGGTATTAATTATGGCCAGCGAAGGTTTTACTATTTATGATCGTCTAAATTTTTTTAACCCTTTTATAGGTAGATGCCCAGGGCATAGACCTGCTTTTACACCAAAATAAATAAAGATGCCCTTTAAGAAATTATTGGTAACCGCAGTTTTGCTTTCTGTTGTTATTTTATTCCAGCAGTGCGCTAAAAGCGGCGACACTACGGTTAATCCTGTCACCGTACCACAGCCTTCGCTGCCCGCCACGCCCTACAATTATAATGTGGCTTTCCCGGCACATATACAAAATGCGCTGCTGCTGAATGATAATACGCCCGCCGGTAACGCCATTACCAATGAAGGTGCCACCCTGGGAAGGGTTTTATTTTACGACAAGCATTTATCAAAAAACAATACCGTTAGTTGCGGCTCCTGCCATAAACCGGCTACCTCTTTCAGCGATGATGCACAATTCAGTAAGGGGTTTGAAGGCGGATTAACATCCCGTCACTCCATGGCATTATTGAATGTTCGTTTTTATAAGTCGGGTAAGATGTTCTGGGACGAAAGGGCAAATTCGGTTGAAAAGCAAGCCCTGCAGCCGATACAGAATCATGTTGAAATGGGACTTACCCTGGCCGAACTGGAAAGCAAGGTCTCCGCACTGAACTATTACCCGGCCTTATTTTTGAAAGCCTTTGGCAGCACCCAGATAGATTCTGTCAGGATCGCCAATGCCATCGCACAGTTCGTGCGCTCCATCGTCACTTATCAATCCAAATACGATCTCGTTAAACAGGGGATGGCAACCTTTACCGCTGACGAAGCCACCGGAGAACAATTATTCTTAACCGCACCGCCGGGCGTACTTACCTGTGCCGGCTGCCACACACCACCGATGTTCATCACCTCTTCTCCTGCCGCGCCCTTTGCCTTTCCCGATCCTACCGATGCGGGCATCAACGGGCAAAACCGTTTTAAGTCAGGCAGCCTCCGGAATATCGCATTCACCGCTCCCTATTTTCATAATGGGGCCGTTTCCAGTCTCACCGCCATGCTGAATGGCGGCCCCCCGGGTTCTCCAACACATGTGCCCGCGCATAGCGTGAATCCAACGGATGCAATAAGGATACTCGCTTTTTTACAAACCCTCAGCGATCCAACGGTAACAACAGAGGCTAAGTTCCTGGATCCGTTTAAATAAAACCAGGTTTTATTTAAAACATCATTGCGAAGAACCGGTGAATTGGCTGAAGACCTATTAGGCACTTCAACGCTCACTACTTCTTTTTCCGGAGCGGGCCAGGTAAAAGAAGGGCCCTTCTTCCACAACAATTTGACCAGATTTTTCGTTAACCCTTCAGGATCCTCCTGTTTTATTGATACTGAATTAATAAGATAGGGGATTCATTTGTTGTCTAATATCCAATATCATGAAAAAATTTATTACAAACCCTGTAATAGCTTTTGCGTTGCTTTGCTTTTTATTTAGCCCTGCGGCAAACAGCCAGTCCGTAATATCAGGACACGCTTTTAGCGACTTCAACAACAATAACAGCTATGATCCCGGAGAAGGGCTCCCTTCCATCACCGTATGGCTGATGGACAAGAACGCCGTCTCACCCTTCTACCTGGTGTACCCGGTACAAACCGCGATTACCACATTTGACGGTTCCTATACTTTCACCAATGTGAGCAACGGCAGTTACCAGCTCAGGGTAAAACTGAGTACGGTCAGCAACCTGCTGACCCAGTACCCAGGCAGTACCCTTCCCCGTAACATTGTTGATATGAATCCATATGTTGAAGACAATACGCCCAACGGGATAACGGATCTGAATATCCTCGCTTCAAATAATTTCAGCGATATTAATTTTGGCTTCAACCCCAATGTTCCGGCACCTTCATTCCGGCCCCAAAACCGATTCGCGTTTGATGGAGGTATCAATTCTTTCATCAATGTAAGTTCAAAGACCTTTGACCTGGCACCCGTGACCTGTAATGGCACCACCTATAATCCCACAATCAGTTTTACCACCGATAAACAATGTACCATTGCTTCGGAGGTTTACCCACAGGCCGGAAATACATCGGGCGCCAATCCGGTTACCTGGCCCGGCCCCAATAAAGGAGGTTTTAATACGGGCGATACCACCCTGCAATTATTTTTCGGCGATGCGTGCTATACCCCCGGCAATAACGACCGGGCCGTTTTAACCGTTGATTTCAGCAACCTGGTCACCGATGTAAGGTTTAATATCTATGATATAGATTGTTCCAATCCGCAGTTGGTGAATGGAAGTATCGACCATGTAAAAGTTACGGGCTACAACGGAAGCAACGCAGTATCGCCCGTGATCGTTTTACAACAGGACGTCGCTTATAATTCAATTTCCGGGAACGGCATCACCGGCTGGCCCGATTACCCCGATAATAATCCCTTCAATAATTACCCGGATACCTATAATAGCGGCAATGCCGACCACGGTAACGCCTCCATTTATTTTACGGACGTAATCGACAAGATCGTGATCGAATATGAAGAGTATACCGCCCTTCTGATTCCTTCGGCGAAAAAGATTCTGAACCCCGTTTCTCCCATCACCGCGGAATCGCAATGGGATGTTCCGGCAACTCCCGCATTAAGGGCAATCAGTATCGGAAGTATCGGCTATAGCCTCTACTGCAGGCTGCTGGCCGCCAACCTTGTTTCCTTTGAAGCCAAAGCGGCAGGGCATCAGGTGAACCTGCAATGGAAGGCGGACAATGAACCACTGGTAAAACAATACACTATTCAGCGTTTACTCGCAGACGGTAGCTGGCTCGACCTCGGCAAAATAATGGCGGGAACGGCATCCATACATTATTTTACGGATAAGCACCCCGCAACAGGGGTCAACGAATACCGGCTTAAGATACTCAACCGCGACGGCGGTAACCTGTTGTCCGAAACCAGAAAAGTGACCATCGCGGCGAATATCAATGACATTGAAATCATCAATAACCCGGCGCCCGAGCTCAGCCTGCTGGTAAACGGCGCCTTGAGCGAGATCAACATATACGACGCTTCGGGACAGAAGCTGGTCAGCCAGCCCGTTCATAATACAAATGCAAGCGGCAGCAGCAGGATCGTAATGAACGGACTCTCGTTGAATACCGGTGTTTATTTTGTAAAGGCTTTGTTTGCCAATGGTGAAATGAAAACGGTGAAGTTTTTGAAAAAATAAAGCCGCTCAGGCTGTCAGTATTAGGTGTTCGGCATTACTTATTCTTTACAAAATTATAACTGGCCTTTCTCAGCAACGGGTGCGGCCCTTTCAGGTCCTGCCCGGCAATATCCATTGAGAAGTTGAAAAAGAAGACCTCCATCAGCCAGGGTTCAAAACGGAATTCGAAATGATCATATGTGGGGTCAAGGCCGGTGAAAACGCTGGTGCGTTCGGGACAAAATTCAAAGATCAGTGAAATGGAGTCGGCAGCCTGTTTTGGAAAACGGATCAGCCCCTGTTTATCACTGACCTGTTGGGATCTCTTCTCTCCCGATTGCAGCAGGCAATAAACATGCGACAACAGGACCGGGTTTTTATCCATGATCTGAATGGTGATGGAATCAGTCCCCATTCTGTTACCGGAGGTCAGTGCAAAATCCTTTCCGGGGTGCGGCCTGCTGTTGAATATGACCCGGTTATTTTTCACCGTCCAGGTCCCTTCGCCCTGCCGGTCGAGCGCCCCGTAGGAAAAAAAGAACTGGAAACCGGAATCGGGATTCAGTTTAAAACCAGAGGCGGTCTCCATCACGCCCTGCAGGTAATATTCGCCGGCCAGTTTGTTTTGCTGTGCTTCCATATTGATCGATAGCATTAGATTAAAGAAAATAAATATCCCCTTTTTCATCGCGGCAAAATAAAAATAAATGGCCGAATTCTTTCATGAATTTTACGGGCATCATCGTTTTTATTTCTACACATTCCCCAACATCAAACCCGCTATTCGTACCTTCACCCCATGAATTATTTGGATGAACTGAACGAACCACAGCGCGAAGCGGTGTTGCACAAGGATGGGCCCATCATGATCATCGCGGGCGCGGGCAGCGGCAAAACCAAGGTGCTCACCACACGAATCACCCACCTGATGGCCGAACATAAAATTGATTCCTTCAACATACTGGCGCTTACCTTTACCAACAAGGCCGCGGCGGAAATGAAAGAAAGGGTGGAGAAAGTGCTTGGAAATACCGAGGCCAGGAATTTATACATCGGCACTTTTCACAGTGTGTTCGCGAGGATATTGAGAAGCGAGGCGCCCAAGCTGGGTTACCCTTCGAACTTCACCATTTACGATACCGATGACGCGAAGAGCGTGGTTAAAACGGTGACACAAGAGCTGGCACTCGATGATAAGCATTACAAACCAAACATCGTGTACAACAGGATCTCCGCAGCGAAGAATTCCCTCATCGGCCCGGCGGAATATATGAACGACTGGGCATTGCAGCAGGAAGACGCAAGGGCCAACCGTCCCGCCATCGGCCAGATATACGATGCCTATGCCAAAAGATGTTTTAAGAACGGTGCCATGGATTTTGATGACCTGTTGTTCAAGATGTACCTGCTGCTGAAGAATTTTCCCGAAGCGTTGAGCAAGTACCAGCGCAAATTTAAATACATTCTTATCGACGAGTACCAGGATACCAACCCGGCGCAATACGAGATCATCAAACTGCTGGGTGCCATGCACGAGAACGTATGCGTGGTGGGTGATGACGCACAAAGCATTTACAGTTTCCGCGGCGCCACCATTGAAAACATCCTGCAGTTCCAGAAAGATTATGACGAGGTGAAACTGGTGAAGCTGGAACAGAATTATCGCAGCACGCAGAATATCCTGCACGTCGCCAACGGGGTCATTGCCAATAACAAGGGGCAGATCGAAAAAAAATTATTCACCGTCAATGAAGAAGGGGAAAAGATAAGATTGGTGCGCATCATGACGGACAATGACGAAGGGAAGATGGTGGCCGATACCATCCAGGAACAAAAACTACGCAACCATTATTTCAACAGAGATTTCGCCATACTGTACCGCACAAACGCACAGAGCCGTAGTTTCGAGGAAGCCCTTCGCCGCATGGGTATCGCCTACCGCATCTATGGCGGTATGAGCTTTTACCAGCGCAAGGAAGTAAAGGATTTCATCGCCTACCTGCGGCTGGTGGTAAATCCCAGGGATGAAGAAGCGCTGAAGCGCATCATCAATTTCCCGGCCAGGGGTATTGGCAAAACAACACTCGACAAGGCCGTGCTCTATGCCAATGAAAACGACCTGAGTTTGTGGGATATCCTTTGCGGCGCTTCACGTTATGGTTTCCGCAGCGGCACCCTTGAAGCCATTGACGGCTTTGTAACCGCAATAAAAATGTTCCAGAGCGAACTTACAAAAAAGAACGCTTACGACCTGGCCGTGCTGGTGGGTAAAAGCACCAGTATCGTCAAGGAATTATTCAATGATAAAACAACCGAGGGCCTTGCCCGTTATGAGAACGTGCAGGAATTGCTGAACTCCATAAAAGAATTCACCGAAACGCCCATGAACGAGGAAGACGGTGAAGTGGGCGACAAGGGACTGGGAACTTATTTGCAGCAGATCACTTTATTGACCGATGCGGATGATAACAAGGACCCAAATGCCGATATGGTAAAACTGATGACGATACACGCCGCAAAGGGATTGGAATTTCCGGTGGTATTCGTAGGCGGACTGGAAGAGACCCTCTTCCCCAATGCGATGGCCATCAACACGCGGGAAGAATTGGAAGAGGAGCGACGCTTATTTTATGTGGCCATCACCAGGGCCAAGCAACACCTTTGGCTGAGTTTTGCGAATGCCCGTTACCGTTTTGGACAGCTGCAGCAAAATGATCCCAGCCGTTTTCTCGAAGAGATACCGGAAACCTACCTCGACAGGAGCTATGCCGGGGGCGCCATGAAAAGTTCAGGTGGCGCATTGGGCAATGCATTTGAAAAAATGCAACGTGCTTTCGGAGATAATAGTTACAAGCTTCAAGCTTCAAGCTTCAAGAAGGAACGGTCTTCTTATGTTAATCCTGTTTCCAGGCCGCAGGTAAAAGAACATATTCCTTCTGCCGATTTTGTAGCAAGTGATACTTCAAATTTGCAGGCCGGGCAAAAAGTGGAGCACCAGAAATTCGGTTTCGGCGAAGTGCTGAAAATGGAAGGCGCTGCACACAACCCTATTGCAACAGTAAGGTTTGATTTGAACGGCGAAAAGAAGATTATGCTCAATTATGCAAAGCTTCGTATTGTTGATTAATGATATTTCGATGATGTGGTAGATATAATGTTAGAAAATCTCCCGAAGTACCGCTCCTTCTCCGAAAGAGAAGGAGATGGAGGATGAGGCCGGAAGGCGCTGCGCATAATCCCATCTCTACTGTCAGGTTTGACCTCAACGGCGAAAAGAAAATAATGCTCAATTATGCAAAGCTTCGCATTGTGGATTCCCCTGCTGAATAAAGAGATGCTGCAGTTCCTTCTCCTGCAGAAGAGGGCGGAGGGTGAGGTGTTGAATTATGCGAAGTTGCGGATCGTGGATTAAAAATATTATTACCCGCAGATAATCGCCCCATTTTTCTTTCGCTCTGCGCAATCAGCGGAATTTGCGGGAAATATGCCCTTTCGAAATACGAAAAAAAGCCTGAATTGGCACGCTTCCGGGAATAAACCCGCGTAATTCTTGTTAAATTTGTATCGAATTTTTTAAATGTGATTATATGATCAAGACAGGAAATCCCGTAATCAGTATCTATACTGAAATGACGCCCAACCCGGAAACCATGAAATTTGTTGCCAACAAATTATTGTACCCGGGTAAAAGCATTGATCTTGCCGACGAGGCAAGCGCAAAACCCTCCCCCCTGGCACAGGAGCTGTTCACTTTTCCATTTATTAAATCTGTATTTATAGCAAGCAATTTTGTAACACTGACCAAGACTTCCGAAACAGAAGACTGGCAGGATGTGATCCCCACCATCAAACAATTCCTGAAGGAATACCTGGAAGAAGGCAAGGCCGTGGTAAACGAAGAAGAGGTGGCGGCCATGAAAACGGAAAGCAGCAACGAAGTGAGCGCCGATGACGATGACGTGGTGAAACGCATCAAAGAATTGCTGGAAAATTATGTGAAGCCTGCCGTTGAAATGGATGGCGGGGCCATACAGTTCAAAAGTTATGAAGACGGCCGTGTGAACCTGATGTTGCAGGGATCCTGCAGTGGGTGCCCCTCTTCCATGATCACACTGAAAGCCGGCATCGAAGGCATGATGAAACGCATGATACCCGAAGTGAAGGAAGTGGTTGCGGAGGCTGAATGAGGCCACTCTAAATCTCCCCCAAGGGGAGACTTGTGAAAAGTATAATAATTTGAGCATCTTTATGAGATGTTTTTTGTTTTTTAAAATAATTCCCGCCGTGATTGGTGCCCCACTGACCACATTCCTATCTAATCAGCTCAATTGAAGCGCATTTTTTTTATCTTGTTACCAAATCGTTTCAATGAATAAGCTCTTCGTATTTCTTTTGTGTATAAACATACAATTTGCCTCCGCACAGGAAAAAAAATATTTTAGCGTCAATCCCGACAGTTCTACTTTTTCATTAACGATGGATGGCGTAACCCTGCTTGCTTCCCTGCCTTTAAAATGCCTGCAACAGGAATATCCCAATAAGACCGGCCATACTTCACTTTCGGACAGTGATCAGTTGCTTACACCCAAACAATTGCACCCCGTTTTTTATGGTTGCTTCGACTGGCACAGCAGCGTTCATGGCCACTGGATGCTGGTGCGACTGATGAAATTATTTCCGCAATTCACCGGGGCGGCACAGATTAGAACGATACTCAATAATAATATCACTCCTGAAAATGTAGCCCTGGAAACAAAATACCTCGATGGCAAATTGTCACGGTCCTTTGAACGCACTTACGGTTGGGCATGGCTGCTAAAACTGGAGCAGGAACTCAGCAACTGGAACGACGTCGATGCCACCCGCTGGAAAAAGAATTTGCAGCCCCTGGTGAACAAGGTCATTGGGTTATGGAAACAGTTCCTGCCCAAACAAACCTATCCCAACCGCACCGGCGTGCATCCCAATACCGCATTCGGACTGGTATTCGCGTTGGACTATGCCAGGGCACTAGGCGACACCGACTTTGAAAAGGATATCATAAAAAGTGCCAGACAACTTTTTTTAAAAGACATTAATGCGCCTGCCAACTGGGAACCCGATGGTACCGATTTTTTATCGCCCTCGCTGGAAGAAGCCGACCTGATGAGCAGGGTATTGGCAAAAGATGATTTCCTGAAATGGTTCAACCATTTTTATTCCGGCGCCACCCTGCAACATATCATGCTGTTGCCGGTGGTGTCCGACAGGACCGATTACCAGATCGTGCACCTCGATGGTTTATGCTTCTGCAGGAGCTGGTGTATGAAAAGAATCGCATCCCTGTTGCCGTCAACAGACAAAAGAAAAAGAGCACTCTTCGCCTCGGCGGCAAAGCACCTGGCGGCCAGTCTGCCCAACGTGGTAACCGGCGGCTATGGTGGTGAGCACTGGCTGGCGAGTTTTGCAGTATACGCATTGGCAAATTAAAAAATGACGCAACCAAAAATATACCCGCTTTGCGAAACAGCCCTTACCGTCATCTGGGGCGATACCATTGATAAGGACATCCGCCGCCGGGTGCAGCACCTGAACGGGTTATTAAAACAAAACCCCTTCACCGGTTTTATTGAAACCCTGCCCGCTTATACCTCTCTCACTGTTTTTTATGCGCCGGAAATGATCCGCATGGGAAATGTTTCTCCTTTTCAATTTGTTGAAGCACATATCAAAAATTTATTCGGCGAAGCGCCTGCAGGGAACAGTGAGCCGGAAAATATCATTTCCATCCCCGTTTGTTATGAGGCCGAATTCGCGCCGGACCTTGAATTAGTCGCCACATCGGGTGGACTTTCAAAAGAGGAAGTGATCGAACGTCACCTGCGGAAAATATATACCGTGTACATGATGGGGTTCTTACCGGGTTTCGCTTATATGGGCGAAGTGGACGACACCATCGCGGCGCCGCGTAAACCCACACCGCGTGCCCTGGTGGAAGAGGGATCTGTTGGCATCGCCGGCAAACAGACCGGCATCTATCCCTTACCGTCACCCGGGGGCTGGCAGATCATCGGGCGAACACCCCTTTGTTTATTTGACCTGCAAAAAAGCGATCCCTTCCTGATCAGAACCGGCGACAAGGTACAATTCAATGCCATCACCAAAGAAGCTTTTGTAAAAATAAAAAATGAGCAGGAGCAGAAAGTTGAACGTAAACCCGAGGAGCAGGTGGCCGATGCTGTTGTGATCAAACCCGGTGTATTTTCAACCTTCCAGGACAGGGGCCGGTTGGGATTCCTGGCCTATGGTGTTCCGCTCAGCGGCGCCATGGACCTGCCCGCACATTGTTTGGCCAATGCACTGGCGGGCAATACAAAAAACGCAGCTACTATTGAATGCGCCATGGGCGGCCTCTCAATTCAGTTTAAAAAACAGGCGGTCATCGCGGTAACGGGAACTGGCGATGCTTTCGTCAATGGCCAAAAAATAAGATCATACCAGCCGCTTGGTGTTTCCAAAAACGACATGTTGGAGATACGGTATAACGGAGATGGTATCCGTACATACATTGCCGTTAGAGGAGGCTTTGCCGCAACTGATATCATGAACAGCAAGAGCGCCTGCCTACGTGCCGGCATCGGAACTGCGTTAATAAAAGAGGAGGAATTGTGGTTTGGAGAGGCGGTATCACCCACGTTGAAACGGCTGCAGGATAATGTAACCATCCCGGTTCATACAGCTGCAGTGCACATCAGGATAATGGAGGGAATAGAAATGAACAGGATGGAACCTGAAAGCGTCCAACAGTTGTATGCACAGCCATTCACGCTCAGCAACCGAAGCGACAGGATGGGTTGTCATTTACTGGGTGAGCCTTTATCATTAAACGAGACCCGGGAACTGGTTTCAACCGCTGTAACAAAAGGAACGATACAACTGACCCCCGGCGGACAATTGATCGTTTTGATGAACGACTGCCAGACAACTGGCGGTTATCCACGGGTGGCTCAGGTGGTCGCTGCCGACCTGCCGTTACTGGCGCAATTAAGACCCGGCGATACCCTTCGCTTTACAAATATTTCCTTCGGGGAAGCAGAA
>JAYWAZ010000020.1:0-7348 GCA_043781975.1 Bacteroidota bacterium
GGAAGTCCTTTTTTTTTCAACTCTTCCTGGATATCACGCGCCGTAAAATCGATCCCCACTGTAATGCCATTATAATAATTCCCGGCATGGCGTTCCTGAATGTACTTGCCGTTCTTGCAAACGCGTAGGACCAATTCACACTCGTAATGCAATTCATTGGTGAACTCAGGATAGTAAAAAGGTGTATGACTTTGCAGCAATGCACTTTTCGGCTTCATGAATATGACCGGTTCATCAGGTATGTCGTTGCCAAGTTCTTTGGCGTGCTCCGCATAATTGCGGCCTACACAGATAATCTTCATTAGTCGGTTTTTTTAAGGTAGTGCGGTTTGAATAGCGAATATAGACAAATAGGGGAAAAAAAACAATAGTTGGCAGGTAGCAGTTAGCAACTGGGAGGCTACAGACCCCCTACTGGCAACTGCTAACTGCCTACTGCCAACTGCCAACTGCTAACTGCCAACTGAGTTCATTCAGGTTTTACGCTAATATTATTAAATGCGGTCATCGTGGGCCCGATACCAATGGCAATAAAGCTTTCAATTATTTCAACACATTTTTCTATTTTCAAAAGTACGGTAGGTTCTTCTTTTTTGAGCCACTTGCCCAGTACAAAATCAGCCTGCATGCCTGTAGGATAATTATTGCCGATACCAAACCGTAATTTGGGATATTCACCAGTGCCCAGCGTATTTTGTATATCTTTTAACCCATTATGCCCGCCGGCACTACCTCCGGCACGTAGCCGAATTTTTTCCAGCGGTAATGCAACATCATCTACAATGGTAAGCGTGTTTTCTATTGGCACTTTCTCTATATTCATCCAGTAAAGAAAAGGCCTTCCACTCAGATTCATGAACTGTGTTGGACAAATGCAAATGACCGGTTTCCCTTTATATTTTACGTCGGCCACGTAGGCTAATTTATCTACCCTGAATTTACCCCCGTGTTTCAACACAAAGGCGTTCACCACATCAAAACCGATATTGTGGCGGGTACTCGCATATGCCGCGCCGATATTTCCTAAACCGACGATTAAGAATTTAGACATTTTTTATAAATATTTTTTGTCCGGGCATTTGCACAGGTTGCATCATCGTTCCAGCTTGCCCCGCCTTATGCGGGGTCGCCCTCTTGTCCCGTATCTCTTTTTAATGGGTGAGTCACCCTCTTGGGGTGACTCACCCATTATTCAATATCTGCTGCAGGTCCGCTTCTGTTTTTACCAGCACTTCCCTCGCCTTGCTGCCCTGGTTGCCACCCACCACACCCGCCGCTTCCAGCTGATCCATCAGCCTTCCCGCCCTATTGTAACCAAGTTTCATACGACGTTGCAGCAGGGAGGTGCTCCCGATCTGGCTGGCCACGATCAGCCGCGCCGCGTCCTCGAACAGGGGGTCTCTTTCGCCCAGGTCGAAATCCTTGCCTTCCATCTCCTTTTCATCGATATATTCGGGCAATAAGAACGGTTGCGGGTACCCGCGCTGTGCGCCGATGAAGTCTACGATCTTATCCACTTCCGGGGTATCCACGAAAGCGCACTGCAACCGCACGATCTCACCATTATAACTGATCAGCATATCCCCCTTCCCGATCAATTGCTCGGCGCCGCCGGTATCGAGGATGGTGCGGCTGTCGATCTTGCTACTTACCTTAAAGGCTACACGAGCGGGGAAATTGGCTTTGATGACACCGGTAATGATGTTCACCGAAGGGCGCTGCGTGGCGATGATGAGGTGAATGCCTACGGCCCTCGCCAGCTGCGCCAGCCGGGCAATGGGCATTTCAATTTCCTTACCGGCCGTCATGATCAGGTCGGCGAACTCATCGATCACCAGCACAATGAAGGGCAGGAACTGGTGTCCCTTTTCCGGGTTCAGTCGCCGGGCCACAAATTTTTCATTGTATTCCCGGATATTTCGGCAACCCGCCTCTTTCAACAGGTCATAGCGGTTGTCCATTTCAATGCAAAGGGCATTCAGCGTATGCACCACTTTCTTGGTATCGGTGATGATCGCGTCTTCTTCGCCGGGAAGTTTCGCCAGGAAATGGTTTTCAATGGTCTTGTAAATGCTCAGCTCCACTTTCTTGGGGTCCACCAGTACGAACTTTAACTGCGAGGGATGCTTTTTATACAGTAATGAGACCAGGATGGCATTCACGCCCACCGATTTTCCCTGCCCGGTGGCGCCCGCCATCAACAGGTGCGGCATGGTGGTAAGGTCCACGATGAAGTTCTCGTTGTCGATCTTTTTTCCAATGGCGATGGGCAATGAAAAATTATTGTTCTGGAATTTTTCCGAAGCCAGCAAGGTCTTCATGCTGACCACGGTCTTGCGGGCATTGGGCACTTCAATGCCGATGGTGCCCTTGCCCGGTATGGGGGCGATGATGCGTATGCCCAGCGCGGCCAGGCTCAGTGCAATATCGTCTTCGAGATTCTTGATCCTTGAAATGCGTACACCCGCGGCCGGTATGATCTCATATAGGGTGACCGTGGGGCCCACCGTGGCGGATATCTTCTGGATCAGGATATCATAATTCTTCAGCGTGTTGATGATCTGGTTCTTATTGTTCTCCAGTTCATTCGCGTCCTGCACGATCTTTTCACTGCCATGATTTTCCAGCAGGTCGAGCGTAGGGTATTTGTAATCCCTCAAGTCCAGGATAGGATCGTAGGGCTTTATCGTTTGTTGTTTGTTGCCTGTTGTTTGCTGTTCCTCGGCTTTTTTATCGGGCGCTGTTTTTATTTCAAGTTCCAATGGCGGACCGTCTGCCGGTTTTTTTGATGGGCCGTTGGCCGGAAGCATCATTCCAGCCTCTTCCTCACTCATATCGACAGGCATCTCCTTGATATCTTTCAGTTCCTCCTTCGACAGCGGGGGAAGGGTTGTATCATCTTTTTCAACAAGGCCGAGGCCCTGGTCCTGCACATGATGTTCTTCCACGGTATTCACCAGCAATGTGCCCCCACCCTTTAATGAATTACCTTTTGCCTGTGCTTCTTCTTCCGCCGTCCACTCCACTTTTTCACTGATGTCTTCGGGCAATGGCGCCAGATTTTTATCGGCCGGATTGAACATATTCTTTGAAGGCAATTTAAATACCGGATTGAAGCGCCAAATGATATACGACAATACCGCTACCGCCAGCACGCCGATGGTACCAATTTCGCCGATGGTCTTATACGACCAGTTCCTCATCATATCACCAGCGGCGCCTCCCCACGGAAAGGCCTTGCCTTTGAAAGCCACCGCGGCAGCCACGCTAACCAGGGGGAGTCCCAGCAGCAAATATTTCAGGTTACGTAAAATGGAAAATACTTTCTTTCCAAAGAACAGGTTGATACCCATCACAAAAAAGAAGGTACATATCAGGTAAGAGGCGATACCAAAACCCTTATAGATAAAAAAATGGGAAATGAATGCGCCGAATGTTCCCAGCAGGTTGGTCACTTTGGCATCGGTACCCAGGAGGAGATGGTAATCAAAACTTTTAACGGTACTCTGGTCTTCTTCCCAGGTAAATAAATAAGAAGTGAATGCAACGAATAAGAGCACGGCCATCAAGAGGCAAAAACTGCCAAGGATTTTGTGTGTACGTTCGTCCTTCAGCAAATGTTTTACCGCAACCGTTTCCTCCTTCTCCTGTTTTAACTGGTCGGGGTTGGCCGCTTTAGATTTTGAAGATTTCATTTTATTCGCCATCGCTGACAAAGATATAGAAAACCCTTAGTGCAAATACAGGTCAAAAAAACCAGTACGGGTAATATGCCGTTTCATTGATTTTATGTAGGTTTGAAAAAACAGCACCCTTTTGAAGCGCTTCCTCCTGCTATTTGTTGTGATCCTTAACGGCATGACCGGTCATGCCCAGTTCGCCGCCGATTCCGCTGTAACCAATATCGCAAGGATCACTGATACCGTCAATATCATTTCAAGAACAGTGCTATACATCGACAGTAGTTCGGATCTTACGCCCGCACAGGTGATGCAAAAAAGGTTTACCCCGCTCAGTGATTTCAAATACCGGAGGTCCATCCCACCGGAGATGATCACCTTTAGTTTTTATATAAAGTTTGTGGTTGCCAATGATCCCGACAGCGCCCGCAGTGTTTATTTATACCCCGGGGTACTTTTTGATGATATGGCCATTTACCGCATCATTACCCCTTCTGCTGTAGCGATGCCTCCCGGTGGTCAGAATCCTGAACTGCTCAGGGGTAGCGATGACCAATACGGGTTCAGGAAAATAACGCTGGGCCCAGGGGAAAAGGCCGCTTTCCTGGTTTACCTGAAGCCCGTTAAAAATGAAACTGCGTATATAGCCACCCACCTCGTCAATGATAAATTCATTGAGATCTTTAAGCTCATCAATCTTAACATCCGTTCACAGATCAGGACCTTCGGCTATGTGATGAGCGGGGTGTTGCTGATGATGATATTGTTCATGGCGGTGAATTATATACTCAGCTCCAGGAAAGAATTCATATACAACAGCCTCTACTCGGCCTGTATGTTCCTGCTGATCTTTCTGAACTCGTATTATTCAAGGACCTTCTCTCCCTACTATAATTTTTTCCTGAGTTATTTCGATTTTTTGTTACTGGTCGCCGGCACGCTGTTCTATATTTCATTTACCCGAAGTTTCCTGAATACAAAGATCCACTACGGGCAACTGGAAAAGATCCTGAAATACGGGGAATGGTTCATACTGCTGTTACTGGTGGTTTATACCTTCCTCAATTTTTTCACCAGCCGCTACGTGATGCAGTTCCTGTTGGAAAATATCATGAAGTTCCTGATCCTTGGGATCGGTGTTTACTTCATCGTGCTGGCTTTGAAACAAAGGAATCGCTTACTGAATTACCTGGCGGCTGGCAACGCGGCCCTGGTCATATTCTCTTCCATCTCACTGGGGCTCATCTGGATGGATGTGAAGTCCTCCGGTCTTTTTACCTCCTCCCTGTTCTATTATTATATCGGCATTGCGCTGGAACTGATGTTCTTTCTTTTCGGGCTTACCTATAAGAACCGGCAGGAGATCATTGAACGCATCAAAGTAGAAGAATCCATGAAACTGGACGTGGAAAAAAGGGAACATGAATCACAGATCGCCGTCATTAAAGCGCAGCAGGAAGAGCGCAACAGGATCAGCGCCGACATGCACGACGACCTGGGCGCGGGCATGACCACCATCCGACTGTACAGCGAACTGGCAAAGAATAAACTCAGTGAACAATCCATACCCGAGATCGACAAGATATCGTCCTCTGCTAATGAATTGCTCAATAAGATGAATGCCATCATCTGGAGCATGAGCAGCAGCAATGATTCACTGGGCAATATGACCGCTTATATCCGCAGTTACGCGCTGGAATATTTTGAGAGCACGGGTGTCAATTGCAGGATCAATATTCCGGATAACTTGCCGAACATAGAGGTGATCGGCGAAATCAGGAGAAATGTATTCCTGGTGGTAAAGGAAGCGCTGAACAACGTACTCAAGCACGCCAAAGCCACCGAGGTCAACATCTCACTGGTAAGGGTACCCGATGGCCTCACGCTGTACATCCAGGATAACGGGGTGGGTATCGACCTGGACAACCTGCGGCAATTCGGCAACGGCCTCAAGAACATGAGGAAAAGGATGGAAGACGTAAAGATCGAATTCAGCATTAAAAATTATAACGGCACCCTGGTTACCCTGCACCGGAAGATCAATGACATCAGTTTCTTCTGACCAGTGCCCCGAAAAGCATCCCCCAACCGCCAATAAAAGCAACGCCCCCCAACGGTGTGATGGCACCGACCCATTCCATATTCAACCCTGCATATTTTACATAGCAGAGTGCATACAGGGAGCCGCAGAACAATATCATGCCCGCTATAAAAAGCATACCCGCCCATTTCATTTTTGCGGAAGGATAAGACCCGTATAAGATGCCCGTTGCCAACAGCGCAAAAACATGGTAGAACTGGTAACGCACCGCCGTTTCGAATGTGGAAAGGATATCAGGTGATAAATATTTCTTTAAAGTATGCGCCGCAAAAGCGCCCAGGGCCACAGACAAGGCACCAGTAAAGGCGGCTGTTTTTAGAAAACCTTTATACATGGAGGGCAATTAAGAATTAAAAATTAAGAATTAAGAATTTTTTCAAGACTCTCGGTATTTAATTTATCTACGGGTATGATAATTTGGGAGGAATTATAAAACGGTTCACGTTCAGTTAATTTATCGTCAATGAAAGAAAGAAGATCAGCCTGGTTTAATTTTTTAAGCAGGGGGCGCTTGTCTTTTTCCTTTTCTATTCTTTCTACAAGCTGTTCGGGTGTGGCCTGCAGGTAAATGGTGGTGCCGTTGCTGTTCATCCATTGCATGTTATTATGGAAACAGGGAGTACCTCCGCCGCCGGCGATAATGCAATGATCTTTTTTGAACAATGTTCTTAAAAGGGCGCTTTCTGTTTTCCGGAAATGATCTTCACCCTCCTGTTCAAATATGGCATCTACGGTTTTTTGTTCCTGCTGTTCTATCATTTCATCGAGGTCGAAAAATTCCATTCCGTACTGTTGCGCCCATATCCTGCCCCAATGCGTTTTTCCACTGCCCATGAAACCGATCAGAAATATTCTCATACTCCAAAAGTAAGCATGCTGAACAGAATCAGCGAAATCAAATAAATCAAATAATCTGCGATCATTTCTTCTTATAATCGCCCCGCTTCCAGGCCTTGATGAATTCGGCCCAGGCGAAGGGATTGAAGATATTCATGGGAGGAGTTTGTCCGGCGTAATAGGCCTTGCTGGATGCCTGCCGCAGGAATCGGTTACTGGCTTCCCTGCCATCCACCGGTAGGGCGGAAACCAGGAAGCGGCGCGTTGCCTCATCATTGTTTTTCCGGGCGATGGAAATGTCGTCATCGGGGATCTTGGTATTGACAAAATCGCGTTCAAACTGCTCCCGCGAAGGCCTTGATTTAATAATGGTGGCCGCCATGTACACCGTATCATTGACCATCAACTGGATAATGCTGTGCTGGTTGCCTACGAGATTGGTGGGGATCTTAATGGTCTTGGGCTTAAAACCGATGCTGGTGAATTCAACCATATCGCCCTTCAACACTACGATACTGAAAATGCCCTTTTCATTGGTGACGGTTCCCCGGTTCTGCCCCTTTACCACAACGCTTACCGACTCGATCCCCTTTAAACTGTCGGCCGTCATTACGATCCCGTACAACTGAACGACAGAGTCCTTAAATGATTCGAATTGCGCATGGGCAACAGCGGGTAAAAATAAGCAGGCTATAAAAAAGTATGATAAAAGTTTCTTCATTCAAAAAGG
>JAYWAZ010000021.1:0-2649 GCA_043781975.1 Bacteroidota bacterium
CCAATGCCGTAAGGGCCTATTTATTAACCAAGGGAATCGATCCCGCTCGTGTTACATCAAAAGGGTATGGAATGTCGGTTCCTGTTGCAAGCAACAAAACGGCAGAAGGCAGGGCGCAAAACCGGAGAACGGAAGTGAAGATATTGGAATAATATGATTGTCGGGTTGAGCTTACCGAAACCGATTATCTGGTCACCTTTTTCTTTTCTATAATAAATTTTTCCAAAAAAAATCCCATCCGCCAACTGGCGAATGGGATTTTTAATTCAGCATATCTGATTATTCAGCTTTAGGTTCTTCAGTAGAAGTGGCTTTAGGCTCTTCTGGTGAAGTCGTCTTCTGTACTTCAGTTGAAGCCGCATCCGCCGCATCACTCTCCATTTTGGCTTTTAATCCTGCCAGTACTCCCAGGTCACCCAGGGTTGATTTTTCAACTTTACTCTGCAGGGTCTTCACCGCCTTTTTGGTTACATCAGCATCCGCTTTCTTCTCTTTCATTACCGCCTGCTTTTCTTCTTCTATCACCTGCTCCCACAAACGGGTATGGCTTAGAACGATGCGTTTATCATTGCGGTCAAATTCGATTACAACGAATTTGGCGATCTCGTCAGCAACGATGGTCTTACCATCCTCTTTTGCCAGGTGACGTGCAGGGGCAAATCCTTCCAGTCCGTAAGGCAGTTGTACCAGGGCTCCTTTATCGTCTTTTTTCACCACGGTACCCTCGTGTATGCTTCCGATGGGGAAAGCGCTTTCCAGGGTATTCCAGGGATCCTCTTCGATCTGCTTATGGCCCAGCTGCAATTTGCGACTTTCTTTATCAATATTCATAATGACCACTTCGATCTCGTTGCCTACTTTCGTGTATTCATTAGGGTTATTGAAGCGCTTCAGCCAGCTGAGATCGCTGATATGGATCATTCCGCCGATACCGGTGGAAAGTTCCACGAAAACACCATAAGGCGTGATGTTCTTTACAACACCTTTGTGTTTGCTGCCTTCGGGGAAATTATTTTCAATAGTGCTCCAGGGATCTTCGGTCATTTGCTTGATGGACAGGCTCATTTTACGCGTATCCTTATCCAAAGTCACCACTTTCGCTTCATATTCATCACCCAGTTTAAAGAATTCTTTTGCATTGATAGGGGTATTGGCCCAGGTAATTTCACTTACATGTACCAAACCTTCTACACCCGGCATGATCTCCAGGAATGCACCATAGTCTTCAATATTCACCACTTTACCTTTTACGATCTCGCCTTCTTTCAGATTTTCGGTAAGGGTATCCCATGGATGCGGGGTCAATTGTTTTAAGCCTAAACTGATACGCTTCTTGTCATCATCAAAATCCAATACCACCACGTTCAGTTTCTGATCCATTTTCAACACTTCTGTCGGATGGTTGATACGTCCCCATGAAATATCGGTGATGTATAGCAGACCATCCAGTCCACCAAGGTCAAGGAATGCGCCGAAATCAGTGATATTCTTAATGGTTCCTTCCAGCACCTGGCCTTTTTCCAGTTTACCCATGATCTCTGCACGCTGTGCTTCAATGTCGCTTTCGATAAGCGCTTTGTGAGAAACAACAGCGTTCTTGATGGCTTCATTGATCTTCACCACTTTGAATTCCATGGTCTTTCCAACAAACTGATCGTAATCGGTAACAGGCTTCACGTCTATCTGGGAACCGGGTAAGAAAGTTTCCATTCCGAAAACATCAACGATCAGACCGCCTTTTGTTTTACTGGTAACCAGTCCGGTAACAATTTCACCGGTCTTGTGAACTTCCACGATTTTTTCCCATGCTCTCGTTGTACGGGCGCTTTTACGGCTTAAATGCAGATTGCCTTCCCTGTCTTCTTTTTCCACTACCATTACTTCAATGATGTCGCCAACTTTAACGCCGCCGGGAATGTCTCTGAATTCGTTCAGGGAGATCAAACCGTCGCTTTTAAAGCCGATGTTTACCACAGCGTCAGTCTTGGTCAATGATTCAACAGTTGCCTGTATCATTTCCCCGTCATTGATCTGTTTGAATGTGTTGTCATAGACGTGGTCGTATTTTGTTTTTTCTTCAGCGGTGTAGCTGGTCACATTACGCTTGTCTACGCTCCAGTCAAAATCATCATGGGCGGTTGCCAATGTTTCGGCAACGGGTTCTTTAATTTCAATGTCTGCAACAGGTGCAGTTTTAATTCCGACAGTATCGGAATGTTCCACAGGTACATTTGTTATCGCAGCAGTTTCGGTGCTCTCGGCGGCCGAACCTTCCTGTGCATCTGCGTTTAGTTGTTTAATAATATGGAATGACATATAATGATCCCGGTTTTTTTAACGGGAGGGCAAAGGTATGAAAAGATGGGGAGTTTTAAGGCATGAAGGGCATTTTTTTACATCAGGGTATTTGACTGGTTTACAGTGTCTGGCCACCGGAATATATAGGATATCCCGATCATACAAACGGTTCCATAAAAAAAGTCCCCCGCATTAGCGGGGGACTTTAAAATTATTAAAGAGAAGTCTGGTTTATCTAAGCACTTCGACCCTACCCATTGCCAGTCTATTGCCATTGATGTCGACAACTTCAACCCAGTAAACACCTGTACCATCATTGCTGAGATCAACAACCATTGGTGCGAACGGCAC
>JAYWAZ010000022.1:0-7339 GCA_043781975.1 Bacteroidota bacterium
GCCCAATTCATAGGGGTCAACGGGTTTGGTACAGGCGCCGCAACCGGTTGCAGCAATCAGGCTTTTCGCTTCCACATCCGTAAAATAAAATCTTACGGATACCGCGGCACCGGGCTGCGTGGCCGGGCGGATCACGATATTCCTGTTCAGGTAATATTGATTGTTGCTGTTGCGCACCGTTCCTGCGTAAGGATAAACGTCCACTGTGGTATTGCCCAGGTTTTGCCCGTTGGGATTGATGGAAGCGATACGTGTTCCCCCTGAACTGAAATGTATCCAGTTACTGCCACTAACCGTTTGCGTTGTATTCAACAACTGCGGACCGGTATAGATCAATGCCTTGTCGAACACATGGATGTCATCAATGCCAACGCCTTCGGTGGTATAACCGCCATCGCTCGACATCACAAAACGAAACCGCACGTTGCTGGCTGTTGTGGGCACATCAACACTGGCTACATGCCATTTGGGTTGAGAGGCCTGCCACTGGGGCTGGGTGCTGGGATCATTATACCAGTTGGTGCCTGATCCGGTGGTGCCTAAACGGTTCCAGGTGATGCCACCATTCACTGAATATTCCACCCAGGTATAATCACAGGGACATCCGTCTTCAATGGCATAAATATGGCTGAAGGAAAGTACGGGCTGTGTCAGACTACTCAGGTCAAAACAGGGCGAATACAAATAAGACAATTCATTATTCTGGTAATTACCCGTTAATGAGGTCACCCATGCTTTTGTTCCGTTGGCGGCCTTGTTAATGGCAGGCTTGGAAGGAGTACCCCATTGCCAGCTGCTGTTGCTGCCTTTCTGGTACCAGCTTCCGGCGCCGCTTTCAAAGCCCTGCAGATAAGGGAAGCTGTTGATAACAGGACTGGCATGAAAAGTATAATTCAATACACTGTCATTGCCGGCATAATTATCCGTTACAGCGCTTATCCAAAAATTAAAACTATAATCATTATCGGCGACCAGCGTTGCCGGGGTGAAAAAAGTAAATACCTGTGTTGAATTGGGACCGATGAAGGGAACCAGTTCCGTAATAGGCAGGCCGCCGTTAATGGAATAATAAACGGGTACATTGACCAATGGCGTGGCGCTGTAATTTTTTATCTGTATCGAAACGGGTTGCGAGCCGCTCATGCCGCAACCTGATGCTGATGGAGATATGACCTGCGTGATGGCCACATCATTCAATGCTTCAGCAATGGCAACATCATCGAAAGTATAGCCGTCATCCTGGTCAAGTATGGGATTGGGAACATTGGCCGATGTATTGCCCTGCTGCCCGAATTTAATTTGAAAACTGCTGGTGATGGGCTGAGCGGGCATCACCGTATCCAGCACGTCGTTGATATTGATGATCCCGTGTTTCCATGCGCCCAGTCCGCCCTGATTGGCCACCAGGTCATAGGCCAAAACCCAGGGGCTGGTATCGCTGCCGCGGATCCATACCTTGTTATTGGGATTATTGGCCTGTCCGTGATTCTTATAATTAAAATCAAAACGCAGCTGGTTGCCGCTGTTATATGCATTTAAATTGTAGGTCATCAATAAACTGTCGGTGACCAGGCTTCCATAAGGAAACTGGTCGAGAGTGATCGCACGGTTGCCGTTCAATGCGAAGCCCGTATTGACAAAGGTGCGGGCCCTTCCCCTCGTTGAACCGGTCTTGAAATCAACCCGGTCGTCGCCATCCAGCCCGAGGGTATTCGTTATATAATTTTTTTGAGTGGTGCCTTCAAATCCATCACTAACGGGAAGCGTTAATGTCGGATTTGCCAGTTGCTTTATCACCAGCGTAACGGTATCATCCAGCACCTGCGTATCGCCCGGCCGCTTCACCCAGCACCTGATGGAATAAACACCCGGGGCTGAGAGATCGGCCTGCTGGGTAAAAGGGTATTGATAAGTGCCCAGGGAAGCAATGGCGGTCGCGGTCGATTCCATTACCACGGGGTCGCTGTTGATTTGGTAATAGAGGTTATAGCTGCCGGATGAAATGACATCATCCAGGTTTTTTATGGTGAGTTTGATCGTTTCTGTTGATGTTAGGGCACCGGTAGTGAACTGGCGGCCCGACACCGGGGCGTCGATGGAAACCGCCTTGAAATTATTGTTGAACCCCGATAAAGTGCAGGTACCCGTAGCCGGTATTATATTCTTTGAAAGGGAGCGCCTGCCGTTCACGGTATTGTTCTTTGGGCCAACGCCAAACCAGCAGGTGGTGGAGGCGTTCAACCCGCTTACCAGGTAGGTGAGCGCTGAAGTATTTCCGATCACCGCCATGGTATCCCCTTTCAATTGCAGGATATCATAAGAAGTGGCGCCGGTGATGGCGCCCCAATCGAGCTGAACATAGCCTTCACAGGGTACGGTTGCCGTCAACACGGGTTGCCCCAGCACGGTGAATGTATAATCACTTTGGTCGGTATAGGAAGACGCGTTCCGGCTCACCCTGATCAGCGCGTTATTGGTGACCGAAGCAGGGACGGGCCAGTTATAGGAACGTGCGTTGGCGGCCACCGCATTGCTGATCGTCGTCCAGGTGGCACCGTTATCGTCTGAATATTCAAGGGTAAAGGTATTGGCCTCATCGCCGTAGGCCGTCCATCGGATGGTCTCTGTCTCGCCGGGTACCAGTGTTTCCCCGCCGAACGGATATTCCACGGTGATGCCGTTCATATCCAGCTGGTAGGTGAGTATATATTCCTGCGGCCCCTGCGGTATCGAATAGGCGCTCACATTCATGTTAAAGGTTCCGGCGGTGGGATTGTCAATGACCACCTGTTCGATATTGTTGGTATGGTCTGTACCCTGGACAGCAGTAGCGCTGACGGCGGCGGGGTTAAGTATCAATGGCTGGTAAGTGATGCTGAACGGATCCGTGACCGTAAGGTCAAGGTCGTTCACCAGCGTGGTAGCCGCATTGGGTGCGGCTGCCGGGTCGGCCCAGTAAAGCATTACCTTCAGCCGCCTGACCCCAGCCGGTACCGTTATTGGATAAGTGGCCGGTGTGGCAGTGTTGATGATATACCGGTTGCCTTCGATGGCTTCCACGGCACGCCTTGCATTTAACATCCCGAAACCAAAGATATAATCAGGCCCGGGGTTGCCCAGGTCTTCGGCGGTATTACACATCAGCGCTTTTAACAAAGCTGCTTTTGGCGTGGTGCCGTTGAGCTGGCGATAGCGTTCATTCAGTACCGTTGTTGCGCCCGCGATCATCGGTCCCGACATGCTGGTGCCGCTGTTATTGCCATAGGTATTGCCCTGCCGGGTAGACAGTACATTCAAACCGCTGGCCACGATCTCGGGTTTGATCCTTCCATCGGCAACAGGACCGCGGCTGCTGAAACTCGCGATCGAATAATCTGCCTGGTTCATTGCCCCCACTGTCAATACATTCTTGGCGCATTGCCATCCCGATTTGATGGTTCCGTAAGAACCCGGGTAGGGTGAGCAGGTATACCCGCCATCATTGCCCGCCGAAAATATGTGCAGCACCGTTTCGTAATTCTTCATCTGTGCGTCCACATAATTGCTCGTAACGTCATACACCCTTTCCCCTGTGCAGCCAACATCCGCGTCGGTGTAAGAATTATTGGTGGCGATCATGTTATAGTCGGTCACATAGGTAGGTGTGTTAAGGATGATGTCGCTGAACCACTGGCTCACGATCGTTGCCGAAGGGGCCATGCCATGATTTTTGGGATCGATGATCCCGGCGCCCGCAACCGTACCCGATGTATGTATGCCGTGAAAGGCGGGCAGGGCGTACACCCTGTTGATGACCCTTCCCGTAAAATCAACGTGCGTTGATATCTCCGCATTATCACCCATGCCAACGGTGATATTCCTTCCGCTCAACCTTCGGCCCGCGGGCGACAATAGCGCCGCCATGCCATGTATGGGTCCCGATTTATAATTCATTATCCGGTCGGTAAGCGGTTGAAGGCTGATCGATCGAACAAAGGGAAAAGCGGCGATGGCATTTACAACAGCTATATCGGGCTGTATGAAGATCACATCGCTCATGTTGAATTTTGTAGTCACGATCGAGGCGCCTGATCCTTGCAAGGCCTGCAAAACATTTTCTTTGCCCGCACCGGTATAAAAACTCACCGCGAACAGCCTGATGGTTTCTTTTTCAGTAACCGGTGTAAAAGAATAAACGGACCGGTCGATCTTATAGACCGCGGGCAAGGGGTTGACAGCCGCCACGCCATAATTCTTCAGCGTAGTAAAATCAAAATTATTTTTTATGGTAGCGTAATAGGCTTTGCCGGGAAGATACCCTTCCAGCATAAGCCCTGCATTCTTTAAATGTTCCCTGGTTTCTGGGGAAGGCAGGTCGGTAAACTGCAGGAGCACATAATAATCAGTGCCATATAAAGCGCTTTGCAGGTCTTCCTGCTTAAATTTCTGAAGGCTGATATTACTGCCCATGATGAAATTCCCATTGAGGAAACGCACGGGTTGTTCCGCTTGCTGTGCAAAGGCCCGGGGGCAGTTAAAAAGCAGGAGCGCAAAAAAGATAAAGGGGTAGCATTTTTTCATCTGCCTAATAGTCTATTGGATTTTATCATGGCCCCGCCCGGTTCAAAACAGGTCCAAAAACGGGAATGGCCGATGCATTAACGTTTTTACAGCGCTTATATTGCGGATTTTACAGCTGGTCTCCTTTTTTTCTTTCCCCCTATCTTTGCGCTACGGATGAACCTGGAAGTGCTGTTGAATGAATACATGAACGACCCCCGCTGTTTTAGCATAGCGGACAGGCTCTCCGCATCCCTGCCCCAACGCATCCGGCTTTCGGGCCTGCAGGGAAGCGCCACCCCATTCACCGTGTCCGCCGTTCTGAACCACCCGCGGGCGGCGGGTCTTAACCACCTGGTCATTTTACGGGATGCAGAGGAAGCGGCCTATTTCCACAATACGCTGGAGAATATCACCCGGTCGCTGAATCTTTTCTATTTCCCCTCTTCTTTTAAAAATACGCGAAACTACAGGCTACTGAATCCCAGCCACGTGATGTTGCGCACCGAGTGCCTCACCCGCTTTGCTTCCACCACCGGCGAACTCCACAAAGGGATCATCATCACCCACGCCGAGGCCCTCTTTGAAAAAGTGGTGGTGGCAAAGAAACTCTCGGCCAATATCATCTCTATCAAGCAGGGCGATACGCTGGAAGTAGATACGATCCTGGCCAAATTGGTCGACCATGGATTTGAACGCACGGATTTTGTTTATCAACCCGGACAGTTTGCCATACGGGGCGGCATACTCGATATTTATTCTTTCGGCAATGAAAAACCATACCGCATCGAATTGTATGGGAACGAAGTGGACAGTATCCGCATCTTTGACCCCGAAACGCAGTTAAGCGAAAGGAAACTGTTGCAGGTGAATATCATTCCTAATGTAGAGACGCAGTTTAGCAGCGGCGAAAAAGTTTCCCTGCTGGAATTCCTGCCCGCGAATACCGTAGTATGGACGGAGGACTGGGAATTCATCAAAGAAAGAATTCAATTGCAGGAGGAGGAGTTGGAGTTGGCAGTTGGCGGTTCGCAGTGGGTAGTGGGCAGTGGGCAGTGGGCAGTTGGCAGTCAGGATGCTGAAGAAGATCCTCTTGTACAAAAACAGGTATTGGATGTAAATGATTTTGTAAAAGCATCAGTAATTGAAGTACAGATAAGACTCCGCCATATCATAGAGCTGGGAAAAAAGGCCTACTTCACCAACTGCCAACCGCCAACTGCCCACTGCGAACCGATAGCTTTTCACACCCACGAACAACCCCCCTTCAACCGCCAGTTCAACCTGCTGATAAAGAATTTAAAAGAATACGAGGAAAAGAAATACAATATCTACCTGTTCGCCGATAACCCAAAACAACTGGAACGGCTGCACGTAATTTTTACCGACCTGAAAGCAGAAGTGAATGTTATTCCCATCCCGGTATCCATACATGAAGGTTTTATTGACGACGACCTGAAACTGGTTTGCTATACTGATCACCAGATCTTCCAGCGCTACCACAAATACAGGATCAAGCAGGCGTTCAACAAGAATAAAGCGCTTACTTTAAAGACCCTGCGTGAACTGCAGCCCGGCGACTATGTGACGCATATCGACCATGGCGTTGGCGTGTACAGCGGCTTACAGAAGATCGAGGCCAATGGCAGGATGCAGGAAGCCGTGCGCATTCAATACAAGGACGGCGACCTGCTCTATGTGAACATCTCTTCCCTGCATAAGATCAGCAAATACAGCGGCAAGGAAGGTACGGTCCCTAAAATGAACAAGCTCGGCAGCGATGTATGGAACAGGCTGAAAGAACGGACCAAGAAACAGGTAAAGGATATCGCCACCGACCTGATAAAATTGTACGCACAAAGAAAAAGCCAGGTTGGGTTCGCACACAGCCCCGACAATTACATGCAGACCGAACTGGAAGCCAGTTTCATCTATGAAGACACGCCCGACCAGGGCAAGGCCACGGAAGATGTAAAAAGGGATATGGAAAAACCGTCGCCGATGGACCGGCTGGTATGCGGCGACGTGGGCTTTGGCAAAACGGAGATCGCCATACGGGCGGCATTCAAAAGCTGCTGCGACGGCAAACAGGCCGCCATACTGGTGCCCACCACCATCCTGGCCTACCAGCATTATAAGACCTTTGGCGACCGGTTAAAGGATTTCCCGGTAACCGTGGATTTCATCAACCGTTTCAAATCATCCAAAGAAAAAAAAGAAACGCTTCAGAAACTGGCCGAAGGAAAGATCGATATCATCATCGGCACCCATGCGCTGCTGGGAAAAGACGTGAAGTTCAAGGACCTGGGCGTGATGATCATCGACGAAGAACAGAAATTCGGTGTGACCGCCAAGGAAAAATTAAAACAGCTGCGGACAACGGTGGATTCGCTCACACTAACGGCAACCCCTATTCCCCGAACGCTGCAGTTCAGCCTGATGGGAGCCAGGGACCTCAGCATCATCAATACGCCGCCGCCCAACCGCCAGCCCATACAGACCGAGGTGATGGTGTTCAATGAAGACGCCATCCGCGACATCATTTATTATGAAACGGAAAGGGGCGGACAGGTCTTCTTCATCCACAACCGGGTGAACGGGCTGGCCGAGATGAAGGGACTGATTCAGGGCCTTTGTCCGGATATCAGTATCGCCTATGCGCACGGCCAGATGGAAGGCGATGAACTGGAAGACACCATCCTGGATTTCATGGATAAAAAATACGACGTGCTGGTTTGTACCAATATCGTAGAAAGCGGCGTAGACATTCCCAACGTGAATACCATCATCGTGAACAATG
>JAYWAZ010000023.1:0-2638 GCA_043781975.1 Bacteroidota bacterium
TTCCCATTTGCTCACCACGCTGGTGGCCAGCGCATTGCCTAAAACGTTGGTGCCTGTACGAAACATATCACAAAAATGACCGATCGGCAATATCAAGGCGATCCCTTCGGGCGGTATCTTGAACATGGCGCAGGTGGCCGTTACCACTACCAGTGATGCCCGGGGCACGCCCGCGATACCTTTGCTGGTGAGCATTAATACCAGCAGCATGGTAAGCTGGGTACCCAGGTCCATGTGGATACCATAGGCCTGCGCAATGGCCACGCTGGCAAATGTCATGTACATCATACTGCCGTCCAGGTTAAAACTATAGCCCAGGGGCAATACGAAGGCCACCACTTTATCCTTGCATCCAAAACGTTCAAGCTCTTCCGTTAGTTTAGGGAATACCGCCTCGCTGCTGGTGGTGCTGAAAGCGATCAGCAGCGGCTGGGCGATACGTTTCAGTAAATGGGGCACACGGTTCCTGAGAATGAGCCAGCCCACCGCCAATAATGCGGCCCATAAAAGAAATATCCCGATGATAAAATACAAAAGGTAAGCGCTGTAAAACCTGAACACGCCCAGGCCCTTTGTGGCGATGACAGCCGCGATGGCGCCAAAAACACCCAGCGGTGCGAAGTTCATCACATAATTGACCATTTTAAGAATGATGTGCGAAGCGGCATCCAGCGCCCTGATCACCGGTTTGGCATAATCGCCGATCGCGGTGGCGGCCACACCAAAGAAAATGCTGAAGATCACCAGCTGCAGGATCTCATTATTGGCCATGGCGTCAAAAACACTTTTGGGAAAAACATGCTCCACGAATTTCTGCAATGAGAATTCCTGTGTTTTCCCGATCAGTTCTTTCGCTCCTGTCACATCGGCATTGCTGAGGTCGATGGCGGTACCGGGATGAAAAATATTGACGAGCAACATACCCAACAACAGGCTGAACAAAGAAGCGGATACGAACCACAACAGGGCCTTGCCTCCCACGCGGCCAACCGACTTGAGGTCGCCGAGTTTTGCAATGCCCACCACCAGCGTACAAAAAACAAGCGGCGCGATGATCATCTGCACCAGCCGCAGGAATATGGTAGTAAGCAGTTTTAGATTGGTGGCATATTTTGACTGCAGCTCAACCGAAGCATTTTCGTGCAGAATATAGCCGGTAATGATCCCTAATGCCATGGCAATCAGGATATAGATGGTCAGCCGGTTCGTTTTTTTCATGCGCCGATAAATTAGTATCGCAATATAATATTTAATACTTGTTATCAGCCGCCCTTCATTCAAAAAAGTACCGGCGGTTGCTGAATTAAGATTTTATTCCTTATTTTTCCAATTGATTACTCACCAAAACCAATCAACGATATGAGTTTATTTGTAAAAAAGCCGATCAGCATGTTAATGGCTGATGCTGCTGATTCGGAAAAAGGGCTTAAACGCACACTTGGTTCGGGCTCACTGGTAGCGCTGGGTATCGGGGCCATTATCGGCGCCGGTTTATTTGTAAGGACTGCCGCAGCGGCTGCTCAAAATGCAGGCCCCTCCGTTACTTTAGGATTCATTGTCGCGGCAATAGGCTGTGCTTTGGCCGGGTTATGCTACGCAGAACTTTCCTCATCCATTCCCATTTCGGGCAGCGCATACACATACACTTATGCAACGATGGGTGAATTAATGGCCTGGATCATTGGTTGGGACCTTGTACTTGAATATGCCGTGGGTGCAGCAACCGTTGGAATCGCCTGGAGCGAATATTTAAATAATTTATTGGTCAATGTGCTGCACTGGAAAGCCATCCCCTATGAATGGTGCCACTCCCCTTTTGAATCTTTAAAGGACGCAGCCGGAACCGTTGTATCACATGGCATCATGAACATTCCCGCATTTGGTATCATCGCCTTGCTGAGCCTCTTATTAATAAAGGGAACCAAGGAATCCGCTTTCGTGAACGGCTTGATCGTTATTACAAAAGTTGCTATTGTTATATTGATCATCGTCCTCGGCTGGGGTTTTATCAATAGTGGAAATCATACACCCTATGTACCCGAACCTTCTACCTATGTTGATTCACAAAATATCAGTCACAATTACGGTGGTATCATGGGAATACTCGGCGCAGCCGGCGTGGTATTCTTCGCTTTCATCGGGTTTGACGCGGTGAGTACGGCGGCGCAGGAAACAAAGAATCCTAAAAAATCAATGCCCATCGGTATCCTGGGTTCGCTGGCCATTTGTACCGTGCTGTATATTTTGTTCGCACATGTGCTGACCGGACTTGCTCCTGTAGAATTTTTCAGGACAACAGGAAAAGAAGCTTCCGTAGCCGCCGCCATCACTACTTTTATGCCGGGCTATGAATGGCTTAGCAAACTGGTGACCGTAGCGATACTTGCAGGCTTCTCTTCCGTGATACTGGTAATGCTACTTGGACAAAGCCGTGTATTCTATTCTATGAGCCGCGATGGCCTGGTACCAAAAATTTTCAGTGCTGTTCATCCTAAATTTAAAACACCCTACAAAGCCAACCTGATCTTTCTATTGGTAGTAGGGGCATTCGCCGCTTTCGTTCCCGGCGATATTGTTGGTGACATGACAAGTATCGGCACCTTATTCGCCTTCATGCTTGTTTGTGCGGCGGTGATCA
>JAYWAZ010000024.1:0-7290 GCA_043781975.1 Bacteroidota bacterium
AAACCAGAAGTAGGGGCAAAATCCAGCATGGCCTTTTCCTTTTCATCGATCTGCAATGTAAGACCATAGGTCTCTGCAACGAATTTATTCCCAAAAACATGGTCCAGGTGGCAATGGGTATTGAGCAGCATCTGTGGCTGTAATTTGTGCTCAGTAATAAAGGATTTCATCTCATCCTTTTCTTCGGGGAAATAGCAGCCGGGGTCGATAATGATGGCCCGATTAAACTCATTATAGAGTAAATAAGTGTTTTCCTGTATGGGACTGAAGACAAAGGCTTTTATTTTTAACATTATGCCCGGTTAAATTGTTTTTAATGATTAATCCGAATAAAGTAATTTTAATACTCAATATCAAATTACAGTATGGCAAAGTTCAGCAGAATATCTTTAATTTCCCTTTTCCTTTTACTTGGTTCTTATTTTGCTGTGGCACAGGTGAACAGTGTGGATTTTGGAAAAAACAGGGTACAGTATAAAAAGTTCAAGTGGAAATACTTTCAAACCAAAAACTTTAATGTTTACTTTAGCCAGAACGGAGAGGAACTGGCCAAATTCATTGCACAAAGCGCCGAAAAAGAATTGCCTCAGATAGAGGCCGCCGCGGAATACAGCCTGCAAAGACGGGCCAATATTGTGGTGTATAATGAATATGCGGATATGATGCAGAGCAATATCGGTTTGAATATCGACTGGCAGAATACCAGTGGTATCACCAAACTGGTGAACAATAAAATGGTGGTTTATTTTGACGCTGATCACCAAAGATTACGGCACCAGGTTCGTGCCGGTATCGCACAGATATTGACCGATAACCGGTTATTCGGTGATGACATCGGCGAATTCGCCGGTAACCAGGCGCTGCTTGACCTTCCAAAATGGCTTACCGACGGATATGTTTCCTACCTGGCCGAAAACTGGAGCACTGAAAAAGATGATGAACTGAAAAGTGAGATCCTCAGTGGCGACTACAAGAATTTTTACAAGTTCGCCTTCACAAGGCCCGAGATCGCCGGTCATGCTTTTTGGTATTACATCGAAGAGCAGTACAAGAAAGAAAATGTGACCTACCTCTTGTACCTCGCCACCCTGTACAAGAATATGAACAAGGCCTGTATACAGGTATGCAAGAAGAAATTCAAGGAAGTGCTGAGCGATTTCATGGATTACAACGAGGATAAGTATTATAAAGACATCAGTAAAAGAAAGCCTTATCCAAAGGGGAATTATGTTGACGGGTTCGATATCAACAACCGGCTGGATTATTTCCGCTTCAATGTAAACCCCAACAAGCGAAACAACTCTTACGTTGTCACCCAGTACAGTAAGGGGATCGTAAGGGTGATCTATAATGACGAGGACGTGAACAAGACCTTGCTGAAATACGGCGTTCGCAGTTATAAGAATGAGATCAACCCCAATTACCCGCTGATGGCCTGGGACCCCAAGGGAACCAGGATATCTGTGGTGTACCCTGAGGAAGGAAGGTTGAAATTATTCGTGTATGATATCATAACGAGGATCAAGCAATATAAACTTGACCTGACCGAAAAATTCGACCAGGTACAGGATATCAAATACATGCCCAACAGCAATATGCTTTTGCTGAGCGCTGTGAAAAAGGGCCATACCGATATTTATACGCTTGAACTGCAAAGCGAAAAGGTAAAACAGATCACCAATGACGTGTACGATGACATGGACGCTTCTTTCGTAGCATTCCCCAACAAGACCGGGATCATTTTTGCGAGTAACCGTCCCGGTCCGGGAGTAAAGGGCGGAGACACTTCTCTTCCCAGCAATAACCACTACAATATTTTCCTGATCACCAATTTCGGCGACAAACCCGAACTGAACCAGATCACACAGCTGTCCCATTTGAAATATGGTAACGCCCGACTCCCCATGCAGTACAATGTAAATCATTTCACATTCGTAAGTGATGAAAACGGTGTGGGTAACCGTTATGCCGGATTTTTCAATACAAAGAATGCGGGGCTGGATACACTTGTACTGATAGGAAGTGAGATCCTGCGCAATCCTTCTTCCAAAGAAGTGGACAGCACTTTAAGGGTCTATAAGAAAACAGATGTGGATTCCATTGCCGTGGTTGCGGTTTCGGAAGATTCGGCTTATACCTTCCCGCTCACCAATTACCAGAGCACGCTGGGCGAAACGCGTATCGCGGGGGATAATAACCAGGTCAGCGAGGTTACCCGCCAGAGCGATGAAAAAGTATTGTATAAATTAAAGATCGATGAAAACACGCTTCGCAGACGCAATATCACGGCCCAGCCTACAGAATACATGAAAAAGCTGATGGCGGAATATAATACCGGGCAATCAGTGAACAACGGGAAAAATACGCCGGTTAAAAACGCCATGGATTCGGTTGAAAAACGGAACGATGCCTTTCAATCCGAATTTGCCAATGAAAAGAAAGACACTACTGTAAAAATATATGATGTAAAAGATATTGAGAACGGGGAAGTGTTGAAAAAAGCAAAGCTCTTTCCTTATAAGCCACCCAAATTTTATGTAGAGGACGTGGCAGCCGGATTCAATAATTCTGTTTTGATCAACCGCTACCAGGCTTATGGCGGTGGCAGCGGACCCATCATGCTTAATTCGGGAACGCCACTCAACGGGCTTGTACGCCTGGGAACCTCCGAACTGATGGAAGACGTGAAGATAACGGGAGGATATAAATTATCAACCAATCTGAAAGACAATGAATGGCTGATGAGCTACCAGAATTATAAAAGAAGGATCGACTGGGGCGCCACCTATTACCGCAATGTGGTTTCCTACGATTTCGGAATACTGGATACTGCGGGCGTACCGATAAACAGTCCGGGCAAAACATTCACCAATTTGTACCAGGTCAATATCAGTTACCCTTTCGACAGAAATAAAAGTATAAGGCTTACAACTGGTATCAGGTCCGACCGCTCTGTAATCACTGCCAATACCGATTTCAGTCCTTCACTGACCTTTCCCGATCAAAAAACATTGTACTCCACCACCCGCCTGGAATTTGTATATGATAATTCGCTGAACCCTTCCATGAATATCTGGAACGGACTTCGTTATAAAGCCTATATCGACTGGAACAGGCAGATCAATAAAGTACTGTCAGCGGATGGCCCCAATACTTTCAATTTTGGTTTTGACGCAAGGTACTATTATCCCATTTACCGCAATTTTATCTGGGCCGGCAGAGCAGCGGGTGATTTCAGCTGGGGCAACCAGAAAATGATCTACTACCTGGGAGGCGTAGACGGCTGGCTGATGTTTGGTTCGGCAGACAAATATTTCAGTCCCCTGCCGAAACCCGCTAACGACCAGAATTATGCATTCCAGAGCCTTGCCGTGAATATGAGGGGCTACAAACAAAACCTCGCCAATGGCAACAATGCCCTGGTGATCAACAGTGAATTTCGATTGCCCGTATTCACCACCCTGTTCAGCAAACCCATCAACAATGCCTTCATCCGTAATTTTCAGCTGGTGCAGTTCATCGATTTCGGAACGGCCTGGAATGGTGGCTATAACAAGATACAGCGACCCAGCGCCAATTATACCAGCATCGATGGTAATGTTACCGTTCAGATCAAGGCGGGCGGTATTGGCCCATTCGCGGGCGGATATGGTTTTGGCGCCCGGAGTACCTTGCTCGGTTATTTTGTAAAATTTGATGCGGGATGGCCCATGAAGGGGTTCTTTAAAGGAAAGCCAATATTATACCTGGCGTTGGGATTGGATTTTTAAACAGTCAGAACGGTTTCAAGTTGTCAGAAACTATTTATCATCCATAAATACCTAACTCGTTTTCTCCGCCACCCATTTCCACCAGAAGGCTGTGCAGGTGCCGTAAACGAATATCTCGTATAACTCATCTGTTACGGAATGGACGCTACGGTCGGCGGCTATCACCACCGGTACCATGAATGCAATGGCCAGCAACGTAACGATTACGCCCATTGCACTGACAGGAAGGTATATCCACCCTGCTTTTTTAAACCAGCTTTGTTTCATAATGACAATTTTAAAGTTTTCAATCCATATTATGATTCACCTGGTAACATTGATCCTGTTTTGCAGTTCTAACGTAGGCAGGTGAAGAATTTCAAACCATTTCCATTCCTGTATCGACGGGCTATTCCTGCCCCGCCGGTAGGCCTGCCGGAATGCGCTCCAGTATTCCGGCATCGTAAAAAAACCATACAGTACCGTGGCCATCACCGGGAATGAGATATGCCGGTTGCCGAGCATGAAACATTGCAGGCAACCTTCGCCGTTATCCGTAGTATCGTAATCCAGTAAGATATGCTTGATGTCATGACGGGCGTAATAGGGCAATAGTTCAAGTTGTTTATTATCTAAAAAAACTGCCAGGTCCTTTCCCAGGCTATGATCGGGATAATTTATCAGCTCCTCCACGGTAAAGGGAAATTTTTCAGGCTTTCGAATCAGGCGCAAGACCGGCAATGCCATCCGGTGTGTCAGAAAAATCAAAACCCATGAGCGGGACCTAATGATAAATTTATACATTTTAAAAGTACTTTGAATTACAAAGTGTATGTACAAAAAAAATTATTTTACGGCACCGATCATTTTTTCCAATGCTTCAAGATGTTGCTTGAACGCCTTCTCCCCCGCCCTGGTGATGGAATAGGTGGTATTGGTCTTGCGGCCGATGAAACCTTTCTGCACTTTTACAAACACGCTTTCTTCCAGTGTCTTCAGGTGGCTGGCCAGGTTACCATCCGTGATATCCAGCAATTCCTTCAGTTCATTGAAATTGACGGACGAATTGACCACCAGCGCACTCATTATACCCAGTCGGATACGGCTGTCAAATATTTTATTCAGATTTTCTATCGGGTTCTTCATTCGCCGGTATTGATTTATTTTCTTTCATATTTCCACCACATCCCTACCCCGTAAGCGATATGCAACACACCAAAGCCCATCGCCCAGAACTGCAACCCATAACCGATGAACCAAAGGTTGAACAGGCCCAGCACGATCTGCCCATAACCCAGATAGCGTACTTCACTCAACGTGTATTTACTCGCGTTTACCAATGCCAGTCCGTAAAAAAGCAGACAGCCCGGTGGCACCAGCTGGTATTCGCCCAACTGCATCATCCGGATCAGGAAAGCGCCGCCCACCGCGATGGGTATGAATGTGTTCCAGAACAGGCGCATGGTAGTGGCTCCCCAGATCGGTGTATTGTTTTTTTTGCTGCGCAGCCAGGTAAAGAAAAAAGCGAACACAAAGGCGGCGATAAAGGTCAGGGTGGCGATCCAGAACAGTTGATTGATAAGATTACCTTCCGCGCTGCCCAGCAAACGGCCCAGGTCGCAGTCGCCTTTTACCCAGCAGTTAATCTTCTGGCTGGCAAACCATGCGCCGCCCAATGCACAAATGCCCGCAGCGACGCCACTCAGGCCGCTGAGACTGATAAACCGGCTGCTGCGCTCCATCATGTGCTTGATGTGCTGCAGGTCATCCAAAGGTTGTTGCTGTTCGTTCATATAAAAGCACTTTGAAATACAAAGTAAACACATGGTACCGACTTATGCAAATAATTTTTTGTCCCAATGTCGTCAACCTTGTGTCACTCACTTTTACGGCATATCTTTAATCGGCAGTTAAACTTTGTAACAAACACCCCGATAGGCAAAATGAAAAAGCTCCTTTGCACCATTCTCGTATTCCTACTTTATTATAATTGCTTTCCCCAGGTCGCCATTGACCCAAAGGCCATTGACATCGTAAGAGACTCTTTTGGCATTCCGCACATTTTTGCCAGGACCGATCCCGAAGTGGCCTATGGACTGGCCTGGGCCGAAGCGGAAGATGATTTCAAAAGTATGCAGGAAGTGATACTTCCCGCTAAAGGCCTGATGGGAAAGGTCATGGGCAAAAAAGGAGCGGCAGGCGATTACGCGTTTGCATTGTTCCGCTGCATGGAGATCACAGAAGAAAAATGGAATACGCTTAGTCCCGCTTTCCTGAAATTAATAGACGGCTATGTGCAGGGATTAAATGAATATGCCAAAAAGCATCCGGATGAATTACTAACGAAAAGAATATTTCCGGTTACAGAGAAAGAATATGTGGCCTCCTCGGTATTTGCGCTGACGATTTTCAATGGCGCCGACCAGGCCCTGTTCAGGATCTTTAACAACCATGAATGGGAAGCACCCGAGCTGAATAAAAAAGGCAGCAATTCCGTAGCCATCAGCCCATCGAAGACCACCAGCGGCGAAGCCTTCCTTTTGATCAACGCCCACCAGCCCAATACCGGCCCACAGGCATTTTACGAAGCACATATCTGCAGTGAAGAGGGTTTAAATGTAATAGGAGGATTACTGGCCGGCGGCCCCTGCATACTGCATGGCGTAAACGAATATTTAGGTTGGGCCCACACGGTAAATTACTGCGACAGGATGGATGAATACCAGCTGCAGATGAACCCTGATAATCCTTTGCAGTACCAGTTCGACGGGCAATGGCTTGACCTTGAGGTAAAAACCATCTCCCTGAAAATAAAAGGCATTCCCATCCGAATAAAAAGAAAACTATACTGGAGCAAATACGGCGCTACCATGAAGAACAAGCAGGGATTCTTTTCCATCAGGCTGGGCGCCAATATGAGGATCGGCGTGTTGGACCAATGGTACCAGATGAACAAGGCGAAGAATTTCACCGGGTTTTATGCGGCGATGTCGAGGCAGGAACTGAGCATGTTCAATACCATGTATGCCGATAAGTACGACACGATCTTTTTTATCAACAACGCGCTGATGCCCGTAAGAGACCCGTCGCTGCCCTACAACTGGAAAAAGACCCTGCCCGGCAATACCTCCAAAACATTATGGACAACATTCCGGGATATCAAAGAACTGCCGCAATACATCAACCCAAAAAGCGGTTTTTTATTCAATACCAACCATTCCCCTTTTCTGGCCACGGCCGCTGCGGATAATTTAAACCCCAAGGCCTTTGCAAAATCGGATGGATGGGAACAATACCACCTCAACCGAAGCATAAGATTCCTTGAACTGTTCCCCCAAGGTGAAAAACTCGGTTATGAAAAATTCAAACAGATCAAATTCGACAGGCAACTGCCGGGCCAGCTCCAATACACTTATAAGATAGATTCCATGTTCCTGCTTAACGGGGCCGACTATCCTTCCCTGTCAACGATCATCACCACATTCAATAACTGGGACAAACGTGGTGATGCAGATAACAAGGGCGCCGCCATTTTTTTACT
>JAYWAZ010000025.1:0-7284 GCA_043781975.1 Bacteroidota bacterium
TAGTATCCATATTCCATTTGTGTTAGCAACTTAAAAAAAATACTATTTTGCTTTTGTGAGATTGATAGGATTAATTGGATGACACTATTAATTGGGGGATCATTTAGACATAGCGAAGATGGGTCATTGAAATTTGGAGATGCTAGGTCATAGCCCGAAATCAGTACCAGTATTACATTTTTGGTCATAAAAAAAATACCTCAAAAAGGCGGTTTTGTGTCCTTAGCTAGTCATAGTTCGAACCAAATAAAAGATGACTTAATTGAAATCTTGAACTTTTTGACTTAAGATTATCAAATCGTATATTTGGATATGGCAGGTTATAAATGAGTTGACAGGAGGGTTTAAAAATGTGAGAAATGAAAGGACATGATTCAATTAAAATTTTTGAAGATAAAAAGGTTCGACCAGTATGGGATAGCGAGCAAGGGAAATGGTATTTATCAATAACTGATGTTATAACCGTATTAACTGATAGTACCAATCCAACCGCTTATTGGAGAAAATTTAAACAACGATTAAAACAAGAAGGAAATGAAACCGTGACTAATTGTCACGGTTTGAAAATGACTGCAGCAGACGGGAAAATAGTTCGAATTAAGCCTTAAATAAACTTTTCAATATAACAAACAAAAATGCCTCCAAATTTTGGAGGCATTTTTGTTTGTTATTATATAAAATAACTTGGTGCCCAGGACTGGATTCGAACCAGCACATCCTTGCGAACGCTGCGACCTGAACACAGTGCGTCTACCAATTTCGCCACCTGGGCATTCCTTGTTAAAGGTTGAAAATTAGAGATTGAAGGTTGGATACTTAAAGTTTAAAAGTGCCCCAACCTTCAACCTTCAACTTTCAATCTCCAACTTCCAACTTTCAACTTTCAAACGGATTGCAAATTTAAGGGCTAAATGCCTATTTCTGCAAATCAATTTCTTTGGGCTTCCAACTGATCAGGAAAATACCCGCGATCACGAAGAATGTGCCCAATACCTGCAACATAAATATCTTTTCGCCAAGGTAAAAATGCGCCTGGATGATGGTGGCGATGGGGCCAATGCTGGCAACGATCGCGGCATTATTGGCGCCGATCGTTTTAATACCCCGCGATATCATGAAACTGGGTATGGCCGTGGCAATGATACCCAGCAGCAACCCATACCACAACAATTTTCCCGTGAACACCGTGCTGTAATCACCCCTGAATAAATAATGCAGCAGGATACCCGTGGCGGCAGACAACATGGCCAGGGCAGTAAAAGAAGTGGCGCCCGTTTTCACCATGATCTTACCGGCGCCCACCAGGTACAGGGCAAAGAAAAAAGCGCACATCACCAGAAAGAAGAAACCGGTGAAGAATCGTTGCAGGTCCATATTCAAATTCAATTCGCTGAAGCAACCCAGTGCAATACCCGTATAGGTGAGCAGCAGGGCCATCACCTGCACACGCCGTATCTTCTCTTTATAGATGAGGGCGTTCAGTAAAACAGTGAAAGTGGGATATAGGAAAAGGATCAGCCTTTCGAGGCTGGCGGTCATGTATTGCAGTCCCACGAAATCGCAAAGGCTGCTGATATAATAACCCATGAGGCCAAGTACAAATAGAAAAAGTTTTTGCCGCCCCGACAGGGTCTTTAAGACCCGGTTCGTTTTGTAGAAATAAGCCACCGCGATATAAACGGGCGCGGCGAATACCATGCGTAGTGCCAGCAGGGTTACGGGGTCAACACCCGTATCCTTGAAAGCAAGTTTAACGAAAATGGCCTTGGTGGAAAACAGGATGGCCCCGAATAATGTGATCCCTATCCCGGCCAGGTAATCCTTATGCGCATTGGGTTCGGCTGCCATCCGGCTTGTTTTCTTTTATGCTGACACATTAAAATTCCTAAGCGCATCATTGAGGCTGGTCTTCAGGTCGGTGGAGGCTTTGCGCTGCCCGATGATGAGTGCGCAGCCCACGCCATATTCGCCCGCCGGAAATTTTTTAGTATAGGAGCCCGGTATCACCACGCTTCTTGCGGGTACCCTTCCCCGGTATTCAACGGGTGTTTCGCCACTCACATCGATGATCTTAGTAGATTGGGTAAGCACCACGTTGGCGCCCAGCACCGCTTCCTTCTCTACGAGCACGCCTTCCACCACGATACAGCGGCTGCCGATGAAGCATCCGTCCTCAATGATCACCGGGCTGGCCTGCAGGGGTTCCAGCACCCCGCCGATACCCACGCCCCCGCTCAGGTGCACACCCTTGCCGATCTGAGCACAACTGCCCACGGTGGCCCAGGTGTCCACCATCGTGCCCTCATCCACGTAGGCGCCGATATTCACATAACTGGGCATCAGCACCACGTTCCTGCCCAGGAAGGCACCGTAACGCGCCACCGCGTGCGGCACCGCCCTTACCCCCAGTGAAGCGTAATCGCTTTTCAGTTTCATCTTGTCATAAAATTCAAAGGGGGGCAACACAAAGGTCTCCATCCGTTGTATGCCAAAATACAAAATGATGGCCTGTTTTACCCATTCATTAACCTGCCAGCCATCACCAATAGGTTCGGCGGTTCGCAAACGGCCTTTATCCACTTCCTCAATAACAGCCCTAACCGCATCGCTGTATTTAGTTTCATTTATTAATTCACGGTTGTCCCATACTGCCAGGATCAATTCTTTCATCAGTGTAAATTTGTTGCTAAAATAGTCAATATTGAATCGTGAATATTCAATGCACGTTCAAATATTTAATTATGATGCCATTCACCGTGGACCATTTCTCAAAAAAATCTGCACCTTTACAACATGAATATTGGTTATGATGCAAAAAGGGCTTTTCACAATGCCACAGGGCTGGGGCATTACAGCCGCAACCTGCTGCATGCATTGCCGGCCTATTATCCGGAGCATCATTACTATTTATTCAATCCCAAACCTTTAGGTCGTTTTGAAGTAAAAGGAAATAATTTATATGAAATATTACCGCATGGGTTTTTTAATAAATTGTTCAGTTCAGCCTGGCGGAGCAGCGGGGTAAAAAAAGACCTGAAGCGGTTAAATATTGACCTGTACCATGGATTAAGCCATGAAATACCAATCGGCATCCAAAAAACCGGTGTCAAATCGGTCGTCACCATTCATGACCTCATACATGAACGATACCCGGAACAGTACAATGCTATTGATAAATGCATCTACAGTAAAAAATTCCGTTATGCCTGCGAAAATGTTGACAAAGTGATAGCCATCAGTGCTCAGACAAAAAAAGATATCATCGATTATTATAAAATCCCTGAAGAAAAAATCACTGTTTGTTATCAATGTTGCAACCCCGCCTTTGGGAAAGTTGCGAGTGATGAAGAAAAAATGAAAGTAAAGACGAGTTATGGTTTACCAGGACAATATTTTTTATATGTGGGCTCCATCATTGAACGAAAAAACCTGTTAACCATTTGCAAAGCGGTATTACTGATGAACAATGAACCCGGAATTCCACTGGTGGTTATTGGTGAAGGTGGAAAATACAAACAACAGGTAAAAGCATTTATAGAACAACATGGATTAACGGATAAAATAATTTTTCTTTCTGATAACCCGGTCGTGAAATCATCCGGTTCATTTCAGTCCTCAGTTGATTTTCCAGCCATTTATCAGTCTGCCGTTGCCATGATCTATCCTTCGTTCTCTGAAGGTTTTGGCATCCCTGTTCTGGAAGCATTATGGAGCAATCTGCCGGTCATCACTTCCAATGTTTCCTGTTTGCCTGAAGCAGGCGGTGCGGGTAGCTATTATGTAAATCCTGCCAGTGCGGAAGAAATAGCCCAGGGAATGAAGAAGATTTTTTCTGACAAACTGTTTGCCTCAACAATGGCAGAAAGGGGCTTGCAGCACGCCCAAAAATTCACCGAACAAAAATGTGCGGAAAGTGTAATGAATGTTTACCAATCCATATGATCCCATTTGAAAACGATATCAAAGCGTGTATAGCGGTTCTTGAGAAAGGCGGGCTCATCCTCTATCCTACCGATACCATCTGGGGAATTGGTTGCGACGCCACCAATGAAAAGGCTGTGGAAAGGATCTACCGGCTGAAGCAACGTTCTGATGAGAAAAGCATGATTGTATTGCTGGCGGATGAAAAAGACATACTGAAATATGTTACACAGCCCGATCCGAAGGTTTTCGATTATATCAAGGGAATAAAGAAACCGGCAACATTCATTTATGAAGGCGGTACGGGATTGGCCCCGAACATGATTCAAAAGGACGGCACCGTCGCCATCCGTATTTCGTACGATGCGTTTTGTAAGCATCTGATCAAAGTATTCGGGAAACCGCTGGTATCCACATCGGCTAACATATCCGGCTATCCGCCGCCATCCCTGTTCACCGATATCGACGTGGCCATAAAGCACGGTGTTGACTATATCGTGCAACACCGGCAGGACGATACTACGCCTTCCTTCCCTTCCTCTATAATAAAATGGAACGCAGACGGCTCGCTCACCATCATACGTTCCTGAGGTATTTTATGAATTTAAACTTTGCCAAAGTTTGGAACTTTGGCAAAGTTCGAACACTATTAAATGAATTTACAACGTAAGCCCAATACCCAACTGAACGCTCTGCCCCTTCCATTTTTCCCTGTTGTCGATATCATTGAGGTTATTCAGTCCAATGGCATAACGGCCATAGATACGGAAATGCGAGATATTCAATTGTAATCCGCCCAGCATGCTGAAATCGCCGCCTTTAAAAGCGTCCTTACCGTTTTGTACAAGGGTCTTGCTCTTATTCATTAAGACCCCGAACTGCGGTCCTACCTGCAGGGTCACGAATTTATTGGCGTTGATGTTCAGTAATAATGGAATGGTCAGGTAATTCAGTTTCACTTTGCCCACTTTGTTGAACTGGTAGATGGCGCTGAAGGAAGAGGAACTGTCCACGTTCACCTGGTTAAACATCACTTCCGGCTGAATGGCCAGCGTATTGCCCAGCCCGATGGTGGCGAAGCCCCCGATATGGTAACCGAATGTAAACTGTTCCTTGAAGGATTTACCAGTGATCTTGTTGAGGGTGGTACCGCCTTTTATACCCAATTTGAGACCTTGTGAAAATGAGGTCATGCTGATGATACTCATGAGGCTGAGTACCAGAATTCTTGCTTTCATAAATAAGTTTTTAGTTGGTTCATACCTTACAAGTAATATGCCAACAGGTTTGCCCTTCCACTAAATTTTTGTTAATAGGGCCACTTAAAAACTTACACCCGCTGTGATAGAAAAAAAAGTGGTGAGGCGTTTATCCGTCGTACTGGGCAAATAGTAATCAAAATAGGTATTGGGTTGTAGAAAAAATTTGCCGATGCTGTACAAAAAATCGATCGACAGTCCGACTGATTGCGCCGCAAAGCTGCTACTGCCATTTTGAGTAGTGCCTCTTTTCTTCAATCGCTGACTGTTCGCCACCAGTTTCGCATAGGCTTTATTGAGATGGTTGATGGTGAGTTTTTCACTGCCCGCGGTGAGCATCAGTTGCGGGGTAAATGCCAGGCCGTCTTTTTTTGAGAACAGGTTCTCAAAATTAAAGACGTGCTCAGCGCTGACCGTCATGGTAAAATCCTTCGCGTTATTACTGGTAGAGTCCTTCACCAGCCTGGGCACCTGGGGAAGCGGCGGCGGTGGTGTAAATAAAACGGTATTGATCTCCTTGTATTTTCCCGTGGTATAGCCCAGGGCAAATCCCGGCTGGATGGCCCATTTGAGTATCTTGACATACGTATAAAAATCATTCTGGAAAATGGAATTGGAATTAAACTTGGTATTGTCGGCCACATAGCGGGTATAAGAAATACCGGCACCCCATTTCTCATTGCTGTAATCATAGGAAGGGGTGATCCCTGTCTGGAACACTTTAAAGGAACCACTGTCGGATGCCAGGTAAGGGGTTACGCTGAGGCCAAGTCCGCTCTTATGATGATAGGCCACGGATGGTGTATAAAAAAGTTTATTGGTCTGCGACTGCGAAGCGTTCACCGAATTGTTCCTTACGCTGAATAAACGGTTGCCCACACCGATGCTGATATCGAAATAACTTCCCTTATCCTTCAACATATCCAATAAGGGATCGTTCTTCAACATGGAATCCAGCGCGGCCTGCTCTGATTTTGTTACAGTGGTTTTTTGCCCGTAAGCGGTAATGACAAAGACAAGCGGCAGTAGGGCCGTAAAGATTTTATTCATATAACAGTAATTAAGCTGGTATTATAGACAACATAAAGTTAAAAAGGTTTAAAGGGCCAATGTATACACCGTTTTCTTCCATAAAAAAGCATCATAAGCGGCTAAGTTAGAGAATAGACTTTAAAAGACCAATAAATTACGCTACCTTTGCGCCCATTATTTAAACACTGAGAATTACATGACATGCTCAGTTGCTGTTGAAAGAAGTTTACTGCATTAAGTTTTCGTTATTATCTGACAACCGCTGCCCGTCCCGATCGCAATCGGGATCCGACCGCCGGCAGGGTTTATACAACGGCCAAAAGCATGACATCCCGATCGTACTGAACTCGTTGAAGTATCGGGACACTACATGTGGCTATCGCAAAAAAAAAATTCATGAATGCATTTGAAGCCTTAGGCTTGAACGAACAATTGATACAAGCTATTACCGACCTGGGATTTGAAACGCCCACTTCCATACAGGAAAAAGCGATCCCCGTTTTATTATCCGGCACCACCGATTTTATCGGGCTGGCACAAACGGGTACGGGCAAAACGGCCGCCTTTGGCCTTCCCTTATTACAACTCATCGATCCAGCGCAAAGACACCCGCAGGCCCTGATCGTTTGCCCTACAAGAGAACTCTGCCTGCAGATCACCAGCGACCTTGACACTTATAAAAAGCACAGCAAGGGCCTGTTCTCTGAAGCCGTGTACGGTGGCGCTTCCATCATGATGCAGATCCGTAACCTTAAAAAAGGCGTGCACATCGTAGTGGCCACACCGGGTCGTTTGATAGACCTGATCGAAAGAAAGGCAATCGACCTGCAAAAAGTAAAATACGTGGTACTGGATGAGGCCGATGAGATGCTGAATATGGGCTTCCGTGATGATATTGATTTCGTGTTGAAGAACACCATCAACCGTGAAAGCACCTGGCTTTTCAGCGCCACTATGCCACCGGAAGTAAGGGCGATCTCGAAGAATTATATGGATAACCCCAAGGAGGTGACCGTTGGTAAAAAGAATACCGCCAATGTAAATATAGACCACCAGTATTTTGTATCGCCTG
>JAYWAZ010000026.1:0-2619 GCA_043781975.1 Bacteroidota bacterium
TGTTTATCAGGGGAATGACTCGTGGAAAGGTCAGTTAATTTTAAATTTTAAATTTTGAATTTTAAATTAGAACACGCAGCTATAGTAGCACTCAATTCATAATTCATCATTTAAAATTCATCATTATTTCTTACCTTCGCGCCTCATAAAAAATTTAATAATGAAAACAATTACAATCGAAGGACAACTGAGGACCGAAAGCGGAAAAAAAGCCACCCGCCAACTTCGCTCTCAGCAACAAGTGCCAGGTGTAATTTATGGTGGTGCAAATGAGATCAATTTCTCGGCTCCTGCAACTGCTTTTAAAGACATCGTTTATACGCCTGAGTTTATCCTGGTAGACGCTAAGATTGACGGTAAAAATTACCGTTGCATATTAAAGGATATCCAGTTCAACAAGGTTACTGACCTGCTGAATCACGTAGATTTGCTGGAACTCGTGGAAGACAAAAAAGTGATCGCCAACCTGCCGCTCAAATTTACCGGTGCTGCCGCAGGCGTTAAAGCCGGCGGTAAATTGATGACCAAGATGAAATCATTGAAGGTAAAGGCATATCCAAAATACCTGAAGGAAAATATTGAAGTGGATATCACCAACCTGGAATTGAATGAAAACATCAGGGTGGAAGATGTGAAACTGGAAAACATGGAGGTATTGAATTCTCCCCGTATACCCATCGCATCTGTATCCATGACAAGGCAACTGAAGCAGGATGAGGCTACGGCACCTAAAGCAGCCGCCACAACTGCGGTAGCAACAGTCCCTGCTACTCCCGCTCCCGCCGCAAAAAAATAAATATTGATCATTCTTTATATAATGCCCTCCTCCGCGAGGGCATTTTTACATATTCAACTTTCAACCCCGGCTGAAGCTTATTCAGCCGGGCGGGCATTCAAAGTTTAATTACCTTTGCCCCCTTAATTGACAACTTATGGGAATGGACAGAAATACGGTGATCGGTTTTGTATTGATCGGTGCGTTATTGATCGGCATGTTCTATATCAACGGGCGAAGTAACCAGGCCTATCTTGCCGAAAAGAAAAGGGTGGAGGATTCCGTAGCCGCATCCAAACCTAAGGTGGATATCACCGCTGCGAAGATAGATTCCCTGCGGGCCGATTCCATTCGTCATCTTAAAACTCAGCTTCCTAAAGGTTTTCAAACCCCCGTATCCTCTACAGAGCAGTTTGAAACGCTGGAAAATGAGGTGCTCAAAATCACGTTCTCCAATAAAGGGGGCCAGCCCAGAACAGTGGAGCTGAAACAATTCAAGACCTTTGACGGCAAACCACTCTTGCTGCAATCCGGTGATTTTAATAAAATTTCCTATGCCATTACCGCCGCGGCGAACCAGACGATTCAGACCGCGGACGTTTCTTTTATACCCGACGAAAAAAAATTGAATGCGGATAAATCTCAAAGCATTACCTATGTTATAAAGGATTCTTCGGGCAAGGAATTGGTCACCCATCAGTTCACCATCCGCCCGGATGATTATATGGTTGACTTCAATATCTCTCTGACAGAGCCTGATAAATTAGTGTATCAAAACACGCTGAACCTGCTGTGGCAGACGGAAGCGAAGCAGGTGGAAAAAACCATCTCTTACGAAAAGATGCAAACGCATGTCTGTTATTTTTACAATGATAAATACGACTTTGTCAACCTGGGTAGCGGAGGTAATGAAAAATTTGAAAAGCCCGTGAGCTGGCTGGCCATCAATCCCCAGTTCTTTGTTGCATCCTTAGTGGCAAAAAATAAATTTCAAAGTGCTGAACTGAACTGGGTAACGCCACCGGATTCTGCCCGGATCATCATCCAGGCAACCGCCAACTGCCGCATCAATGTGCCCTCCGGAAATTCGGCCTCCATTCCATTGCAATTATATTATGGCCCCAATGATTATGTGATACTGGACAAGTATAATAACAATATGCACCAGATAACGACTTACGGTAGCGGACCGTTCTCATTCGTGAAATATATCAACCGGCATTTTCTTTTACCCGTTTGGGATTTCCTGCGAGGCCATTTTGCCAGTTATGGCCTGGTCATTTTTTTACTGACGCTTCTTATCCGGCTCATTACCTCACCCATATTGTATAAAAGTTATGTAAGCGGTGCAAAAATGCGGGCACTTAAACCGGAGATCGACAAACTGAAAGAAAAACATGGCAGTGACAAACAGGCTTTTAGCATGGACCAGATGAAATTATGGAAATCTGCCGGCGTAAGCCCCCTGGGTGGTTGTTTACCCGCCCTGTTACAGATACCCATTTTTATGTCGCTGTATTATTTCTTCCAGGCCAATATTGCATTGAGGGGACAGGGTTTTTTGTGGGCGAAAGACCTGGCTGCCTATGATTCGATCTATCACCTGCCCTTTGATATTCCATTCTATGGTGACCATGTAAGTTTGTTCACACTTACCGCTGTGCTGACCAGTCTGCTGATCTCCATTTACAGCATGAGCAATATGCAGGATAACAGCAACCCGGTAATGAAATACATGCCTTATATCTTCCCGGTATTGTTACTCGGTGTGTTCAACCGTTTGCCATCGGCCCTTACCTGGTATTATACGGTTTCAAATACCATTACGCTGATTCTCCAGATCG
>JAYWAZ010000027.1:0-2616 GCA_043781975.1 Bacteroidota bacterium
AATGGCCAGGGCCTTATCCTGCTCATCATCGCCTGTGCGCCTGAAGGTTCCCGCGATCGGATGCACGATGGCCCTGCCATTTTGAACGATCAGCTGGCTCTCCGGTGAGGATCCCATGAGTTTATAATCCCCGTAATCAAAATAAAACAGATAAGGTGATGGATTGATGCTTCTTAACGCCCTGTACACATTAAATTCATCACCCGTAAATGCCTGTTCGAACCGGCGGCTCAGTACGATCTGGAAGACATCGCCCCGCTGACAGCCAGCGATACCCTTCTTCACCATTTCCCGGTAATCCGCATCCGTCATGTTCGAGAGTTCGGCTCCCCTGCATTGAAAGGGAAAGGCGGGCACGTCCCGGCTTTTGATGAGGCTTTCGATCACCGGGCCTTCGCTTTCCAGGCCGCTGATCAGGTTCTCGCAAATGAACAGTTCGTCCTTAAAATGATCAACGATGATAACGTATTGATATAGACGATAACGCATCAGCGGGATACTGCCACCCGTTCCGCCGGTAGAGCGATCAGGCCTGATGCTGATCGTATCAAAGAACTGTACGGCATCATAACTGCTGTACCCGAATAATCCCTGCGCCATGTTAACGGGCCTCGCAGCAGTTTCGGTCATTTCAAAACGTTGCATGAAATCCATAAGATGCCCTGGCACATCCTGCGGTGACGTGATCTTTATTTTCTCGGCATTTTGTCCGGGTAATTTGTATTCGATCCGGGTGGCATCGCTGATCTCAATTCCCGCAACGGCATTGATGCCAATGAATGAGTAACTGTTTTCCCCTGCATGAAAATCAGTGCTCTCGAGTAAAATGGTATCCCTGAACCGGTCACGCAGGCGCAGGTAGATGCCCACAGGTGTATACACATCAGCGAGCAGTTTTTTGAAAGTGGTTTGTATGGTTATTTTTTTCATTGCCCTATCCCTAAAGGGAAATATTAATTTATGATATTAAAGATGCTACTATAGTTGCAATATATTAAACGTCTATAATTATTTATACTCCCAGTTCCCCATTCAGGGGCGGAGGGGGCAATAAAAAACCCCAACACATCGTGTCGGGGCTTACAATATTGCATATACATAACAATAATAAAGTGACACGTCAATCATTTGACTGCCACCACCAACTATTGTTATTTGAACTTTTCAATTTCATTTGAATCACAAATATAAGGTTAGAACAATTAATTCAACAAAAATTTATTCTTTACCTTGTAAAAAATTATCCGGGATGAAACTCATTATTTTTGGCGCTACCGGGATGGTGGGCAAACAACTGGTGCAGCAGGCTTTGTTCATGAGCCACCAGGTTAGCGCATATGGAAGAAATGTATATACTACGGCATTCCCTGATGATAAGCACCTGCATTTGATCCAGGGTGCATTATTTGATGAACAGGAAGTGTTCAACGCCCTTAATGGTTGCGATGCCGTGCTTTCTGCGCTGGGTGGCGGGTTTGACGGCAGTGACAAAACGAGGACCCTGGGTATGAAGAATATCATCGCACAGATGAAGAAAGGAGGGATCAGAAGAATAATCGGGATCGGTGGTATGGGTGTATTGAATGCTGATGAGCATAGTCTGCTCATTGACGGCGAAGATTATCCGCCTGAATATATCCCCGTAGGAAAGGAACACCAGAAAGCGTACGAGTTATTAAATGAAAGCGGGTTGGACTGGACATTTGTTTGCCCGCCCGATATCATCAACGCCGGTCCCACCGGCGAATATGTCACCGCCCCCAACTACCCGCCCACTCCCAATAAATACAAGATCAATGCCGGCGACCTGGCACTTTTCATGATGAATGAACTGGTCAGGAATGAATATCTAAAGCAGCGTGTGGGAATCTCCAATTAAACTGAACAGTATAAACAACTGCGGCCTGAAAAAAAATGCCTGGCCTTCCTCCCCGCAGGAGAGAGATTGGGGCTGAGATCAGGAATTAAATTTAACAAGTCATACAACCGATTTTGGCACAATATTTTCACCTTTGCAGCAAAACACTCTCTTGAAAAGAATTTTACCGGTCTTGCTGTTGTTATGCTGTCTATCTGCCAGGGCACAAAAAATTGAAAAGCTTTTTGTGAACCTGTATACCGACAGCCTCAAGAAAGGCACCTATAATTATATCAATATCGACGGACAATTAGCGAACGGGAAATACCTGCCGCTCGACAGCACTCATCTTAGCTTCCATGCTTCAGCAGGAAAATTCACTGGAAATAGTTTGTGGATCGACCGGGATTTCAGGGAAGAAAAAGTTGATATAAAAGTTACCCTACGCAAAGACCCTTCCCTATTCAGGGAATTCGTGATCTATGTTAAAAAACTACCCGATCCTGAATTAAAGACAATGGACGAACTGATGAATGAAATGAAGAGCAAGTCCAAATCAAAAAGAAATAAAAGTTAGTTGGCTAAGTCCTCGTTCATCAGGCAAATTTCTTCGCGTCTTCTAAAAATTTCGCCAAACCAATATCTGTCAGCGGATGTTTTAACAGGCCCAGGATCGAATCCAGCGGGCAGGTGCATACATCGGCGCCGGCTTCCGCGCAACTGATGATATGATTCGGATTGCGGATGGACGCGGCCAA
>JAYWAZ010000028.1:0-2615 GCA_043781975.1 Bacteroidota bacterium
ACAATCTGGTCGTGCATGCTGTCATTGATAACTTATTGAAGGGCGCAAGCGGACAGGCCGTACAAAACATGAATTTGATGTTCGGATTAGGGGAAACAGCGGGTTTGAAATTAAAGGCAACTGGGTTTTAGCTCCTAAACCCCCCAAAAGGGACTTTGGAGACTTTAAAATTGAATATCACTTATTAATCCAGAGAGAAAATGCACTATGGTTTAAAATTAATACTGAAACGAAAAAATTATTCACTAATAAACTAAGTTCCCCTTTAGGGGGCAGGGGTATGAAATTATTCGACGTATATCCGTTAAATGACATCACCATCGAAAGGGCCGCTGGTTCTTATGTGTGGGATGATAAAGGCCAAAAGTATCTTGATCTTTACGGAGGGCATGCCGTAATTTCTATAGGCCATACACACCCGCATTATGTAAAGCGGATCGAGGACCAGTTACACAAAGTAGGTTTCTATTCCAATTCCATAAAAATTCCATTGCAGGTTGAACTGGCTGAAAAATTAGGGAAGGTATCCGGTAAAGAAGATTACCATTTGTTCTTGTGCAACTCTGGTGCGGAGGCCAATGAAAATGCATTGAAACTGGCTTCTTTTTATAATGGACGGAAAAAGATCATTGCCTTTAAGAAATCATTTCATGGTCGAACATCACTGGCCGTTGCGGCCACTGATAACCCGGTGATCATAGCGCCTGTCAACCAGACAGACAATGTCCTTTTTCTTCCATTCAATGATGAAGCATTGCTGGAAGCGGCTTTCAGGGAAAATGAAATATCATCTGTTATTATTGAAGGCATACAGGGTGTGGGCGGTATTCATGTTGCTGCTCATTCATTTCTTAAAAAAATAAGAAGCCTTTGTGATGAATACAACGCCGTATTCATTGCCGATTCGGTGCAATGCGGCTATGGACGCAGCGGCCTGTTTTATGCGCACGACCATAGTGGTGTAAACGCCGATATTTATACCATGGCGAAGGGAATGGGAAACGGGTTCCCCGTGGCGGGCATTTCCATTGCCCCTAAAATTAAGTCCAAACATTTTATGCTGGGCACCACTTTTGGCGGCAATCATTTAGCCTGCGCTGCCGCAATGGCCGTATTGGAAGTGATCGAGAAAGACAAACTGATGGAGAATGTAGCGATGGTGGGCGACTATCTGATCGCCGAAATAAAAAAGCTGCCCAATATCATTGAAGTGCGTGGCAGGGGACTGATGATCGGGATCGAATTGCCAGAAGCATTGAAGGAAGTGAAAAAGAATTTATTGTTCAGGCATAAAATTTTCACCGGCGAGGCGAAACCCAATGTGATACGTTTGCTGCCGGCACTGAATATCACAAGAAGGGAAGCGGATATTTTTTTAGAAGCGATTACTAAAGAGTTGGCATCATGACCCCGACAGCGGTCACAGACCCTGTCGGCGGTCATTTATAAATAAAATAAAAAATTGAAAAATTTTATCTCGGTAAACGACGTGACTGACATCAACGCCCTTGTTGCAAAAGCACTTGCCTTCAAGGCGAACCCCTTTGCAGGTAAAGGACAGGGGGAGGGTAAAAGGGTAGGACTGCTGTTCCTCAACCCGTCTATGCGTACCCGTTTAAGTACACAGGTGGCCGCACAAAACCTGGGTATGGAAGCCATTGTGTTCAACGTGGATAAGGATGGATGGGCGATGGAATTCGGGGAAGGCGCGGTAATGAATGGAACCGCCGTTGAGCATATTAAAGACGCGGCGCCCGTGCTGGGCAGTTATTTTGATATCCTCTGTATCCGTTCTTTTCCCGCTTTAAAGGACAGGGAGGAGGATTACAGCGAGAAAGTGATCAATGCGTTCATTCAATTCACGGGCATACCTGTTGTAAGTCTTGAATCAGCCACCTTACATCCCCTGCAAAGTCTAACAGACCTGCTTACCATTAAAGAAACTTTCCCTGAAAACAGGAAACCAAAAGTGATACTTACCTGGGCCCCGCATATTAAACCTTTACCGCAGTGTGTGGCCAATTCATTTGCGCAATGGATGGCGGCCTGGGGTGGAGCCGAATTCCTGATCACGCATCCCGCAGGCTATGAATTGTGCGAAGATTTTACAGGCGGGGCGGCCATCGTTCATGACCAGCAGGAAGCATTGAAAGACGCCGATTATGTGTATGTAAAGAACTGGAGCGCTTATGCTGATTACGGAAAAATATTGAATAACGGTTCCGAATGGATGCTGACGAATGAAAAATTAAAGATCACCAACAATGCCAGGGTGATGCATTGCCTCCCCGTTCGGCGGAATGTTGAATTGAGTGATGAGGTGCTCGATGGCAGGAACAGCCTGGTCACGCTGCAGGCCGCCAACAGGGTCTGGGCGGCGCAGGCAGTGCTGGCGGAGATATTAGCTGCCCCCATCCCCTTCCCGAAATGATCGGGATGTTCCATAAGTGGAGTTATTCAACGGGTCTGTTGTACTTTGAAAAATATAATTAAGAATAGAGTTTTAATAATAATGACATGAAGATAAAACACGGTGGAATGAATATGCATTATGATGCGGATCCACTTGCCCCCATCCCCTGAAGGAGAGTTATTCAACGGGTCTGTTGTACTTT
>JAYWAZ010000029.1:0-7263 GCA_043781975.1 Bacteroidota bacterium
GAGGCTGTCGATAAAAGTACCGGCGACGATCGTTTTTTTATCATTATTGCAGGAGACGACGGTCAATACTATGGCGGTGCAGAGGATGATCTTTTTCAATTTTTTTAGTTTGAAGTATATACGAAAAGCGGCTCCGCCCGGATTAGTAAAAGGCAGATGGAAATATGAAACGAAATGGCGCCTATTCCCATCCATTGGCAAGTACATCGGCCATATGCATCGTTTTCAATGAAAGCGACTTGTTCCTGATATAACCCTCCAGTTGCATGAGGCAGCTGAGGTCGGTGGAGATGATGTATTCCGCACCGGTATCAAGGGCGTGGTTGATCTTCTGGTCGGCCATGGCGATGGAGATGGAATCGAACTTTACCGCGAATGTACCGCCGAATCCGCAACAGGTCTCCGATTCATTCATTTCCACCAGGTCCAGTCCCCTGACATGGCTGAGGAGCCTGCGCGGGCCTTCCTTTATTTTGCATTCTCTCAGCGCCGCACAGCTGTCGTGATAGGTGGCTTTCGCGTTCAGTTCGGCGCCAAAGTTCTCGATCTTCAGCACGTCGGTCAAAAATTCGGTGAACTCATAACTGCGTTTACCCATATCCTTTACTTGGTTGTGAACGGCGGAATTCTCGAATAATTTGGGATAATAGTTGCGGATAAACCCGATGCAGCTGGCGCTCGGGGCCACGATATAATCCGCACCGGCAAAGTCTTTCATGAACTTGTTGCAGACCGCCCGCGATTCATCCCAGAAGCCGGCGTTGAAGGCTGGCTGACCGCAACAGGTCTGGTTGGTATTGTATTGCACTTCGCAGCAGGCCTTCTCCAGCACCTTAACCATATTAAACGCCGTTTGCGGGTAAAGCTGGTCGATGAAACAGGGTATAAAAAGCTGGACTTTCATAAGGGGCGTTGTGATTTTATATATTCCTTGACGGACATTTTTTTGTCATTGACCACGTCATACACTTTTATTTCCATGGTTTTTGGATTCACGTAGAACATGTAATAGGTTTCAAACCTTTCGTCTCCGTTGTAGCCCGCTTTCACTGAAATTTCCTGCTCACCCTTGCCCAGGCTGTCGACCATGAACGCGATCCCATGCTTGTGATTGCTAAAAGAATCTATGTAAGCGTTTGATTTTTTTACAAAAGACAGTTTCATCAATGCGTCCGTGATCTTATCTTCCAGGACTGAATCGCCAAAACTGTGGATGTAGCTCAATGCGGAATCGGCTTTAACCGCTGTTGAAACCGTGTCTTTAGTAGCGGGTTGATCGTTCTTGGCCGAATTGTTACATGCGCCAAGGCCGATCAGCAGCAGGCAGTAAAAAAGGACTCGCATATATTTTATTTAAAACTACCGATAATTTCTATCATCTTCAGCGCTGCATAAGCGGCTTCTTCTCCTTTGTGTCCATGTTTTCCGCCGGTCCTTTCATCGATCTGTAACTGGTCATCCACAGTGAGCACTCCAAATATGACGGGTACGGGCAGGAATAAATTCAATTGCATCACCCCATCAGTCACCCCCCTGCAAACATATTCAAAATGCGGAGTATCGCCCCTTAGCACACAACCCAATGCAATAAAGGCGAGTGGTTTGTTTTCCCTGTATTTCACCATTTCCCAGTAAGACCTGATGGTGAAAGGGATCTCGAAAGCGCCGGGCACTATGATGGTGGAGTGGATGATTTTGTGCGCATTCAGTATTCGGGTGCAACCTTCTTCAAGTTTATCAACGATTGCGGCGTTCCAGGCGGTTCGCACGATCACAACACAGGCATCCGTTGGTAGTGGGATGCCTGCAGTTAAAAAATTGGCTGGTGATGAGACCGACATGATATTTTCCGTTATTTGATTACACCTAACCTGGCTAGGTACTTGTCAGCTTCACCCATCATCACGCGCTGGTTGGCAGGATAATTATCTTTTATTTTCTGGTATATTTCGATCGCGTCCTTTGTCTTGCCCATCGCTTCGGCATACATGCCGGCAATGAAGAGGGCTTCTGTTGCGATGCCTTCATCTTTTTCATCTACCGAAGCAGCTTTTTTATAATAGCTCAGGGCGTCATCGGTCTTCTTTTGTTCGGCATAAGCATGTCCCAGTAAGATATAAGCCTTGCTTTGTATCTGGTTGGCCCCGTTGCCGTCAAATTCTTTCAGGTGTTTAATGGCTTTGTCAAACTCTTTTAACTGCAGGTAACAGGCTCCCACCATGTATTCGGCCCTGTTGGCAGAAGAGGTTCCACTATAATTGCTGATGATCTTCAATAGCCCGGTAACGTTTGACCCGCCCAGGTTACCACCATTGAGTACAATATTCACGGTGTCTTTGTTATAGCTGGATGTACCCGCCATTTTGCCAAAGAGTTTCTCCGCAGGGAAGACCAGTTCACTGGCTTTTTGTTCTTTTGGCAATTTGTAGAAATACTTATAGCCAAAATATCCGCCACCGAGTAAGATCACTACGGTGCCTGCAATCATGATGCGTTTGCTGTACTTCTCCCAAAAGCCTTTGGCCCTTGCTACCACATCCGGTATTTCTGTTGCTTTTACTTGCTTATCTGCCATTGTATTGATTAAGAATTATGAATTATGAATTAAAAAGTTTAGTCTGTAATAAACGGATAATCTTCCTGCACATATACATCTTTCAGCAGTTCGTTGTCATCGGGCCAGGGGCTTTCTTCCGCAAAGGTTACGGCCTCGTCTACCTGTTGTTTCACCCGCTCCATGATCATTTCAATGGCCACATCCTCCACCTTGTATTCTTCCTTCAACATTTTCAAAACATGGTCTATTGGGTCTCTTTCCTTGTATTCTTCCACTTCGTCCTTGCTCCTGTATTTCTGCGGATCACTCATACTGTGTCCCTTATAACGGTATGTTTTTATTTCCAGTAAGGTAGGTCCGCCCTTCTCACGGGCCCTGTTCACCGCCCTGAGTACACCGTTGTGCACGTCTTCGGGGCTCATGCCATCCACACTGTCGCCCGGCATATCATAGGCGTCGGCCAGTTTATAAATATCCAGCACTTTGCTGGTACGGGCCACCGAAGTACCCATTGCATAATTATTATTTTCACAGATGAATACCACGGGAAGGTCCCATAGCATGGCCATATTAAAGGTCTCATGCAGTATGCCCTGCCTGGCGGCGCCGTCGCCGAAAAAACAAAGCACCACGTTTTTTGTATCGCGGTATTTTTCAGCAAATGCAAGTCCCGCACCGGTACCTATCTGGGCGCCCACGATGCCATGGCCGCCAAAGAAATTCTCTTTTAACCCGAAGAAGTGCATGCTTCCTCCCTTTCCTTTGCTGCAACCCGTCGCTTTTCCGAACAATTCCGCCATGCAGGCCTTGGGAGTAATTCCCTTGGCGATGGCCAGGGCATGGTCGCGGTAGGCGGTGATGAATTTGTCATCAGTGTTGGTGGCGGTCATGCAACCTGCGGCAACCGCTTCCTGCCCGATGTACAAATGGCAAAAGCCGCGTATCTTCTGCATACCATAGAGCTGGCCAACTTTTTCTTCAAAGCGACGCAGTAAAAGCATCAATTCGTACCAGTATAGATAAGTTTCCTTCGAAAACTTGGTGGCCAATGGGTATAATTTTAGGCGGCAAAGATAAGGGTTTTCAGTTTTCGGTTTACAGTTTTGGGTTATGAGTTTTTTAGGGGCTACCCTGCTTTAAATCCTTGGGCAACATTATGGAACCTGCCCCGGGGAATGAGGAGCCATTCCATTGTGCTGAATAATAATTTCGGGACTTAATGAAGCAATATAATCTGAACGGAGATTTGGAAGGATCAATAGGATATTTTTGATTTTATTCCAGGTTCAAATGCCTTCATAAAAAAAGTATTACTAAAATGTATAAATCCTTAGGAACTGCTCATTCCACCCCAATCCCCGTTCAGACATTTCTTATCTTGCAGCCCGATGTTAACACTTAAAAGAATAAACATTACCCAGTTCAAAAATTATGGCCTGGGTGAATTCAAATTTTCCGAAAGGGTGATCGGCATCTGCGGATTGAACGGCAAGGGCAAGACCAATTTGCTGGACGCCATCTATTATTGCTGTTTCACTAAAAGTTATTTTTCCGTTACCGACGGACTGACCATTCAATTTGATAAGGACGGGTTCCGCCTGGAAGCAATATTCGAACTGGATAAGGCAGCGCAGAAACTTGTTTGCATCAACCGGGGTACCGGAAAAAAAGAATTGCTGCTGAATGATGTGCCTTATGAAAAATTATCCAAACATATCGGCCAATTCCCCGTAGTGATGATCGCGCCGGATGATATTGAGCTGATCACGGGTGGCGGCGAAGAACGGCGGCGTTTCATGGATACCGTGCTGAGCCAGATGGATGGTGAATACCTGCAGCAACTGATCGTGTATAATAAGGTCTTGCAGCAGCGCAACAGTTTATTGAAACGTTTTGCCGAACAGGGTAAAACGGATTGGCCGCTTTTGGAGATACTGGACGAGCAATTGATACAACCCGGTAACCTGATTCATGAAAGCAGGAAAATATTTTGCGGCCATCTGATCCCGCTGGTGCAGGAATTTTATCACCGCATCGCGGATAATAATGAAGCGGTGGCATTGCAATACGACAGCCTACTCAATGAAACGCCCTTTATCGATCTGCTGAACCAGTTCAGTGAGAAGGATTTTTTACTGCAGCGAACCAATGCCGGCATCCATAAAGACGATATCGGCATGCAGCTGAATGGCCAGCCTTTCAAGACCACGGCCTCACAGGGACAAAGGAAAAGTTTATTGTTCGCCCTGAAACTGGCCGAATTTGAATTATTAAAAACGAACAAGGGATTCGCCCCGTTATTGCTGCTGGATGATGTATTTGAAAAACTGGATGATAACCGCATGCGGCAATTGCTGCATTGGGTTTGTAATGAAAATGCGGGACAGGTCTTCATCACCGATACGCACAAAGACAGGCTGGAAGAAGCTTTTAAAGGGTTGCACGTGAAATTCCAGGTGATCGAACTGTAGAAAGTGCCAGATACTGGATACTGGATCGGAGCAAACGAAATAGTTAGCTTCTGCTGGGCAGGCGAAACTTTGCTATTCTATATAGTAAAACCTCTTCAATAATTAGGCCCTATCCAGCATCCAGCATCCAGTATCCAGCATCCAGTATCCAGCATCCAGTATCCAGTATCCTGTATCTTTGCCCCATGGGTGAAATTTCATTACAGGATGCCATACAACAGTTCTTAAGTAAGAGCCGGCTCAAAAGCGGTATCCAGGCCTTGCGCATTGAAGACATCTGGGGGGAACTGATGGGAAAGACCATTGCCAAATACACGGAGAAGATACAGATCATCAATCATACCTTGTTCATCACCACCACGGTGGCCCCGTTGAAAAACGAGCTGCTGTATCAAAAAGAAAAGATCATGGAGCGGGTGAATGAGGCGTTGGGGGAAGTGTTGGTGAAGGAAGTGGTGATTAAATAGCTGCAATCAGCAAGCTTCAAGGGAGCAGCACGCGAACACAAACAACCCTTCAATATATAATTTACCCCCTTGCAGCTTGTGTCTTGCAGTTTCTCTTCACTTATTCTCCACCGGCCTCAACGTATACCCTTCCTTTCTCAGCAACGCGATCAGCCCCTGCTCTCCTACCAGGTGCCCGGCTCCAACGGCAATGAATACCCGCTCTTTTTTCATGATGTCTTTCAGTTGTTTCACCCAGTTCTTATTGCGGTTATTCAGCAGAAGATCCTGGTTCTCTTCCATCCCGAATTCACTTTTGCTGAACAGTGCCTCAATTTCGTTTAAGCGCTGGCTTTTGTACACCATAATCATCGTATCAAAGTACAATTTGTAGGCATCCATGCTATCGACCGTTTTCAGCAATTCCTTCGCCTGGTCTTCATAGGGTATGCTGTCGAATACCGAAGCCTGGAAGGCCATGGTCTCCAGTCCCTGGATCTCTTTCTTGTCGTCTTTTGCCAGTTTCATTAATTCCTCCTCTACCCCGCTGATCGTTTTGCAGGGGATCATTTTGGTGTACAGCATCGATTCCAAAAAAGCGGGTTTCATCCGCTGGAACAGGCTAAGGGAAGTATTCAGGGAATCATTGAAATAAGTATCCAGCCGTTTGTATTCTTCGGGCTTAAAGAGGTCTTGCAGTTTTTTCCCGTTGTTCATGTTCATCAGCAGCATCCCGCTCAGCAGGGTGGATGGGTCGTCCATATCCAGTTCCATATAGACCTCATTACTATTATTAAAAGCGCTTTTCAGTGAATTGCTGAAATGGATATCCTTACCACAAAGCAAATGAAAAGTACCGAAGAGGTAGCTGGGTGCGGAAAGTCCGTTCCCGCTTATTTCCCACAGCAGCGTATTATCGTCTTTATTGGTCTCTAGTTTTGATGTGCCCGGCTGTGCATGGCAGGAGCCGATCACCATCAGGAATAATGTCCAGCGTACAGGTTTCATTCATTCAGTATAATAATTGAAATTAGTAATAACATTATACAATTGTCTAATTGATTTTATTTAAATTGTAGTAAAGTGAAAAAGTAAATGAGATCACTTGTCATTTTCCTGCTTCTTTTCGGCATCAAAGGTAATCTCCTTGCCCAGAAAGATCAACCCGTATTCGGGGTTATCGACCAAGCCGACCTTGAATTGAAGGATTGTGAATTTGATAAAGGGGCCGAAGCGTTCAAACTGATCGACTGGGAAAAGACCGAATACCAGCGGGGGCGTAAGATATTCAGGACCGTGTCGAATTACCGGGTACGCATAAAGATACTGAATGAAAAAGGCTTATCCTATGCTGATATCAAACTCCCTTTTTACAGCAGGGATAATATCGAAAAACTGGATGACATCGAGGGATATACATACAATTTGGATGGAGGAGGCAAAATTGTAACCGCAAAACTGGATAAGAATTTTATATTCCGGAAAAACACCGACAAGCGCCATTCCCTTATCAGCTTTGCCTTTCCCGAGGTAAGACCAGGAAGCGTTGTCGAATACAGGTACACCGTCACACGTGAATCCTACAGTCACCTGGATGACTGGTATTTCCAGGACAATATCCCAATACGATTCAGCGGGTATGAACTGAGGGTCCCGGTATTTTTAAAATTCCTGATCGATCCACACGTTAGTATGAAGCTGGATATTTCAGAATCCACGGGAGAAGAGTCGATCCGGTTGGATGATGAGACCTATAGCTATGCGATCATCAGCAAAAAATATGCGCTGA
>JAYWAZ010000030.1:0-7251 GCA_043781975.1 Bacteroidota bacterium
TACCGCCGCATTGGTCGCATTGGTTGCATTGAATGAAGCAATATTGCCCGTACCACTCGCTGCCAGGCCGATCGATGGCGTATTGTTCACCCAGTTGTACGATCCGCCCGGTACATTGCCCGAGAAATTAACCGGTAATGTCAACGTATTGTTGCATGCCGTTTGGCTGGCCGGCTGATCCACAGATGGTGTGGGCAACACCGTGATCGTAAAGGTCTTTGAAGGACCGAAACAGCTCACCACCGGGCTGCCGTTATTGGTGTAGACAGGCGTTACCGTTATGGTGGCCACATTGGGCGTAGTGCCCGGATTGGCCGTCGTGAAGGTGGGCAGGGTATTGCCCGTGCCACCGCCCGGCAGACCGATCGTGGTATTATTATTGGTCCAGTTAAATATCGTAGTGCCGCTGCCGTTGAGCCAGTTGCCGGCATTGACGATCACTTTGGCAAAGTCGCCCGAATAGGCGTTTGGATTATCGCCCAGGTAGGCGCTCATGGCCACCGCCCTGCCTTTATAGGCCATCAGCGGAGTGGCGTCATTCCAGGCCGCCACCTGTGTGGCGCCAGCGGCCAGCACTGCCGTTTCCCTGAAGAATGCATTCAGTGTAGCCACACCAGCCATCAGCGGATGGCCCGCCGTGAAGGCGCCCAATGTTCCATTGCTGAAGTTCACGCCCGCATTATTATTGAAGGGAGAATAACCGCCCGTTTGCCAGCGGCCCAATATACTTTGTGAGCCGCCATACCAGTCAAAATTTAGCGAAACAACAACGCCGCCGCCGTCAATATAGTCGGCCAGGTTATTGCCCACCAGGACCTGGTTTGCCCAGCCCGCATTACTGAAAGGAACCACTACATTATAAGCCTGCAGTTGTGCCAGTGTTGGCGTTCCCGCTGTACCGTTAAATTCATCAACCTGTGACACGCCCGGCAAGGCGAGTAATTGTGAACGCAATGTATTTGGAACAACACCATTGTCTGCGTGCAGCAGCAATATCTTGCCCGCTCCGCCGCTGGATGTTGTCGTCGTGAAATTAAAGGTGCCCGACGGCAATAAAGTACCATTACAGAAAGCCTGGCTAGCCGGTACCGTTACATTCGGGATCGGGTTCACCGTTACCGTGAAGTTCTGGGTGGCGCTGCAATAACCATTACTGATGGTTATTGTACCATTATAAACTGATGGTGGAGCTGCCGGTGGAACCGCTACGGATATGACACCCGGAGGCAATGGCGCATTGGTCACATTCGCGAAGCCGGCGGTGATGGCCGGTGCCGTCCACACAATACTATAGGTTGGTGAAGTGGTCACGTTCAGGCTCACGTCATCGAGTGCATAGAAGCCCGGACCGCTAAAGTTCTGAGGAATCGTTATTTTAAAATCAAGGATCACGTTTTGACCTACATAGGGCTGCAAGGCTGCAAGCACATTGAGGTTCTTAGCCGTCCATGCCTGGCAATAAGTGCCGGCGGCAAGGTTCAGGTTATACAGGTTCGCCAGGACAACAGTTCCGGTTGCATCCAGTACCCTTACATCCAGTGTACGGTTGGCGCCCCCAAAAGTGGCATAATACTGGTCACTGAAGTGCAGGGTGGCTGCTGTTAGGGTGGCCGGCAACGCGATCGTTTGCCTTAGATTCCTGGTCAATGGACCGGCGCCGTCAAAGGCGGCCGATACACCATAGGTTCCAACGGGTGGCGTGAAATTGAATCCGCCACCACAGACAGATGTACCAAATCCGCAAGGATCATAGTTGCCCGAATAAACGGCAAAGGCCTGGTCGCAGCTGACCGTACCCGGACCGAGGATGCTCCATGCCGATAAATTGGATGTTTCAAAACTACCGTTGGCGACCAGGTTCACATTCACTGAAGCATTGGTGGCCGTATAGGTCAGCGGAGCACTGGTGGTGCCGGAACATACAACCGGGTTTGGTCCCATTGTAAGTGTTGGCGTTGCAGTGACCGTCAATGGAACGATCATATACGGACGACATGACGGATCGATCGGCGTCGGTGTCAGGATCGCATATACATAATAGTTACCCGGTACCGTGAAATTGGTATTTGTATTCGCGCTGGTCATACCCAAACTGTTCGGTATGGCCGCGATGAGTGTACCTCCGGCATATGGATTTGCCAGTGCAGTTGCTGAATATTTAAAAATGATGCCATAGGTATTACCCATATTGGTAAGACCAGAAACGGCAATATTCGTATTGGGTGTTGTACTTGTACAGGTAACACCGGATGGTGCTGTAACCAGGCTGGCCATGGTTGGACAGATAGAACAGCTACCCGGGCCAATCAGGTTAAAGGTTGCGGAACTGCTACAGTTATTGGCCGAAGTTACAGTGACAGTATATGAACCCACTGTGAGGCCAGACTGGTTCTGGGTTACCGGGTTAACGCCGGTTCCCGTCCATGCGTACGTAAATGGACCGGGTGCACCTGCTCCAACAGAGAGGTCATCAATTCTCCAACCCTGTCCGGATACACTTGCATCAGATCCCAAACGGAATTTTAATTTGCAGGGCAGGCCCACTGCTGCAGGAGGTATATTGATGGTGGATGTGATGAATCCGCCACTGCTTCCTGACCAGGCTGAGCGTCCGGACAATGGGTTGCCTGAACTTATGACTGTTTGATTATAGGCACCGGTTACAAAGCTGCCACCGGCAGTTATGATATCCTGATAAGCTCCGCCATTAATAGAGATCTCTAATACGGCGCCATCCCAACCGCTTTCTGTAAAGTAGTTGTTCTGGAAACTGATCGTTCCACCTGCAACAGGTGTAAATGGTGATGTCACCAACTGTTTATCCGAAATAGTACCGGGATCATCCACGAAAGCTGCATTCGGTGCAGAAACAAACGAAGGTGTTGGATTACCTGCATTAGAAGTTACCCAGAGCGGGGCCGGGCCGGCTAAATTCGTGGCCACCCATCCGGCGGGTAATGCTGGAGGTACAAGCCCGTCGAAATTCTCTGTTGTACCTACAGATAACGTGATGGTACCGTCTGCGGAAACGCAGGTTGATGGTTCTACCACAACACCCGTAATAGTTGGAAGGGGTTTAATCGTTACCGTTATACAATTGCTGATGGCGGTACAGTTTACACTGTTGAGTCCGCTTGTAGTAACCCTCCTGTAATAGGTGGTTACCGATAAGCCTGCTGGTACATCATAGGTTGTACTCGTTGCACCCAGTATATTGCTGAAGCCGCTGATGCAATCTGTTGTACTGCTCTGCCACTGGTAGCTTAATCCACCGCTTCCGGTTGAGGCTACCGTTTGTGTAAATGCTGCAGGGTCGCCGCCTGAACAGATCAATTGGTCTGATCCTACGGTTCCGCCGGTGACATTATTTATGGTTACCGTTATACAATTGCTGTTGGCGGTACAGTTTACACTGTTGAGTCCGCTGGTAGTAACCCTCCTGTAATAAGTGGTTACCAATAAGCCTGCGGGTACATCATAGGTCGTACTCGTTGCACCCAGTATATTGCTGAAGCCTGCGGTACAATCTGTTGTACTGCTCTGCCACTGGTAGCTTAATCCACCGCTTCCGGTTGAGGCTACCGTTTGTGTAAATGCTACTGGGTCGCCGCCTGAACAGATCGTTTGGTCTGCCGCTACGGTTCCGCCCGTGACATTATTTACGGTCACTGTTATACAATTGCTGTTGGCCGTACAGTTTACACTGTTGAGTCCGCTGGTAGTAACCCTCCTGTAATAGGTGGTTACCAATAAGCCTGCGGGTACATCATAAGTTGTACTCGTTGCTCCCAGTATATTGCTGAAGCCGCTAGTGCAATCTGTTGTACTGCTCTGCCATTGGTAGCTTAATCCACCGGTACCGGTTGAGGCTACCGTTTGTGTAAATGCTACTGGGTCGCCGCCTGAACAGATCGTTTGGTCTGCTGCTACGGTTCCGCCCGTGACATTATTTACAGTCACGGTTATACAATTGCTATTGGCCGTACAGTTTACGCTATTGAGTCCACTGGTAGTAACCCTCCTGTAATAAGTGGTTACCAATAAACCCGCGGGTACATCATAGGTTGTACTCGTTGCACCCAGTATATTGCTGAAGCCTGCGGTACAATCTGTTGTACTGCTCTGCCACTGGTAGCTTAATCCACCGGTACCGGTTGAGGCTACAGTTTGTGTAAATGCTGCAGGGTCGCCGCCGGAACAGATCGTCTGGCCTGCTGCTATGGTTCCGCCCGTGACATTATTGATGGTAACGGTTATACAATTACTGTTTGCTGTACAGGTTGCAGTGTTGAGTGTGCTAGTGGTCACCCTCCTGTAATAGGTGGTTACCAATAAGCCTGCGGGTGCATCATAGGTTGTACTGGTTGCACCCAGTATATTGCTGAAGCCGCTGGTACAATCTGTTGTACTGCTCTGCCATTGGTAGGATAATGTTCCACCTCCTGTTGAGGCAACAGTTTGAGTAAATAATGCAGGATCACCGCCAGAACAGACCGTCTGGTCTGCTGCCACGGTTCCGCCTGTTGGAACAGAATTTACCAATACAGTAGCAGTAAAGCTGGGGCCCGGGCAACCGCTTACGTCAAAAGGTATGATGGTAAAAGTTACTGTTACCGGAGCGGCCGTGGTATTGGTTAACGAACCGGTGATGGGCGTACCGGAACCAATGGCGGCAATGCCCTGAACTGCCCCGCTGGCCAAATCGCCGTTATCCCTTGTCCAGGTATAGGTTGTGCCGCCGGTTAAATCGATATTTGTTATCGCAGCTCCGCTGCAGATGGTTTGAGCAGCCGGTGTAGCCGGTGAAGCTGCAATGGTAGCGGTAAATTCATCGGCTCCCATATCCGGACCAAGCGGTGCAACCAGCACACTGCGAACCTGGTTATCAATATCCGTTGTTATTGTTGGGATCACAATTCCGGATCCATTCAAACACCAGTTGGCGCCTGTGGCATTACTTAGGTGCAGGTCGCTAACGCTAACGAAAACAGGTAATATGGATACACTGTTCGCATCACCAGCCGTCGCAGTCTTCCAACCGGCAAAAGTATAATTATTACCTACTGCAGTACCCTGCCATTGTGCAACCGTAGTGGCTGAATAGAGATCATTATAATTGGATGAGATACTGGCAGACGTGATGGATGAACTGGTATGTGAAACTGCATAACCCAATCCGGTTCCGGATGTACGGGTATTGGAGAAAATATTATTTCTGAACGATTTCAAACCAACCGTATTTCCATCTACATTATAATAAGCATAAGTATTGTTGATGCCGCCGGCAGCAGCGCCGGTAATGCTTACGGTATTGTAATAATAGTTCATCCCTCCTGTTGTGGCAGGTGTACTGAAATCATATATTCCACGGATAGTGATATCACCCGTTGTACCTGTTCCCAGGCTGATCATATTGTTGGAATAGGTCCAGTTTGCACCAAACTGGTTGTTCGTACCATAGAGTGCCGAACCGGTACTTGTTGACCCGTTTACCAGATTATTGATCAGGTTTTTTTCTATCACACCTGTAGAAGTGCTGCTACTTGTGGAAATTCCCTGAACGGTTATGGTCGTTGATGCTGTTTGAGGGTTGATCGTAAAGTTTCGGATCGTATTACCACGGATGATCGTTCCGATACCACTGGATGTCATACTGAGGCCGGTAAGTGATGCATGATTGTTTCCCACAACGTCACGAATGGTATTACCAATGATCGTCAATGGAGCGCCACCTGCACCGTTTATCCCTGTAAATGTTTGCGATGTACCAGCCACTGCCGCGTTATATAAAATATTAGCGATCGTATTATTACTGATCGATGCATTACTGTTGGCAAGTGTACTGGTATGAGCAATACCTGTAACGGTAGCATTGGAATTTTGAACAATATTATTAGCGGTTGCCAAACTTCCGATCAGGTTGTTGTCAATATTTGCAGATACACCTGCAGTTTGATGTTGTATACCAATGAATGCAGTGGTACCCGTACCGGTAGCAACAAGCTTCACACCCCCGACCTGGTTGTTACTGATGTTTGAAATACCGCTTACAGCGGTAAAAATACCGGAGAAATTTGATGGTGCTGCCGTACTGGTTGATGTCAATACAATGGCAGGAGAAACAGTTGCGTCAACCGTAGTACTTCCTATTATGTTATTTGTAATAGTAAGCGGGAACTGGTTGGTGTTTGTTGCCGGGTTTATACCACAGGCAACGATAGAACCTGCAGTAGTATTACCCGAGGTGAGGTTCCAATTGGTCATTGTATTGCCACTGATCGTAGATGCGGAAGTACAAAGTCCCGTATTGGTTTGTATTGCATAGAAAACAGGAAGCGCACCAACAATTGTGGTAAGCGTCATGGGCGCACCTGCGCACAATGGAGCAGATCCTCCAATGAAATTATTTGTAACAGACATACCGGGTCCTGTAGCGCCGTTGACAGCAATACCAAGTCCGAAAGCACCCCATCCTACGCGTGGAGCTGTTTCATAAATGCTGTTACCAGTTATAGTTATACCCGTTTCACCGGCGACAAAAATACCCACAGGATTTGAAACCGTACTATGGAAATCATGGATATTATTATTCGAATAGGTGTTGCCGTTATTGTAAGAATTTGAACCGCCACCCACTGCGGCAATACCTCTTACCGGGTTCGGTGGAACGACCAGGACACCCGCCGTATTCGGACCAATATCACAATGGTCGATCGTATTCAGGCTATTGCCTTTTCCACCATAGTAAGTAGAACCGATATTGATTACACCCAGGTTACCCGTGTTGGAGTTCGATTGTAAGGTCAGGTATTTAAGCGTATTTCGTATTGCATCATTTTGCAGTACAAAGGCCGGGCCGATAAGGGATCCAACTCCGTCTCTTGTATTTGTAAAACGCCACATCAATGCGGAGCCAACACCTCCGGGGCGGCCATCAAGTGTCAGATCTCTCATGCCATCAAGTACGATCAATGCATTGGAAGCACCGGGGTCACCGGAGGTCACCCTTTCAGTAGCCACTCCTGCAGCCGGCCTGATTGTGATTGTCAATGGGCCGGTGACCGTGTAGGATGGCTGGTTGAAAACAATGGGGAAGATCTCTCCTGCACCCGAGTAATTGTTGGTCAATTCAAAGATCACGTTACCGGTGATGGGCCTGGCGCTTAATTCAGCAGCCACCGCCGTCAGGGTAAGATAGGTTTCAGTTGCACCCACAGTATAGGTTCCTCCTGCAAGGGGGGTTCCGCCAAC
>JAYWAZ010000031.1:0-19429 GCA_043781975.1 Bacteroidota bacterium
GGAGCAAGCCGTTTTTTATGAATTGGTGATAAAACATACCGCTAATTACAAGGCGGCTGCGAACTGGATGCTGGGACCGGTTAAAAGCCATCTGAATGAAAGGTCCATCCCGATAACGGAATTCACAATACCCCCGGAAAAACTTGCACGCCTGATCAATTTGGTGGAAGAAGGAAAGCTCAGTTTCAGTACGGCCTCGTCAAAACTGTTTACCGCGTTACTGAAAAATCCGGACAAAGAACCTCTGCAACTGGCTACTGAAATGAACCTGGTACAGGAAAACGATGATGCCTCAATACAGCAATGGGTAAACGAAGTTTTGGCGGCAATGCCAGATAAGGTAGCGGCTTACAAAAAAGGAAAAAAAGGCCTTTTGGGCTTATTTGCAGGTGAAGTGAAAAAACGCAGTATGGGTAAGGCCGACATGCAATTGGTAAATAAAATATTGGAAGAAAAATTAAATACATAAATAATGAAAACCCTGTTACTGCCGGCAATACTTGCCGTTCTTTTGTTCTCCTGCAATAATTCCGCTGATAAAGGAAAGTTCAGCGTTACCGGGCAATTGAAAAATGCCCCTGACCAGAAAATTTATCTTGAAGAATTATTCTTCAGTCAGAAAGACCCTGAAGTGCTGGATACCGCTGAAATAAAAAATGGTACGTTCCGGCTTGCAGCTATTGCCCCGGAGCAGGGCCTGTACAGGATACGGCTGGAAAAAGACAATACCGGTTTCATTTTCATCAATGACAATACCAGTATCAGTTTTACAGCCGATATCACTGACCGGAGTTTAAAAGGTCCTTCTTTTAACTCGACTGCCAATGGATTATTAAAACAATTTATAGTGACCATCGACTCACAACGCACCCTCTTATCATCGCTTGCGGAAAAACTGGAGCAGCTGAAAACCAAAAAAAACGCGGACAGCAGCATCACCGTCGAGTCGAAGCATTTTGAAGACGCCAATACTTCCGCTAAGAATTTCATCATCAAATACATCGACACCTCTTCCAACCCGGTGATGGCCCTTTTTGCGCTGGGTTATACAAGGGCCATCGATCCAAAGGAGTTACAAAAAACGGTTGCAGGTTTATCTGCCCGCTTTCCCGGACACAACGCAGTTGCCACCATCGTGGCGCAATACAACACAATGCTGGCGCAGATGAAACAGCAGGAAGAAGCCAAAAAGGGCATCCCCCACGAAGGCAGCATGGCACCCGATTTCACCATGAATGACGTGAATGGACAACCTTTTTCGCTTAGCCGTTTACGTGGTAAGTACGTGCTGGTTGATTTCTGGGCAAGCTGGTGCGGCCCCTGCCGCGGAGAGAACCCCAATGTAGTTGCAGTTTATAACAAGTATAAGGATAAAAATTTTACCGTGTTGGGTGTTTCACTGGATGATGATAAATCGGCCTGGTTGCAAGCCATTGCAGATGATAAATTAAACTGGAAGCATATCAGCGACCTTAAAAAATGGAATAGCGCTGTTGTGGGTTTGTATGGTTTTGACGGCATTCCATACAATGTATTGGTTGATCCGAAAGGAATGATCATCGCAACAAGCCTAAGGGAAGAAGCATTGCAAAACAAGCTGGCTGAAGTGTTGAAATAAACCCGTGTTAAAAATTCTGAATAAATTGGTTCAATAAAAAACCGTCCAGCTTGGGGCTGGACGGTTTCATTTATATACAACAAGTGATATTAATTATCGATCATCAAATGGTTCAAAGACATTTCATCTGAAGAAATAGGCCAGATATAACCCTGGTCGCTCGGTAGTTTTGCGGCTACAGAGCCTTTGGCTGGTATGGTTTGCAGTAAGCGCATCAGGTCGTTGTTGCGCAACCCTTCTCCCAAAAATTCTATCCTTCTCTCCAGCATGATGGCAGCGATCAGTTGAGCCTGGGTGCCGGCAACTATGGTCCAACTTGGATCTGAACGCTGGCGAACGGCATTCACCAATGCCAGGCCCCTTGCATCTACTCCGGCATTTGTTCTGGCCAAGGCTTCTGCCAGGTTGAGCAATACTTCTGAGTAACGAATAATAGGAGGATAATCAAGATATGGTGAAGGCAGTTGATATTTATTCAGGAATTTTTTTCCGGATCCGTTAGTAAAGATCAGGCTCGTCTTTCTGACATCAGCTGCTCCCCATCCCGCGTCAGCAATGATGCCTGATGGATTCAGGGAGTATTCAGCGGAACCCAATACACCGCCATTACGTACAAAATAAAAACCAAGCTGGTTTTGTGTACCCGGGTTGTCACCTGCCGCAGAGGTCATCGGCATGGACAAAATTGATTCCGTGGTATTGTATGTTGTAAGGAATACAGTTGAAATGCTGGGCTGCAGCGCGTGGAGCACACCAGAAGTAGCACTGAAAGGTGCCACATTTTGTGCTACTATTTTATTGGCTTCAGTGATCACATTGGCATAATTTCCCATGGACAGGTATACCCTTGTCTTTAGCGCAATGGCCGTATTACGGTGAGCACGGGTGGTATTCAATTCAGCGGTGGCATTGGTCAGAGGCAGGTTTGTTTCTGCAAAATTAAGGTCAGCGATGATCTGTGCATAGGTTTGAGCGACGGTGCTCCTTGCCAGGTCAGAAAAACCAGGGCCTTTGATAGCGGTTAACCGTAATGGTAAGCCGGGCATACTTCCGTTTCCATCTGCAAATGGCCTGGCATAGAATTGCAAAAGGCTGTAATAGCAAAGCGCCCTGATCAGTCTTGCTTCGCCAAGATAATTATTGGTTAAGGTTGCACCTACCACGGTTGGCCCCTTGGCGGTTACCCCTTCAATAGCAATATTACATAGATTGATCGTGAAATAGGCCTGCGCCCAGAGGTTCTTAACCGAATTCTGGGAGGTTCCGGTTGGATTTAAACTCCATACATCAGCGCCTGTCACCAGGTTACTGGTTTCATTGATAAAATCTTCGCCCCGGATATCGCCATACACGATATACCTGCCACCGTAAAAGTTACCACTTTTTAAATTGGAGTACATGGCACGTATGGCTGCCAACATCCGTTCGGGTGTATCAAAAGCAGTGGCGTCACTGATGGTAGTTTGGGGAACCGGGGTCAGGAAATCTTTTTTACAAGAGACCGTAGAGGTTAGTACCAAACTCAATGCAAGGATATATTTGATCTGTTTTTTCATTCTAAACAATTTTTATTAATTAATTTACTATTTATCAGAAACCAATATTCAATCCAAAACTTATAGTACGCCCGTTGGCAACCGTGTTCCTGTCAATTCCCTGACCAATGGATCCGTTACCGTTAGAGGAAACCTCGGGATCAGGACCAGGATATTTCGTGAATATCAGCAGATTTTGTCCACTCACATAAAACCTTGCGCTCGTGATCTTTGCCTTTGCAATCACACTTTGAGGCACATTATATCCCAATGTTACATTCTTCAGTTTGATAAAATCACCCTTGAACACATTAAAGCTCATGGGTAAACCAGACCCGTTTGATATATTATCCCCATAAACAGGTTTAGGAATATTGGTGATATCGCCCGGTTTTCTCCAGCCACTCAGCACTTCTATAGAGTTATTCCAGAAACGCTGATCGAACAAACCGGCATGTGTGCCATAATAAACAGAGAACCCGGCCTGGTAGGTAAACAAAACGTCCAGGTCAAATTCTTTATACCTGAATGTATTGCTGAATCCTCCTACTGACCTGGGGATCGTATTGGCATACATTACGCCATCCGCAGCCTGGTTAATGGTATTGGCGCTTCCATCCTGTTTGTTATAGCGCGTGCCATCCGTGTTCATGTAGGTGAATTCTCCTGCGGGCAAGGTTCCGAACCGGTATATAATGGTGTTACCGGCTTTATTATATAATATCCTTCTTCCGGATTGAACATCCGCTCCTCCTGAACGTACCACCCAGATATAACCCACTGAATATCCCGGGGCGGTTCTGGTAACTGTTTCCAAACCGGATGTGGCTGTCAAAACCTCAGAAAGGCCAGGAGCCAGCTCGGTCACTTCGTTCTCGTTGCCGGTAAAATTGAAATTGGTTGACCAGGTGAAATTCTTAGTGCGTATAAGCGTACCTGAAAGGGTGAGTTCCACACCTTTATTGAACATCTTTCCTACGTTTTGAGGAACATTGTTAGGCACCCCTGCGGAAGGAGCCTGCGGTACGTTCAATATCAAATTGGAGATATTATTTTTATAATAAGTGATCTCGAGGTTCATCCTGTCTCTCAGGAAACCAATCGAACCTCCGAAGTCCAGCTTCTTACTGGTCTCCCATTTCAAATTAGGGTTTCCTGCAAAGTTGAATACCTCGGTTGCATTACCTCCATAAACGCCTGAGCCAAATTGAGAGTAGGTATCATAATTACCTGCGGTATTATTTCCAACTTTACCATAACTGGCCCTCAGTTTGAAGCTGGTGAATATATTCTGGAATTTTCTCCAGAATTTTTCCTGTCCAACTTCCCATGCTCCTGAAATACCCCAGAATATTTCCTGTGTTCCAGGGAATGCTGAATATTTATCCTGGCGAAGGTTTCCGCTGAGATAATATTTCCGGTTGTAGTTATAGTTCAAACGGCCAAAAGAAGACTGGAGGTAATTTTCTCCATAAGCTAGGCCCGAATTCACGTCTGTTGTAAAACCGCCCTGGATCACATTGTAAACAGGATCGGTAAGTACACGGCGGCTTAAACCGAAACCATTAGTGGTCCTGCGGTCCTGTTCCAAACCTGCCAGTGCGCTGATATTATGCTTGTCCCTGATCGTCTTGTCGAACTGTACGGTATTGCTGAATGTCCACCTTTTATATTTTCCCAAAGTGCTGAAAGCGTCTCCATTGTTGGTAACACCATCACCATGCAGCGGGCTGCGGAATAATTCATTGTCTACGAAAAGGTAATCAACACCGTATTGTGTTTTAAAAGTCAGCCAGCTAACCGGCTTGATAATCGCGTAGACACTGGATTGGATATGATTGGTCTCACTGTTTGACCGGTTCTTGTCAAATATGAAGGATGGGTTATAAAATCCTACCTGTCCGGTGGCCAACTGATTGCCCATCTGGCCGATGAAATTACCAAGCGGACTGATATTGTAAGTGCCATCATTATTATAAGGGCTGATGCTTGGGGCATTTACCAGGGCAAGGCGGCCGAAACCTCCTGTTGAAAATGCTTCCCCGGGTACGGCACCTGTGGCGGATGAGGCAAGATTCAGTTCATTGGAGTAGGATAATTTAGCCCCAAAGGTAACCGCTTTGTTTACTTTACTGTCTACATTCATCAGCATGTTCTTCCTCACAAAATCATTTCTTTGAATGATCCCCTCCTGTTTGGTGTATCCCGCAGAAAAATAATAGCTGGTATTCTCATTACCCCCTGAAATATTCAGGTTATGATCCTGATTGAATCCATTACGGTAAACGATGTCGGCCCAACGGGTATCGATCGGTTGCCCGTTTGGTCCAAGGGTAAGGTTGTATTTAACATACCCGGCTCCGGCAGGATTGGTGGTGTTGACACCGGTTGTTGTAGAAGCCACGTAATTCTTATAATCGGTGTACTGCTGTGCATTTAAAACCTTCGGTACTCCATAAACGCTGGTAAAGCCCATCGACATATTATAGTTGATCCTGGGTTTACCGGAACGGCCTTTCTTGGTGGTAATGAATACAACCCCGTTGGCAGCACGACTTCCGTAAATGGCAGTTGCTGCGGCATCTTTAGCGATATCAATACTCTCAATATCGGCGGGGTTAATGCTGGCCAGGGAATTGGCTGCAGCATTAGAACCACTGAAATCACCTGAAAATGCCGGAATTCCGTCAACGATGATCAAAGGTGCTGAACTTAAGGAAATGGAATTGGTACCACGGATACGGAAAACCGGGGGAGAATTCAACAAACCGCTGGGAACGGTGATCTGCACACCTGCAGCACGGCCGGCCAGGGCCTGTTCAAAACTTTGAACGGGTTTTTCGGTAACCGTTTGCCCTTTTACCGAAGTCATGTTACCGGTAACTTCCTTCCTCTTTTGTGTACCATAACCGATCACCACTACCTCTTCCATACTGGTATTGAGCGGCCTTAAAGAAGCGTTTACAACCAGTGTATTACTGATCGTCTTTATTTCCGAGCCGAAGTTCACATAAGAAAATTTGAGCGCTCTCACTGAAGTAGGAACGGTGATCTTGAAGGTGCCGTCTTTCCCGGTTTGTGTACCGAAGCGGTCATTGGTACTGGTTACAGATACGCCTTCAATGGGCGTGCCTTTATCATTAGTGACCTTACCACTGATAGTACGGTCCTGGGCAGCTGCAGTTAGTATAAATACAAATACCGCTGATAAGGTTAAAATCAATTTTCTCATTTGCATATTAGTTTATAGTGACAAATATAAATCAGATTCCCTGTAATTGTCAAATAGTTTGACAAGTTTATTGCACTTTAAGCTGCTTTTCGTTTTCGAAATGGCCCTAATAGGGCGTACAGGCGTGTAAAAGCCTGTTCACCAGCTTTTAAAATTAATGTTTTTACCGGCTAAACGGGCTTTTTGGAGTCCTTTTTTTGGGTCAGCAATAATAACACGGGTAAAAGCACCAGATTGGTAAAAGTGGCTACCAATAATGTAACGGAAGTGAGCCATCCCAGGGCCTTGGTTCCCCCGAAACTGCTTCCGCAAAAAATGATAAAACCGGCGATCAGCACCAGGGAGGTATAAACAATACTTAAACCTGTATGCCTGATGGTGGAAGAAACGGTTTCAATGACATTTCCCTTGTACTCCGGCAGTTCCTGCTTGTAGTTTACCAGGAACCGTATCGTAATGTCGATCGCGATCCCCAGCGCCACACTGAAAACCAGTACCGTAGAGGGTTTTAAAGGCACCCCCAGCCAGCCCATTACTCCGGCCGTGATGACCAACGGGATCAGGTTGGGGATCAGGGAACAGAGCAGGATACGGAAGGACCTGAACAGATAAAGCATACAACAGGCAATGAGCAGAAAGGCCCAGAAGACACTTTCCTTAAGCCCGTTCACGATAAAGCGGCTTCCTTCTAAAAATGTGATACTCGTGCCTGTTAGCTGAACTGAATACTTTGAAGTATCAAATAACTCATCCGCACGCCCTTCGATGACTTTTAATAACGCAGGCAGCCTCACCGTGCCCACGTCGGCCATGCTCACACTGATACGGGTTGTTTGCCGGGCGGTATCCATAAAACCCGCAAGCATTTTTGCAAAACCACTCTTACTGCCGCTGTCACTTTTGCCGGGTTTTAAATATTCCCCCACAAAAGCGCCGTCGAAACTGTTGGGAAGGGTATAGTTGGCCGAATCGCCTTCATAAAAAGCCTGTTTTGCAAATTTCAATCCCTCGGCAATGCTCAATGGCCGGTTCATCTCTTTTTGCGCCGCGATATATTGTGAAAGGGAATCGATCTTTTCAAAAACAGCCAGGGCCTTTATCCCCGTTAGTCCATATCTTTTTTTGGTATCCACCACGATCTCCAGGGGCATTACCCCCCTGAAGTTTTTTTCAAAAAATTTCAGATCGGTATAGATCTTGTCCGTTTTGGGAAGGTCGTCCACAATAAAAGCCACGTTATTCAATCTGAATATTCCCGCGATGGCAAAGAGCAGCACAACTATCGTAACACCATAAACGACCTTTTTATGGTGCAGCACCCATTTTTCAATACGCAGTAAAAAAGCGATCAGCCAGCGGTTATATAAATATTTGGTTTGCCTGGTATTGGGCGGCGGCAAATAACTGAGCACCGCGGGTAATAATATAAAGGAGATAACAAATATCACCATGATGCTGATGCCTGCCACCACACCGAATTCTTTCAGCACCGCACTCTTGGTGAGGGCGAATACGGCAAAGCCGATGGCGGCGGTAATATTACAGAAAAGGGTTACCACGCCCATCTTGCTCACCATCTCTACCAGCGCGTCTGTTTTGTAGGAAGCCGGTATACTTGAACCCGGCGCAGGAGAAGAAGCCGAAATTCGCCGGAGGTACGAAGTATGATATTTGTTGATGAAATAAATACAGTTGGGTATCCCTATCACCACCACCAATGAGGGGATAAGCGCCGTAAGCAAGGATATCTTATAGCTGCATAGGTACATGATCCCCACACTCCATATCACACCAAAGATGACCACCAGCAGGGAAAGCAGTGTTGTATTGACCGAACGGAAAAAAAGCAACAGTATCAATGAGCTCAGCAACAGGGAGCCCAGTAAAAAGAATTTCATTTCCTGCTGTATCCTGTCCGATACCACCGTACGGATCAGGGGAAGCCCGCTCAGGTGAACCTCAATGCCGGTCTGTTCTTCAAAGGTTTTTACCGCTTTGGAAATGGCCGCAACGATCTGTGAACGCTTGGCAGAATTCAATGCCTCCTTATTGATACGCGCACCCATAAGGTAGGCATGGGAGTTGGGGTTATACAGCAGTGAGCGGTAAAAAGGAAGGTTGAAAAAAACGGCTGCTGCACTATCCAGATCGGCCTGGCTGCGGACGGAGTCTGCAAATATTTTTTCGGGCAAAAGTTTTTCAGTCAGTGAATCTTTCCGAAGTCTAACGGCAAAGGGTATGCTCAGCACATCTTCCACATCCGTCACCTTTTTTATTTGCTGGTGCAGGCTGGTATACGCATTAAAGACCGGCAGCGTAAAAAGCTTATCGGATTGAATGCCGACCACCAACAGGTTGCCGTCATCGCCAAATTTATTTTTAAAAGCCACATAGGCTTTGTATTTGGGATTGTCCGTGGGTATGGCTTTGGCGAATTCATAACTAAGGGTTACTTTTTGGGCGAAGAAGCCCATTAAACCCGTTGTAGCCAGCAACCCAAATAGAAGGCCAAGCCGGTATCTGATCACAAGAATTCCTAAACGCTGCCACATATTTTATAAGTAATTGACTGTTGATGGGTTTGATATTGTTTGCAAAGAAAGATAATTTGGCTGGATTGTGGTGCCGCAATCTGTCAATTGTATCTACTTTTGAAGCGGGTTTATTTTTTCACTTATTCATTTCCCGGTTCACGGAAGGGCATGACATATAAAACCAAGGGCATTGTATTGCGGAGTATCAAATATGGCGAAACCAGCCTGGTGGTAACCATTTTCACGGAATTATTCGGGGTGCAGACCTATATGGTGAACGGTGTAAGAACCACAAAAAAATCACCGGGCAAAGCCAACCATTTCCTGCCCGCCGCCCTATTGGACCTGGTGGTGTACCACCATCCCGCCAGATCCATGCAACGCATCAGGGAATTCGGCTGGGCCTTTTTATACAATGACCTGCTGAGCAGTGTGGTCAAGAACAGCATCGCATCCTATATGGTGGAGCTGTTACAAAAATGTTTGAAGCAACCCGAAGCCAACAGCGAACTGTTTAATTTTTGCGAGGAGTCATTGATAAAATTGGATGAAAGCGATAAGCCCGTTGCCGCGAATTTTGCCTTATTCTTCACTGTACAGCTACCCCATTTCTTTGGATTCAGGATGTCGGACAATTACAGTCCCGAAACTGCGATCATGGACCTTGCTGAAGGGCATTTTGTAACCCATCCGCCGCATCACCTGCATTTTATTGAAGGCGAAAATGCGGCGCTGACCTCCCAATTATTAAAAGTGATGCAGCCCTACGAACTGGAGGATATTAAACTGAACCAGGATACCCGGAGAAATTTATTGCTGAAATACCAGGAATATTATGCACTGCATTTGTCTGATTTCGGACAAATGAAAACATTGATGGTATTACATGAAGTGTTGTAGACAGTGTCAAGACCGCTTAAAGCGGTCAGACACACAAAAGGGTCAAATGCACCTGGTAATTTGCAACCATCCAGACGCCTTATAATATCCTTATGGCAGTTGAATGATCTGTTATATTCGATCCATCCATCGCATTGATCTGCACTATGCCCGGCTTTTTCCCTTTTTCAAAACTTCCCAGCGCATCATCCACCTGTAATGCCCTTGCGCCGTTGATGGTGGCCGCTTGCAGCAGGTTTAAAAGACTTGAATCCGGGAAATTTTTTCGGAGTGTTTTTATTTCTTCCAGGATACTGAGTTGGTCATTGGAAGCAAGACTGTCTGTACCTAAAACGATATCGCAATGATGATCTGTAAAAGTTTTTATGTCGGGTAACTTGTTACTGATATAAAGATTGGCATTGGGGCAGAGGCAGAAGAAAGTTTGTTGTTTGTTGTTTGCTGTTTGTTGTTTTGCGAATTCGATATCCGCTGCTGAAGTGGCGATGTTATGGACTAAAATTATCGGCTGTTCTTTTGTAAAATACGGCAGCCATGTTTGCAGGCTTGATCTGTGGCTTGGCTTAAAAAAAGAAATATCAATGCCCATTTTTTCATAGAGCCGTAAAAGGTCGCCGCTGCCATTTTCAAATAATTCGTTCTCGGCCGGTATTTCCTGGTTGTGAATGGTCAGAATACCGTTGTCGGGATATTCATTGATCATCCCGAACATTTCGGGAGATACAGAATAAGGCGCATGAGGCACGATTGAATTAGCCGGTAAAGCACCGGCATAGGAATCATGAAGATCTTTGGCCCGCTGAAAACGCATGGATGCAGCAGCCGGGGGGAAACCACTGGCCTCAATGAAATTATGATACTGCAACCTGCCCTTTGCTTTTTGCGAGACGGTAAAAGTATTATTACAAATATCACCCACGGCAACGATCCCGTTTTGCAAGAGTTCATTTTCGCCCTGTTCAATCGCTTCAAGTATCTGTGCATCATCAAAATGTCTTTCATTCACCACTTTCAAAACAAAATCAATCAGGCCGGTATGTTTGGGGACGAGGCCCTTCATATGAGAGAGTTCCAGGTGACAGTGGCAATTGATGAAGCCCGGACAAAGCATGCCTTTGAAAACTTCCACATCTTCCCCCGCAGTGTTTTTTTCAACAATATCAGTTACCTCCCCGCTTTCATCGGTAACCAGTACATGAGTTCCGGATAATATTTCATGCCCGGTGAATATATGGTCAGCTGTAAATTTTCTGTACAAAGGGATTGATTGATATATTGTAAATTTGCCGCCTGTCCCGATTGCCATCGGGATGCAAAACGCAATTAAAGTTGAACAAAGGTATGAAGTACAAGAGTGCGACGCCACTGAAGTCCAATTTTTGCACAATGCCGGTAACAAAATTTTAAAACAAAATTCACGCTTCCTCTGCCGGCTGGCGGAGACAGGGGGCTGGGGCCTATGCTAGATAAATTAGATGCAATAAAGGGAAGATTTGAAAACCTGGGGCTTGCGCTTACCAACCCCGAGATCGTGAACGATAATAAAAAGTACGCAGCCACCAGTAAGGAATACCGGAGCCTTGAAAAGATAGTACGGGGAAGGGATGCCTATGTAAAACTGATGGATGATATTGAATTCAATAAAGAAGTATTGAACAGTGGTGATGAGGAAATGCGGGAGCTGGCGAAACAGGAATTACCCGGGCTGGAACAGGCAAAGGAAGGGCTTGAAAAAGAACTGCGTACCATGCTTATCCCCAAGGATCCTTACGATGAAAAGAATGCTATCCTGGAGATCCGTGCCGGAACCGGGGGCGATGAAGCCTCCCTTTTTGCCGGCGACCTGCTGAGGATGTACCTGAAATACTGTGAAAAGAAAGGCTGGAAGACCGCCATATTGAGCGAAAGCGAAGGAACCGTTGGAGGATATAAGGAAGTGCAGGTGGAAGTGGTGGGAGACGATGTGTACGGAACGATGAAATTCGAAAGTGGCGTGCACCGCGTACAGCGTGTACCCGATACCGAAGGTAGCGGGAGGGTGCATACCAGCGCGGCCACGGTGGCCGTGATGCCCGAAGCCGAAGAAATAGATTTTGAGTTGAAGGAAAGCGATGTGAAAATGGAAACCGCGAGAAGCGGCGGCGCCGGCGGGCAAAATGTGAACAAAGTGGAGACCAAGGTCTTTTTAACCCATAAGCCAACTGGGATCGTGGTGGTATGTCAAACGGAACGCAGCCAGCTGGGCAACCGCGAAAAAGCGATGGATATGCTCCGGACCAGGCTGTACGATGAAGAGGTCCGCAAGGCGGAAGAGGCCATTTCGCATAAACGCAAAAGCCTGGTGAGTACCGGTGACCGGAGCGCAAAAATAAGAACCTACAATTTTCCACAGGGCAGGGTCACCGACCACCGGATAGGATTGACTGTTTATAATCTTGACACGGTTTTGAACGGGGAGATCCAGGATTTTATCGACGCTTTGCAGTTTGCGGAAAATGCGGAAAAAATGGCCACGCAGAATTAAACCAGGTCAGGTTTTTCATGAAAATCGGTTGCATGATCTTGCGGTCGTAGTTGCTTTTATCATATCTTCATTATGCATTTTTATTTGATCATCTTCAATTTAAACTCATGCTAGACAATTTAGTTGAACTCGTAAAAGGATTGGCGGGGGATGCTGTAGTAAATAATCCTGATGTTCCCAATGAACACAATGACGCCGTGGTGGCGGAAGCCACCAATACCGTTGCCGGAGGCCTTCAAAATATGGTGGCCGGAGGCGGGCTGCAGAATATTATTTCCCTTTTTAGCGGGGGCGGCCAGCAACAGGGAGACGGCAAGGGACTTATGAGCAACCCCATTGTGAACATGATGATAGGACATTTTGCCAGTAAATTAATGAGCAAATTCGGTTTGGGGAGTACCCAGGCCAGCGGAGTGGCCAATAACCTTATTCCGAATGTACTGAGCGGACTTATCCGTAAAACGAACGACCCCAATAATAGCAGTTTCACCCTGGATAACCTGCTGCATACACTCACGGGCGGACAAAGTACCCAGGTGGCGCAGGAGCAGCAATCATCGGGTAACAGCGGGTTTAGCTTTCAAAACCTGATCAGTCAGTTTACAGGTGGCAGCGGTGGCCAACAAACCGGCGGAGGCGGTGGTGGCCTGATGAATATCGTGAATAAGATCACCAGCGGTGCTCAAAATGCCCAGCAACAGCAGGGTAGCGGCGGTTTAATGGATATGATAAAAGGCTTTTTCTAGAAGAAGGCCCGGAATAGAATAAGTTAAAGCGCTGTGAATATTCACGGCGTTTTTTTTAGGCATTAAACCAGGAGTAGTCGTTTATGTCAAAAGACAGGATCGGGAAGTCAGGGATAGGAGGGAAAGATAATCCCGTTTGTTTTTTAAAATAATAAGTTCTTTTTTTCGTTATAAAGGCAGGCAGCTTAGGTTATTAGGGTTTTATTAAGGAAATCTTAACTTCTGCCACACAACTTTTGGCATGGTTTTGCGTTTATATTAATAAGTCAACAATTAATTTTAAATTTTCTCATAAGCAGTTAGTTTTGGTAACGGCCCCTGTTTCTACAGGGGCTTCTCTTTTACAATAACATTCCATTTAAAAAAAGCTGGTCCTTAGTAGTTTATATTTGCTACACGATTATGGATCATTCTTCCCAAATATTTCAAACCAACAGCCCATCAAGATGGAAAAGGATAAAATGGACGGGGCGCATCATCTTTTTTATCGCATTATTCATACTGGCAGTGGTGGTACTGGCAGTGATACTGGCTCAAAATCCCTCTGCCAATGTAAGGCCTGGTGAATACAGCGGCAACAGGCAGGAAATGAAACTTTCGGCTTACCACAATAAAAAGATCAAGGGCTTTAAGGACTTTTTGGAAAAAAAGGAAAGGGATGAACTGCTGAGGAAAAGATCCAGCGGCTCCAATGAAAGTTCTAAACAGTTCATCAGGGCGGCTTTTTATACGCCCTGGTCGGGCAGTAAATCCACTCCTTCACTGGAAAGGTATGGGGACAGGATCAATGTGATCTTTCCCGAATGGTTCTTCATTGATACCAGCAACAACATTAAACTTCAGACCAGGATCGACAGCGCGGGTCTCGTCAATATGCGGTTTAAAAATATCCGGATCATGCCCATGCTCACCAACTTTAATTCATCAAAAAAAGACAGTGAAGGAAAACCGGCCCCTGATTTCGACGGCGCCCTGATCCATACGATACTGAATGATACGGTGAAGCAGAAGAAATTCATACAGCAGGTCATGGACACCTTGTCTTATTATAATTTCCAGGGCATCAATGTTGATTTTGAAGAAATAAAGGAACCTACCAACAAGCCGCTTTCCCGTTTTCAGAAAAACCTCTACCAGGCATTGCATGAAAAAAACATGGTGGTAACCCAGGACGTAAGCGCCATGAATGATGATTATGATTTTGAAAAATTGTCGGAATACAATGATTACATCATCCTGATGGCCTATGACCAATACAACAATTCAACAGGGGCGGGTCCGATATGCGACCAGAAATGGGTTGAGGATGCGGTTGACCAGGCCGCCTTAAAAATGGACAGCAAAAAAATAATCCTGGGGCTGGCAGGCTATGGGTACGATTGGGCTTCCTGGACAAACAATGAAGGGATGCCGGAAATGGAAGTGAGGGACCGCACTTATGCCGAGGCAATTGACCAGGCAAGGATCGCAAACGCCGTGATTGATTTTGATAATGATAATTTTAACCTGCACTATACTTATACGGAAAAGGCATTTGATTCTTTAAGCCCGTTGAAAAAGCATATTGTATGGTTTTCCGATGCCGCTACCATTTTTAATGAAATGCGTTTTGCAGATGAATACGGCCTTGCGGGTACGGCGCTCTGGCGCCTGGGAAGCGAAGATCCCCGTGTATGGAGTTTTTATAACCTCGACCTGGATAACCGTTCCCTGGATAAAAATCCCTTCAATTTTAATTTACTTTACAGCATTCCCATCAATCCCAATCAAAAGCCATCCTGGATCGGGCAGCAGGGTGGTGAGATCCTCAACATTCTTGGCGTTCCCCAGGAAGGGAAGATAAAATTAGAGTTTGACAGCGCTGAACAACTCATTTCTGAACAGGTGTATACACAACTGCCTTCTGGCTATGTGTATGAAAAATCGGGTGAAGACACTTCTGATATCGGCCCGGGTCACAAGATCATTCTAACCTTTGATGATGGTCCCGGCGACGAATACACGCCAAAGATCCTCGATATCCTGGAAAAAGAAAAAGTACCCGCTACCTTTTTTATAGTTGGCCTCGAGGCCGAAAAGAATCTGCCTGTATTGAAACGCATTTACCGGGATGGTTTCGAGATCGGCAACCACACATTCACCCACCACAATATCGCCACTATGAGCCCCGAAAGGGCCGAAATTGAACTAAAAGCCACCCGGCTGATCATCGAAGCGGTCACCGATCATTCCACGATTTTATTCCGGGCTCCCTATAATGCGGATAGCGAACCGCAGACTTTTGAAGAAATAGAACCACTTGCCCGCAGTAAAAAAGACAATTACATCACGGTTGGGGAAAGTATTGACCCCAATGACTGGGATATGAACAACAACGCCGATTCCATCGTGGCCAGAACAATCAGAATCGCCGAAGAGGGTAAGGGCAATATCATCCTGCTACACGACGCTGGGGGCGAAAGCAGGCAGGCCACCGTGGACGCTTTACCGCGGATCATCAAATACTTCAGAGAAAAGGGTTGCAAATTCACCACCGTGGCCGACCTGATGGGTAAGACAAAGAATGACGTGATGCCTCCTGTAAAAAAAGACTGGGGCGCCATCTTCAGTTATATATTCATTGAATTCATTTACTGGGCAGGGAAGATCATTTTCGCACTATTCCTTATCGGAATTTTTTTATCCATCGGAAGAATGTTCGCGATGGCCCTGCTGGCATGGCTACAAAAAAGAAAAGAAAAAAAACAAGCATCAATGCCTCCCATTGCGGCATTTGCAACCCAGCCGATGGTAAGTATCATTGTCCCCGCATTCAATGAAGAGGTCAATGCAATCCGCACAGTTAACAGCTTATTAAAACAGGATTACCCGGATATACAGGTCATTTTCGTAGATGATGGAAGCAGTGATAATACTTTTAAAAATGTACAACAGGCATTCGCCAACAATGTCAGGGTGAAAGTTTTTACAAAACCAAATGGGGGCAAAGCCTCCGCACTGAACATGGGCGTGGAAAAAGCCGAAGGCGAATTCGTGATTTGCATAGACGCTGACACCCAATTAAGATCCGACGCTGTTTCAATGCTGATGAAGAAATTCATATCAACCGCTTCCCCGCTACAAAATGGAAAGGGCCAAGTGGGCGCTATTGCAGGCAATGTTAAAGTAGGGAATGAAATAAATATGATCACCAAATGGCAAAGCATAGAGTACATCACTTCGCAAAATTTTGACCGCAGGGCCTTTGATTACCTCAATTGCATTACCGTTATCCCCGGCGCCATCGGTGCTTTCAGAAAAGAAGCCGTAATAAAGGCCGGGGGATTTACCAGCGATACCCTTGCGGAGGATTGTGATCTTACCATGCGTTTGCACCGCAACGGCTACCTGGTGCGCAATTGCACAGATGCCATTTCATATACCGAAGCCCCCGAAACGATGGGGCAATTCCTGAAACAGCGCTTTCGATGGAGCTTTGGTGTGATCCAATGCTTCTGGAAACACCGCGAAACCTTAATGAACCCCAGGTATAAAAGTTTTGGCATGATCGCCATGCCGCATATCCTGGTTTACCAGATGATCTTGCCTTTCCTGGCACCGCTGGCCGACCTGGTGCTGGTATTCAGTTTAATTGCCGCCGCCTTTAATATCATACCGGTGAGCGCCGGGCATATCATTCTCTATTACACCATCTTTTCCGTAGTGGATATGGCAGGCGCTGCGCTTGCCTTTGCTTATGAGAAAGAGAATTATAAAAAACTGCTCTGGATGATACCCCAGCGCTTTATTTACCGCCAGCTGATGTATTATATTTTATTAAAGTCATTCAGCAGGGCGCTGAAAGGCGAACTGCAGGGTTGGGGTGTTTTAAAACGTACCGGGAATGTAAAACAGGCGGTAACTGCCTGATAAAGCGAATTTTCAGTACAAGACACATACAAGACAAACCTTGTACTTCAGGGTGTCTGCTGCTGCTCTTCTCCCGGACTGTTCCCGAACTGTTCCTGAACTGTTCCTGAATCCAATGCAAAGTTTCAGGAGAAAGGCAGGAACAGGGTAGGTGTAGTACAGGTACAGGCAGATGATTGGTATAAGGTATATGCTGTTACCAAGGATGAGTTGAGCCTAATAAAATAGCCGTTAACGCCTGATATACATATTAGTACTTTACCTTTGCAAACCAAATTATACCATTGGCAACAGCAGGATCCGATAGAAAATCTTTTTTTCAGCGCCTTCGAAATAAAGGTGGCTCCGAACCGGGGGAGATGACCTTTATGGGTCACATCGAGGCCCTGCGCTGGCACCTGGTAAGGGGTGTGATCGTTTGGCTGTCGGCAGCGATAGGCATTTTTTTGTGCATCGACTGGGTCTTCGACCATATTATTTATGCTCCGGCAAGACCCACCTTTATTACATACAGTACCCTTTGTAACTGGAGTCATAAACTTGGACTTGGACAGGCACTTTGTATGCCACCCGTAAATATCCCCCTGCAGGGCAATACAGTAAGTGGCCCTTTCATGTCGGCCATCAATATTGCAATGATCGGTGGTATCATCATCGCCTTTCCCTATTTATTTTGGGAATTATGGAAATTCATTAAACCGGCCTTGTCGCCCAAAGAGGTCAAATACGCAAGAGGCAGTATCCTGTGGGTCTCGCTTTGCTTTTTTCTAGGCGCCGCCTTCGGGTATTTTTTGCTCGCTCCGTTCACCTTTAATTTTCTGGCCAATTTTACCTTAGGTACTATTGGTGCGTATAAATACATGCCAACGCTGGACGATTATATCGATACGCTGAATAATATCATCCTGGGCTGTGGTATCGCTTTTGAACTGCCTATCATGGCCTATGTGCTGGCTAAGATCGGTTTTATCACGGCAAAGTTTTTAAAAAAATACCGCAAATATGCCTTTGTGATAATCCTGATCCTCGCGGCGGTGATCACTCCTTCTCCCGACTGGACCAGCCAGACCATTGTTGCGCTACCCTTACTTTTATTGTATGAAATAAGCGTACTCCTCGTAGCAAGGGTTGACAGGAAAAAAGCAAAAGAGGAGAAAGAATGGAGTTAAATTAATTGAAGGCTGAAAGTTGAAAGTTAGAGGTTGAAAGTTTTTACAGTCTTGCAATGTCATTACCTTTGCTATTGATAATTCATTTAATCAACATTAAACATTCAACATTCAACATTCAACATTCAACTTTCAACTTTCAACTTTCAACATTCAACTTTCAACTTTCAACCATATGTCTCCCTTTAATTTAAAACTCCCCGTTGCCATTGGATGCGATCATGCAGGATTCGATTGCAAGGAAGACCTGATCTCTTTTTTAGAAGGCGAAGGTGTTGCTTTCAAGGATTTTGGAACCTATAACAAGGATGCGGTTGATTATCCTGATTTCGCACACCCGGTCGCATCGGCTGTTGAAAAAGGAGAAGCGGCATTTGGAATTTTATTATGTGGCAGCGCGAATGGTGTAGCCATGACCGCTAACAAACATGCGGGCATAAGGGCCGCCATTTGCTGGGGAGAAGAACTGGCTGAGCTGGCGCGCAAACACAATAACGCCAATATCATCTGCATCCCGGCAAGGTTTGTACGCGATGGTGATGCTGAAAAAATGCTGGACGTATTCATGAATACAGCATTCGAAGGGGGAAGGCATGCGAACCGGGTGAATAAGATTGCCTGTTAGTTTTTTGCGAAATGAATTCAATTATTAATGGTGATATTTTTTTTAAAGTCTCGCTTTGTGTTCACTGTGGCTCCTTTAAGAATCTTTGTGATGGATTTTTCCTGAAGACCATGAACTGTTCTCACCGCTTATCAAATAGTAGTTGAATGTTTTATTGATTTCCTTATTTTGCCTTTAATTAAACTTCATAAATGAAAAAGTTATTGCTTTTTACGATGCTGTCACTTTGTGTTTGCATTGCCTTTGCACAAACAGGAGATGCTTCAAAATACGCTTCATTGATAACCGGAAGCGACCTGAAAAAACACTTGTCCGTTATCGCCAGTGAAGAAATGGAAGGCCGCGAAACCGGTACCGATGGGCAGCGCAAGGCTGCGGCATATATCGAATCGCAGTTTAAAGTCATCGGTTTAAGCTCGGCCCGGGCATTAAAAGGCTACCAGCAGTTTTACCCCCTGTACCAGGATAGTTTGAAAATGGCGCAACTGACCATTGATGGAAAGGCCGCCGAATATGGCAGGGATTTCATCACACCATTAAACAATAATGAATCCGGTAAATTCAAGGGAAAAAAAATAATTTTTGTGGGATATGGAATTGATGATACCGCCAAATACAGTGATTATAAAAAGATCGA
>JAYWAZ010000032.1:0-2584 GCA_043781975.1 Bacteroidota bacterium
AATTATAATAAGATATCTAAACTATTTGACTATAATAATGAGATCCTTCGTACCTCAGGATGACAGGACAGACCAGCTTACTGAGAAAAATAGAATAAAAAGGTTTAAGGAAAAACGATTGAAATCAATGGATTCGCAGATAATATCATTCTACCTGGATTTGCCTGTACGACCAGCTTTAGTTAATCTTTTCAGCAGACACCATGCTTCAAAAAAATTCTTAATTTTTAATTCTTAATTTTTAATTCTTAATTCTTAATTAATCTCATACGGTACCCCCAGTTTTTCAAAAATGATCTCCACCTGCAACACCGAATAATATCGCCCGTTCTTTGATCCTATTTCGGGCTGGAAAGGCAAAAGCCATTTCTTAAAGGTTTTATTGCCTATTTCATAAAAACAGCAAAGTTCCTTTATGGTATATGGTTTTACCCGGGCGATACATTTCATTTCATTTGCTTTTTTGATCATATCTGAAAACACGAAATTGGTGCATGGAAGAAAAATATATTGGGGTATAAACTTGCCGGCGGTGAAAGGTTGAAAGGGTCCCGATGCCATTCACGCCCCATTTTTAGCGGCATTGGCCGGCGCAAATACCCGGACATCCTACACAAAATATCTAAAGATCTTCTTCTTCCATGATGAATAATTCCTCTACGGTCATGTTAAAGTATTTAGCCAGCCTTAAGCATAATAATCCTGAGGGTACATATTTTTTCACTTCAATGGCATTGATCGTTTGCCTTGAAACACTCATCGCCACGGCAAGTTCTTCCTGGGATATCTCCCGGATGGCCCTTTGCACCCTGAGCGTGTTCCTCATGATAAAGCGGTTTTCTGCATTAAAAATGAGAACTGGTAGACCAGCAGCATCCCCATCATAAGTTGTGGGCCACTCATCATCGGGCCTGTTTCCTTTCCGGCAATAAAGGCGATGGCCATAAAAATAAAATAAACCAAATACCACAGAAAGGTGAAGCGGATCGCTTTAAACCTGAGTAAGCTCATCATTTCATCATCCCTTTTTTCCCTGGACCATGTGATGCAAATAAAGGCAACGATAAATACTACGGTACTCATTCCTTTGAGCGTAACGCCATTCAGGGGCTTATTGATGATGCTTTCAAACCAAGGCATATTGCCCGTAATTTTTATCAGTGCCAGGCCCAGGGCATAAACCAGTATGATCAGGTAACCGATCTTTTTATAACCCGATGGCAACATATAGAAGCGGTCGTTGGGATTCATCCTATTCATGTGATAAATATTAAATGATATAATAAATGATTACACTATAAAGATAATAATATCAAACAAAATATCAAATTTATTTTACATTTTATCTATAAATACAGTCATTTTTTTACAAATAATTGATTTATAATATGTTCAAAGGAAAAATATTTCATTGCCGTTGGCTGAAGCCAACGGCAATGAATGTCTCGCCCTGGTTTGTGGCTCACGAACCATTTTTTTGAGGCATCAAACTGTCCCAAACTGTCCCAAACTGTCCTAAACTGTCCCAAACTGTCCCAAACTGTCCCAAACTGTCCCAAACAGGTAATAATCGGCAGAAACGGGGAGAATTAGGCAGAAACGGGTAGAAACGGGAAACCGCCCTGGGCGATGGGTGAATATTTGTATTCTAAATTAATTTTTATGAACACGAAACAAATAAATATAGAATATCATTATAAAAGCGCATTTGCTTCACATGAAGATCTCCGGATCCTGGCTGCAGCTGGATATAGCCTCGCCCTTGCTGTGCGCTTCCCTTATCCTAAGCTGGCACAAAAAGAAAGTTCATCCTTGCATAATAAGATCAGGAAATTCATCTCCCTTGCGCATGACCCTTATCTCGGATACCAGGAATTTTGCGAACGGATCATGTTGGGCTCAGGCCATCTCAAAAGATCGGGCGGCATCCGCTCATCCACAACCTTGATGGAATGGTTTGAACCCGGCACTGGTTTTGATAAAACAAAACCTGCTCATGAACACCTGGTTAAAAAAAGAATAAAAAAAACCGGTTGGAAAAAAAACTGGGCGGCCCTCGCCGAAGCCATATTGGAAATACAGGAAACACCTACACCCCTTCTGTTGAAATATTGGGAAGAATGGCTATCCTCCCGCGGTGCGATTGAAGAATTGAAGATCCTGCATATCGTCATAAAAAAAAGAGTGGTCAATATATAAACATTAAAATTTCAAACAATGGAAAATAAGACAAAAAGGATGGTCATTTATACATCCGACATGATGAGACTGACCGGGCGCAGTGAGCGTACCGTGAGAAGATGGATCGCGGCGATCAGGAAAGAACCCGGGAGGAAGAAAAATACATTGATCACCATCCAGGAGTTTTGTGCATACACCGGCTATGACCCTGAAAAAATAGCAGCGTTCATACAATGACCAAAAAAAAGAGGCCCGATGGGCCTCTTTTCATTTACGGTTTATCCGTTTGACGATAAACTTCAGGAACATGGAAACGCCAAAACTTACCGTGGCGCCAATGGCCGCCAGTAAAGCGCTCATCAGCAGGTCGCCGATATCCGCTTTAAAAAGCAGCACCGTCAGT
>JAYWAZ010000033.1:0-2577 GCA_043781975.1 Bacteroidota bacterium
TCAATATCATCCTCACCCGGAATGATCACGGTTATCCCCTCCAGCGAAAGCATGTTTTTATAAAATTCAAGCTGCATGGTATATTTCGTACCCAGTAAGGCATCTGTTTTCAATCCCTTATGTTTTATTGCGGCAGCAACAGCATCTACGACATGTATCACAGGAATATTCACCGCAGCACTTACCTCCGGAGCGATCTTATGCATGGTATTGGCGCCGATCATCAGGCAATCTGCACCCGCGGCCTCAATGCGTTTCGCGGCATCACACATGATCAGGGCAAGCGCTTCCAAATCTTCTTCCTGGGTAAGGGGCTTTATTTCTGCAAAATCAACGGAATTCAAAATAACCTTCGCAGCATGAACGCCGCCAAGCCGTTTATTGACCAATTCGTTCAATAAACGGTAATAATCCATTGTAGAATACCAGGTAAGTCCGCCGATCAAACCAATTGTTTTCATCGCCTAAAAGTAAATCAAAATAAATGATACAGGGTCATGGAGCATTACTACCGTTTAACATTTTTTTAAGCCTCTGAACGATCAATGCTTATGCCCGTTAAGCAAATATGTTGTATATTTGCGGCGCAATTCAGAACTACCGCGTTCGCATAGGGTTTTTTAGACCTGCTGTTTGCTAAATATCCCCGGCCAGACCACAGTGCCTGACTTACAAAGGATCAATTAATAAAGAAAAAACACTAATATATGAAAAGTGAAGTAATGGGTGTATGTACACCTCAAAGCAAAAAAGACCCGAAAGACCAATTAAATGAATCAAAGGAAACAATCACTGCTGATGTGAAGTTTGACAGCGGCAACAGGACTTTTGGAATGGTGGATCTATGGAATTTACAAAAAAGACAAAGAGCCGGCGCTTCAATGAGAAGGCGGTTTATTTAACCCTGGAATAGAACGGCGGTCAATACGGATCCTACCAATGCGCAACGCAGATTATCAATAAGAAAGCATGATGGTTTTTTATGCCCAGAAACCCGTTGTTCCCTACTGGTTTTCTGCAGGTATGTCCTCACGCAATGAAGTCAGCGAAGAATATCCCTTTACATTCGCGGCCGTCCAGCCAATGTTGAAAATTCCGCCGTACAGTACATAAAGAGCACTAAATCCTTTCGCGGCCAGGTTATTCGCTGCTTCAAATGCAACCGTTGAATTTGAGAAGGCGTAAATGATCACCACCCTGTCTTTATAGGATGCAATGTTATTCCACGAACCATCAATGCTTGCAGCAGGGATATTGACCGCATTTGCGATATGACCAATATTCTGCCAGCTATTTTTATGTTTATTTGTGAATTCTTCGGTGGTCCTTACATCCAGGAAAAGGTAATTCTTGGCTACTTCCATGAATTCCTTCATTTCCATTGGGCTCATAATATTGTATTTCACCGGCGAAATATAACTGGTTTGCATACAGTCCAGTTCATTTTTATTGCTGCCCAGCATGCGGTTCATCCCCTCGGTCAATACCGAAACCCTGGTATAATTTTGCTTCTTTAACAAGGTACCGGCTTTTGCGGCATCATCACCAAACAGGTCCGTTACAATGATCTCCTTGTCAGCAGGGATATTGCCTATCCGCGTTTCAAGGTCGGACAGCGCAATATGCGTTGTATTTTTAAAACTGCCGACAGCATTTATCCTTGCATCGTTACTGATATGGTTAAATGCTGAATCGGGGCGGACATCCAGCAAAAAAATATCCTTTGATCTTTTTGAAATGGCGGTACAGCATTCTGCCGGGGAGATCATTGTATAATTATTGTTTGATTCGAGCATTTTGTACAGGCATTCATTACCCCTGGCTGGTAACTGCCGAAGTCCCGTCATGCCTCCATTGATATTAAAGACCTTTGAAAAGCCACTGTCGGCAAGCATTTTACTCGCCCTGCGGCTCCGCTGGCTATGGGAACAGTAAACAAAAACCGGGGTATTTTTGTATGCGGCCAGTTCCGAAACGCGCTTCCCAAGTTCTCCCACATCGATATTTTTAGCGCCTTTAAACCTGCCGATATTCATTCCAAACATGGCGGTATCCTCATGTTCGCCCCTGGTGCGTACGTCGAGCAGCAAATAGCCCGGCTGCTTTTGCAATTCATTGCACAGGTCCTGGGTATAGACCGTTTTGAACACAACGTTATCATTTTTATATTGTGCCCTGCAGCAGGCGGTTGTCAGCAGGACCAGGGATAAGATGGCGATTTTTTTCATGGTGCTGTACATTTTAAAAATTCAAAGTAACCATTGGTTTCTTAAAGGGAACCTAATTTTGATGAATGGCAAACTGAACAGGAAATACCGGTCAACTTATTACATCTTTTAAACAAAAGCATTCATTTTTTGTAATGGCTGGCAATAATTTTAATTTGCAGTATATGATCACAGCATACAATTTCATCGCCTCCTGGCAGTTATTCCCCGAAAAGGGTATTTATGAGTATGGGACCCGGCCCAAATCGGGTATTTATAAAATTGAGGCAACGGCGAATAAAAAGGAGATCGGCATCAGCATGAATTGGGTCACCCTCGAAAACCACGCATTCACATCGCAATATAACCT
>JAYWAZ010000034.1:0-7142 GCA_043781975.1 Bacteroidota bacterium
CGGTATTCTTCGCCAATGGGCAATTTAACCCGGAGCCAGTCTGGCTTAGTTGGTTTTTGCGCTATCATCCCATCGATCACTGGTAATTCTGTCATGTAAAAATTATTAGAACAGGGCAAAGGTACAAAGTAGAAACTAAAAAATGATGTTGGGCAAAACCCCGGCATGAGAGAAATAGATAGCAGGAATTTTATCTACCCTTTCTTTTTCCGAACATGAGTGAAAAATACGCGGAAAAGAAAAACTGCTTTTGTTTATTTTGAACCATCTGGGGTATCTTCTTTGAATAAAATTCGGCCGATACACCTACTTCAATGGCATTCACCATTTCATTATAACTGCCATAATCGAAGCGCAGGGCGGGTTTAATATAGATACCGGGCGTTACTTTCAATCCGTTCCAGCCAGTGCTTAAACCGGGGCCGCCATAATACAGGCCGCTGATGAATAGTAAGCTATCCGCCGATTCATATTTAACATACTCTCGTTTCCCGTTTTTATCCACTTCTACTTCGTAAGGTCTTAATAAACCCAGGCTAAGGCCCCCGCCAATATTCGCGGTAACACAAACCCCGTTCTTATTACTTTTATTGCCCAGGAGGAACTGTTGTTGTACACCCAGTTTTACCGGATAGAAGAAATTTATTTTTCCGTAGATGACCGGCGAGGTAGGTGCAATGTTGGAACTCCGCTTTTCCTCCTTTGGATGTTTGCGTTCACTGATCTCCAGTTGGAACAGGGTAGCTTTTTTTACGGATTTTGCCCTGCCCTTTTCAAAAAAGAGTCCATAACCGTCATTGATCAGTTTGAGCCCTACAGCAAAATGTTTTTTATAGGCTATAATACCCTCCTCCTCCTGCCGGGCTAGCGCATTGACCCGCTGCCGTTTTTGTTCCTTACGACTGGTGGTCTTTTGCTTTTTGGTTTCCTGGGCCTTAACTGTGAGTGTAAGGGTTAAGACCGTCAATATGAATAAGAGTTGTTTCATGTATACTGTTTACTTAGGTAAATTTATGCAAAAATACCATGTCGTGATTAAAGATGATACTTTTGGGGTAAGAACCGCTGCATTTCATGGAAATTAATAAACAGAATTATAAAAAAAATAACAATGACCGCATCCATCATTTATAAAGGCCAGTTTCGCTGCGAATGCACGCACCTGCAGAGTGGCACCATCATTGAAACCGATGCGCCAACCGATAACCGGGGCAAGGGCGAAAGGTTTAGTCCTACCGACTCCGTTTGTGTAGCGCTGGCAACCTGTATCATCACCACCATGGCTTTGAAGGCAACAGACATGCAAATTGAACTGGCCAACACTTCCATTGCCGTAACCAAACATATGCTGTCTGACCCGAGGCGGATCGGAAAGATCGATATTGTGCTCCATTTCCCGGCATTCCTGGCCCTTAGTGAAAAAGACCGAACCATCTTACAAAAGGTTGGCGACAATTGCCCGGTGGCAAAAAGCCTGCATCCAGATCTGCAACTGAATATTGAGTATGATTGGGAGACGGCCCCCTCCGCCCCCTGAAGCGGGAACTTTGGACACTGAAAATTTATGACTTATTCAACTGTTTACATTTTAAGAAAATACGGGTAGTATGATTTTCGCCAAAGTCATATTTAGGGGCTCCTCATCAATTTATTTCCGATACTGCAATCCAGGCAACGCCTTTTGCTGCAATATTCTTTTTTCAGATGAATGAGGGCCTGCGAGTCCAATGCATTTTTATTGCTGACGCCTAATGCCTCAAATCCTAGTGTGATCGTATTCTTTTCGGGACTGATGTCACCCATCCATTTCAACGCTTTGTGTTTATACTCCTCTTCATTATGATAAGTGCCATAGGCAAAGATCACCGGTATGATGGCATTGATTAGGATTGAACCGGTCATTTGCCTGCCCAGTGTTTTCTTTTTGAATGCGGTGGTTTCATCAAACATGTAATGATAGTGCCAGTAATCATTGGCGGTTACGTTAAAGAGTGACTTTACCTGCGGTAGTGTATCACAGGACCTTATCCTGGACAGCAGGTGCATGCTTTCATGTATCAGCATGGCCAATTGTGCCAGGCGTATCGTGGGGAAATTGGAGGGCCTCATCCGAAGGAATAACAGGGGCTCGTTTATCTTTTTGAGCCTGTATTTGCTCTTCAGGAAACGGTATTCCTTTTGTAGCATGGACGGATAAGACTCTTCAAAGTTAGTTTCCAGTAAACCCGCCTGACCAAATAGCAGCGCTTCCAACTGATGAACCTGGTTCTTATGTTTGCTGAGCATGTTCAGTGAAACGGATTGGGCGAGTTTTTCGAAGGCACCACCATTGATAGTGCTTCCAAAATTTTTTGCAAGCAGCCACCACAATGATTCTTCCCAGTGATTATTGTTATCTCCCAGGTACTTGAATATCTGCCCCGTTTTTTGGGTGAGCCGTTCTGCCATTAACCGGTCTTTCCATGAGGTCCAGGTAATCTCGTTGACCAGGTGTATATTTTTTTCACAGGGAATGAATCGCGGTTTATTCATCAGTTCGCCATATTTCTTCAAAAGGATCTTAGGAACCTTATCCTCCAGTACCAGGGTGGGAAAAGCCAGGTCCAGATCAATATCATGCTGCCATACCACATGCAGGATCACATTTTTGAAATTTTTATCAGCCGTATGCCGGTGATCCCTCCAGCCTGAGGAAAAGATATGCAGTTCAATGCTTCCTGCCCAGAAGGTTTTACCCACCCTGATTTTCGCATCCAGGAAATCGGGGCCCTGGTTTTGGTTGATTATTCCGGGATGAATCACCTGCAGGGGTTCTTCCTCAAGTGTTGACAGTTCACTTTTATTATAGTGCTGAAATTGCCAGATATACTGCAGGAGTCGTTCTGTCATAGCGGCCGGATAGGACGCTAAATGTAGGAAGGAGAAATGGAATTACCCGGGGAAAAATAACGGAAAATACCTGTGTTTTTCTTCTGCCATCATAAATTGCGCAAGGCCTGTACCACCCTGCTGACCGGCAAACCCATGACATTATAAAAATCGCCATGAACTGATCTTATTCCTATCACGCCGATCCATTCTTGGATGGCATAAGCGCCGGCCTTGTCATAAGGTTTGTAATGATCCACATAATATACTATCTGCTCCCTGCTCAGTTCATGAAACTGAACGGCGGAGGCATCGGCGAAAGCGATGCCCTTTTTACCATGCAGGATGACAACACCGGTGATCACCAGGTGTTGCTGACCCGAAAGGCTGGTGAGGATATTGATGGCATCATCCCTGTCCATCGGTTTCCCGATGATCTTATCACCGAGTACCACGATGGTGTCCGCGGCCAGGATGGGTGCGGTTGAAAGGCTACCGTGGTTTTCGAAAACATCCGACATTTTTACCGCGAGCGCCTTATTTCTTGCAATGTGAATCGCAATTTCTTCAAAGTTTAGGCCACTTGGGTATGCTTCATCGGTTGCACTGACAATCACTTCAAAGGGCACTTCGGCCCATTCCAGTAATTGTTTGCGGCGGGGCGATTGGGATGCCAGGATGATCTTTTGCATGATTTGTGTTACCGTGTACTGATTTTTTTTTAAAATTCAGTACACTGATAAAAGGTTTACGAATAAATTTTAAAAAAAAGCATTGACAATATTCCCGTCAGCATCACCAGCTTTACGGCAGCGCTTAGCCGATGATAATCTTTTGTAGTCTGCGCCCTGCGCAACGAACGCAGTATCCACAGCAGGGGCAGAATGATCAGCAGTACGCAATATGCCGCACTCCACCACCAGCCAAACTGCAGCACGTAAAATTGTATGATGCCCAGGGTGCCGATCAGCACAATGATCCACACGGCTACAAAGACCTTGGTTGCCGGTATGCCCCAGGCAATGGGCATGGTGGTGCAGTTGTAACGGATATCCCCTTCCCGGTCTTCCATATCTTTCACCACTTCCCGGATCAATGAGATAACGAATGCAAAACCGGTATACAGGAAGGTTATTTTAATGAACCTGCGCAGCAGGCTGTCCTGCATCGCTTCACCGCAGCCGTTACAGGAGAGCGTATGATAATAACAAAGAAAACCTACCACTACCACCCATGCCGTGAGCAATGAGATGAGTAGATTGCCGATAAGCAATTTCTTTTTTAACGCAACGGAATACCCGAATAGTAAAATAACGCAAAGCAGGTTGGATATTGCCAGCCAGTAGGTATGTGCCTTAAGATCAATGTAGAGCCCAATAAGGATTCCCGCCAATGACATCAGGATATGCAGTGCGATGACCCATCTTCTTTTAATGACCTTGTCGATGATCAGCTTCCCTGGTTTGTTCACCTGGTCGATGTTCAGGTCAAAATAATCATTGATGATATAGCCGGCAGCAGCGATCAGGACAGAAGCTGCAACCTGCAGGCCAAAATAAAAAGCATCGAATGAACTTTGTATGCCCCGGTCGAATAAGGGAGTAACCAGCGCGTAATAAAACAGGAACTGCGTCAATGCGATAAAAACGATATTGGGCCAACGGATCAGCCGCAGAAATGCTGTTACTAGGTTCATGAAATATTTTCTGTGACGAAATTAAGCATTGTAAATTGATATTTTGGCCATGGCAGGCTGGGCTTATTTTGCAGTGAGGTGGGTGTCAAGGTCCCAATGCCCGTTGAGTTTTAATACTTTTTCAATCACATCCCTTACACAGCCATGACCGCCCGGGAATGGTGAGATATATTGGGAGATCGCTATGATCTCCGGGACACTGTCTGCCGGGCAACAGGGTAATCCCACTTCCTGCATTACGGAATGGTCGGGGATATCATCTCCCATGAACAGTATTTCTGCTGGTGTCAGCCCTTGTATTTCCATATAACCCAGGAGTTTTTCTTTTTTATCCGCTATCTGTAAAAAAACATCCGTCACGCCCAGTTTATTGAGACGTGCCACTACCGCTTCGGAGGTGCCGCCGGAGATGACCAGTACCCGGTAGCCTTTTTTTACCGCTAACTGCAAGGCATAGCCGTCTTTGATATTCATTCGCCTGGCCATCTGCCCGTCGTTCAATATCAGCAGCGATCCGTCGGTGAGCACACCGTCAACATCGAAGACGAAGGTTTTGATGGGTTTAAATTTTGAGAGAACGTTCATGGTCTGCGGTTATAATAATACTGACTCTGTACTAAGAACTAAGAACTGATAAATTATTTCTGATTATCCCTCCACTCATACACCCATTTGCTCTGGATCATCTCCAGGTGTCCTTCATTGCTCTCTTCAGACTTGCCCGCAAATTTCGGTATCTCCATCACCCACTTGTGCAGGTCGGTGAACCGGATACGGTATATTTTGCTTTCCCCGAATTCATCGCCAAAGCGCTCATATAGTTTCATGGCGATATCTTCATAATCGTTCCAGTGAATGGGAGGCTCGAAGGTCATGATTTTTTTGATTTGGTGATTTATTCTCCTAAAAACTGTGTCTGGTCGGGAAAGGTAACCGATATCTCGCCTTCGCCTTCCTGCAATACGCATTGGCATCCCAGCCTCGAATTGATCCGCGGATTGACCGCCCGGTCGATGAAGTCTTCTTCCTTATCACTCAGCTCTTCTAAAAAATCAGCCCCTGCTTCCACATAAATATGACAGGTGCTGCAGGCGCATACCCCGCCGCAATTGTGGTGCAGTTCAATATCATTTTTCAAAGCTACTTCCAACAGGGATTGGTCGGGTTCAATACCGGTGAGGGTTATTGGCTCCAGGCCTTTCTGTTCAAACTTAAACGTTATACTGTACATATCCTGCAAATTTCGGGTTGCCAGCCTGTATTAAATTACCAATTAAGGAAAATATTGACCGGCCTGAAATAACACTGCGAAAAAGTAAAAGTTCATTTTGTTTGTAAAGTAAAAAGGGATTTGCTAATTTCAATACAAATAATCATATCCATGTGGCTTCGAAGCGCGACACCAATCATCATTTCCTTTTGCCTGATGTTTTTTGTTTCCTGCTCGGGCGGCGGGGATAAAAAGGCGGCTGATCCGGGCAATGATACCCTCTCGGCAAAGAAAAGCCAAAAGGGGAAGATCAAAGATGTAGCGAACGAAAAAAAACCGCCGATCATCAATATCGTGGATACGGTTGCACCCAAAAGAATGATCGTATATATCAGGGACAGCGCCACCAGTTCCGAAAGGATCGGTATTAAATTGGGCCAGATCTATGGCGTAAAACTCACCGAATGTTTTAAAAAGAACGCGTTGAAGATCACCGGTTTTCCCATGGCATGGTTTAAATCACAAAAAGCTCCTTTCTTCTTTGAAGCGGGCATACCGGTCAATAAAAAACCTTCCAGACTGACGAAGGGTGTTAATGTAAAGGAGCTGCCCGCCGACAGTGTCGTGGTGGCACATTTTTATGGTCCTTATGACCTTATCCATGTAGGATATGAAGTGCTTTATGACTGGATGAAAACACACAACCAGCACGCCACTGCAAGTCCTTACGAGATCTATATCAGCGACCCCATCGATAAAAAAGGCAAACCCGTTGATCCTTACAAGGTGCAGACGGATATCGTATTCCCCCGGAAATGACCCCGATCAAAAAATGTGTTTAGGGGTTCATGATACTCTCGGTCAGTTTCAGGTAAATGTATTTCAGTTTGGGATAAGCAGCCAGCAGGCGGAGGTGCTTGTCGAGGGTAAAAACATCATTCCTTAAAGCCGGTCCGGTTTGTACGTCTGCGGGTGAATGGCTGGCAACACGGTTGGCCGTTTCCCTGATCAGGGGTACCAGCAACTTAAAATCAACCTGTTCTTTTGTGCAAAATTCTTCAGCAAGGCTGTACAGGTGATTGGTGAAATTGTTTACAATGACCGCCGCCACATGCAGTTTCAGCCGTTCATCATCCGATGCCGGCGTAACAGAACCGGTAAGGGTGCGTGCAAAATCACCGATCAGCTGGCGGGCATCGGTGCTGTTCGCGTCGATCAGTAAGGGGATATCCTGCTGGGCATCCATTTCCCTGCGGAGGCTTTGCAGCGGATACAGCACCCCGTAATTAACGGAAATATCTTTCAGTACCGCTTTTGATACGGAGCCGGCGGTATGAACGATCAGCTTGTTACCGAGGTGGAACGACC
>JAYWAZ010000035.1:0-2569 GCA_043781975.1 Bacteroidota bacterium
TTTCTTTTTTGGACAAGCAAAAAAGAAAAAACAAAATCATTGGAAATAAGTTACTGTTTAATAGTATCTCTTAGAATATTTAATAGCACAACACGTTAAGATTTTTAATAAAAAGATCCGTCCCGACTTTGTTGGGACGGATCTTTTTTGCCCTGGTCAGCAAAGCCGGCAAACAGGATGTCTAAAAAAGAAGACGGGAATAAGATTATCCCCGTCTTTAAACCCTAATAAAACCCTAAACCAGCAAAAAATATTATTGATCAGTGATCAAATTATTGAGTAGTGATCCGTGTCCTTTCTTAGGTGCCAATACTATGCCAAATGGTCAAAAATGTGGATAAATAGCCGCGGAAATCTGTCCCCTCCCTGTTTTCACGATAAAAGGAATTTTCCCTCACCTCATTGAATAGATGATGCCGCATTGAATTTTAACGGGTAACCGCGATCTCTGCGCTGCAGACAGCCTATTTTACTACCTTTGCACACTTATTTTAAAGCATTATACGATTTGACAATGGGCGCCAGATACAAAGAATACCAGCAACTGAATTTACCGGGGATCGGCGGGGAGGTGCTGGCCAAATGGGAGCAGGACAAAAGCTTCGAAAAAAGTGTGGAACTGCGCGAAGGCCACCCTGCTTTTGTTTTCTATGAAGGTCCCCCCAGCGCCAATGGCATGCCGGGCATTCATCACGTGATCTCCAGAACTTTGAAGGACCTGGTTTGTCGCTATAAGACCATGCAGGGTTTCCAGGTAAAACGAAAGGGCGGTTGGGATACGCATGGATTACCCATTGAACTGGGCGTGGAAAAAGAACTGGGGATCACCAAGGAAGATATCGGCAAAAAAATATCCGTAGAAGATTATAATAAAAAATGCCGTGAAGTGGTGATGCGGTATAAAGACAAGTGGGATGATATTACCAAAAAAATGGGTTATTGGGTTGACCTGGATCACCCTTATATAACCTATGAAAATAATTATATTGAAACGCTGTGGTGGTGCCTTAGTGAATTATATAAAAAAGGATACCTGTATGAGAGTGTAAGCATCCAGCCTTATTCACCCGCTGCCGGAACGGGATTAAGTTCGCATGAACTGAACCAGCCGGGGACGTATAAGGATGTGAAGGATACAAGTGCTGTGGCGATGTTTAAAATAAGCCACCACCAAACCTCCCCCCGAAGGGGAGGCTTAGAGCACCCTGCTATTTCTAAAATCTTTTCTGCAATCGCGGAGTCTTCGCAAGTATCCCCCTTGGGGGGAGATTTAGAGGGGGGCGAGGCCTTCTTTTTAGCATGGACCACCACCCCATGGACACTCCCTTCTAACCTTGGCCTGACGGTTGGCCCAAACATCGATTATGTGCTGGTAAAAACTTTCAACCCCTACACGCACCTGCCCGTAAACGTTATACTGGCGAAGGCATTGACTGAAAAATATTTTAAAGCGGAAGGAGAGAACGGGGATTTTGAAAAATATACAGAAGAAATAAAAGCTTCTGAAACCGAAGTCTCTAAGAACCCCTCTTCGGGGGGCAGGGGGGCCGCTCCCTGGAGAATATTAAATGAATTCAAAGGAAAAGAACTGGAAGGAATTTCATATGATCAACTCCTCCCTTCAGAAGCCAACAGTTTGGAAAAGATCCGGGAGATCACCCCGGGTGCCGAGCCCTTCAAAGTGATCATGGGAGATTTTGTAACCACCGAAGATGGTACCGGTATCGTACACACGGCGCCGGCATTTGGTGCGGATGATTTCAGGGTGGGACAGAAAAATAATTTAGGCATACTAACGCTGGTGGATAAGCAGGGGAAATTCGTAGAGGGCCTGGGTGAGTTCAGCAACCGTTATGTAAAAAATTATAAGGACGATCCGGCCTACGTGGATGTAAATGTTGACATCGCCGTAAAACTTAAAAAAGAGAACCGGGCCTTCAAAGTCGAAAAATACGAACACAATTACCCGCATTGCTGGCGCACCGACAAGCCCATCATCTATTATCCGCTGGACGCCTGGTTCATCAGGACCACGGCCGTCAAGGACCGGATGGTAGAACTGAATAAGACCATCAACTGGAAACCCGCCGCCACCGGAACGGGCCGCTTTGGCAACTGGCTGGAGAATATGGTGGACTGGAACCTGAGCCGCAGTCGCTTTTGGGGTACACCCCTGCCCATCTGGAAGACCGAAGACGGCGAGGAAGAAAAATGCATCGGCTCCATTGATGAATTGAACAGTGAAATAAAAAAAGCCGCGGCGGCCCTGGGAGGAGAAACCAACAGGCATTACTTACATGAAGGCATACTTGACCTGCACAAGCCCTATGTTGACGATATCGTATTGGTAAGTGATTCGGGCAAACCGATGAAAAGGGTGGCCGACCTGATTGATGTATGGTTCGACAGCGGCGCCATGCCTTATGCGCAGTGGCATTTCCCATTTGAGAACAAGAATACATTTGAAGCGAATTTCCCGGCCGATTTCATCGCCGAAGGCGTTGACCAGACCCGGGGATGGTTCTATACTTTACATGCCCTGGCCGTGCTTTTGTTCGATTCGGTCGCC
>JAYWAZ010000036.1:0-2557 GCA_043781975.1 Bacteroidota bacterium
GAAATGCTGTTGGTGATACCTGCCATTTCGGCTTTCATGGAATTGTATTCCCTCACCGACGGGAGGTGCGTAAGGCCGGCCAGGTCGGCCCTGGAACTGATGAGTTCTTTGCTTAACCCTTTGATCTGGTTCACCAGTCGTTCTGCATTACGGCTGATCAGTGTCTTTGAAATGTCAAGGATGGGTTGTGTGCTGCGGTAGTTGCCGATGAGCACTACCGTTAAAAGGTCTTTTGAATAGTTGCCCGCAAACTCAAGCATATTCTCCACATTGGCACCCTGGAAACGAAAAATACTCTGGTCGTCATCGCCCACGACAAAGATGTTGGGTTTTTCCCAGTAACTGATGAGCAATTGCACCAATTTGTTTTGCGTACCGCTGGTATCCTGGAATTCATCCACCAGTACGTACTGGAATTTTTCCTGGTAATTGGCCAGGATGCCCTTATTTTCTTCAAAGGCCTTTATCACCCAGTTGATCATGTCGTCAAAATCGTAGCGGTTCTTTTTCCGCATCAGGTTTTGATAATTGGCGAATTCATTTACGGCGGCCCTTAGCTTTTCCATTTTTTCTTTTTCCTCTTCGATCTTATCGGTGCGTACATCCCCTTTTTTGAAATTACCGGTGGCCCTTTTTGCGATATATTCATCACGGGTGGGGAGGTCTGTAATGTATTCATCGATCTTCTGATCAATGAATGCGGGCGTCCATCCTTCCCTTTTCATGGCCGAGAATAAATTGCGCAAGTTATTGATCTCGAAATACACATCGCCGCGGTATCGTTTCAGCGGATGGTTTTTGGGAAAAGAATCGATCAGTAGTTTGAACAGTTCAATGCCTTCGAGTTCTGAAATGGCATCCAGCGAATTTTTTTCAAACAAGGAAAGGTTATCCTGTATCACATCATTGCAAAAAGCGTGGAAAGTGTAAATGTTCACCTTGTAAGCGTCGGCGCCGATGAACAGCTGCAGCCGCCTGCGCATGGCGATGGTGCCCGCATCCGTGTAGGTAAGGCAAAGGATATTTTCAGGCAGGGCGTCCGTGTCCAGTAAGATCTTTCCGATACGTGCGGCCAGGATCTGTGTTTTACCCGTTCCCGGTCCCGCGATCACCATCACCGGACCTTCAATGGCATCAACAGCCGATCGTTGTGCTTCATTTAGTTTTTGATACTCCTCCCCGTATTTTTTCAGCAATATTTCACGGTAATGCGGCATGGTTCAAAGATACTGGATACCGGATACTTGGTGCCCGGTATTGCGAACAAAATAAAAAATGAAATGTTATATGGGCTATGAGCAAAGTCTATACCCTTAGAACGGTGCAGGAGATCCCATTGAGCCTTGATGCCGCCTGGGATTTTTTTAGCGATCCGGCTAATTTGAGTACGATAACACCCGACAATATGGGCTTCAGGATCATATCCGATCGTCCTGATGAACGAATGTATGCAGGTCAGATGATTGAATATAAAGTAAATCCTGTTCTCAATATACCGATGTACTGGATGACCGAGATCAGCCAGGTAGCAGACAAAAAATATTTTATTGATGAACAGCGTTTCGGCCCTTACCGATTATGGCATCACCAGCATCATTTTAAAGCGATCAACGGTGGCGTGGAAATGACCGATATCGTGCATTACAAATTACCCCTTTGGTTCCTGGGAGATATTGCCCATGCACTCTTCGTAAAAAGGCAATTGAAAAAGATATTTGACTACCGCTATAGAAAAGTGGAGGAATTGTTTGGAGTGATGGAACGCTGATTACACGGATTTAGCGAATAACCGCGGATATAAATCAGTGCTGATCCGCTAAATCCGTGTAATCAGCGTTCTATCATCAGCCGGGCATGCGGGTGATATACTTCTCTATCTGCTTTATCTGGTCAACGATCTGGGGCGTGGTGGGTTTGAATCCCTTGGCCTTTCTGAAATATTCCTTGGCGGCCCTGAACTCCCTTTTATTCATCATGATGGAACAAAGCTGCAGGTAGGCGGCGGCGTTATTTTCATTATCGGGCAGCCCGGCGCGGATGGCCTGGCGGATATAACTTTCGGCCTGCTTGATATCTCCTTTCTGCATACAGAGCATACCCAGTTGCAGTTTATTGGGACCTTCGGCCTGTTTGGTCAGCGACCCACCGCCCAGTGATAAGCTTTTTTTCATGAGCATTTCGGCGTTGTCGAAATCCTGGTCTACCATGGCCAGGTTACCTTTGATGGTGTAGTAGACCGAACGCACGGGTTTTATCAGCAGGGCCGGAAACCAGATGGAGTTCACCACTTTTTTGGCTCCTTCCACGTCACCTTCTTCCATATAGCTTTGTATCAGTCGCATGGGGCCAAATAAAAAGTGGCCAACAATGAGCACCACGGCAATCAGGTATAAAATAAAGGAGGGCCAGAAACTGGTTTGCAGATGGGTGAAAATGGCCAGCCCCAACAAAACGATCCCCAGCCAGAGGCGGTACTTGATGATCAGGTTAAAAAACTTCATGTTTTGAAAAAATTTGTCCGCCCGGATTACTTCAGTCGGACGGGGACGACAAAGAT
>JAYWAZ010000037.1:0-2550 GCA_043781975.1 Bacteroidota bacterium
AACCAGCTTCAATGAAAAGTTGAAAATTCAACTTTTACGTGACGAATCACAGATGCGTCACATGTACACTGCACTCGATAAATACGCCGTCGAGTACAATACCAAAAAGAGAAGTGGCGTAAAACATTCAGTAACTGAAAAAGCGGAGGCATAATCATGGCAAAAGCAAACGAGATAAAATATCTTACCGCCATCAAAGCGGAGAAGCGTCCAAAGAAATATTGCCGCTTTAAAAAAATGGGCATCCATTATATCGACTATAAAGATGCCGAGTTCCTGAAAAAATTTATAAATGAGCAGGGCAGGTTATTGCCTCGCCGCATTACCGGGAACTCTTTGAAGTTCCAGCGTAAAGTGGGCGATGCGGTAAAAAAAGCCCGCCAGATGGCGATATTGCCTTACGTAACTGATCTTTTAAAATAAAAGCCCCTCTGAGCTTCGCTCGTTCCCTGGCGGGAACCCCGAAGGGGAGGAAGTGGAGAAGATATCAGCGAAGATCAATTCGAATAAATAAAGTTCTTACTAATTAAACGAGCCCCCTTCGGGTTCCCTTCCCCTCGGGAAGGGGTTGGGGATGGGCTTAATTTTTTTAACCACCCTAACCTTTAAATAGAGAAAGTCGCGCCATTGGCATGATTGGGTAAAAATGCAAAACTATGCAGGTAATATTAATACAGGACGTAAACAATCTGGGTGGCGTAAACGAACTGATAACCGTGAAGAATGGTTATGGTCGCAATTATTTGATCCCTAGTAAAATGGCCATCGAGGCCAGCCCTTCCAACATGAAAATGATGGAAGAAAAAAAGAAGCAGCAAGTCAAGAAGGAAGCCAAAATACTGGCCGAACTGAACAGCGTCATCACCGCCTTACAGGATGGGGCATTGAAGATCGGGGCCAAAACAGGTACCAGTGGTAAGATCTTTGGCAGTGTTACTTCAGTTCAGATAGCCCGTGCTATCAAGGAACAAAAAGGCTACGAACTCGACCGCCGCCGCATCACCATCATTGACGACGTTAAAGAATTAGGCACTTATAAAGCAAAGATCGATTTTGGTAACGGTAACGAAACTGAAGTTGAATTTGAAGTGGTAGCCGAATAATTCCGGATAAAAATAGCTTTGATCCGCCCTGCTTTAAGTGGAGCGGATTTTTTTTCAACCCCTTTTTTTGACAAATTAGCCCCGAAAAGCCGTTTTTTGACCATTTTTAGTCCGTTTTAACCCAAAATCGGGCAAAAGGCAAAGGACTGAAGCATGACCCAAACAGACAGGTACAGCCATTTGTAAAATTTAATCCAAATAATACAAAAACCCACTATCTTTATGATGAATTAATGGTTTTAGTTTTTCGCTATTGGCTGAAGTAGCTTTCTTTCAAAGTCCGATTCAGTTCATTGTAGTAACTAAGTCATTATTATTATTTTATTTATTTATTTAAAAGTTTTTACAATGAACATCTATGTAGGAAATCTCAGTTGGACAATGACCGACGACGATTTAATGAATCTCTTCACTCAGTATGGCAGCGTAACAAGCGCAAAAATTCTGAAAGACAAAATGAATGGCCGCAGTAAAGGTTTCGGCTTTGTTGAAATGGAAGACGAAGAAGCGGCAAAAGCTTCGATCGCCGCCCTCAACGAAACGGAAGTACAGGGCCGTAAACTGATCGTTAATGAATCACAGCCTCGCCAGGAGGGTGATTTTAAAAAGCGCAGCTTTGGTGGCGGCGGCGGCGGTGGTGGCTACAAGAAAAGTGGCGGCTACGGCGGTGGCGGCGGAAGAAGCGGTGGCGGCGGTTATGGCGGCGGTGGAAACCGTGGCGGAAACGGCGGCGGTTACAACAGGGATTTTTAATCCTTCCGCATTTTGGCGGAAACCAACGATACAAAAAATTGAATCCTTCCGGTTACCGGGAGGATTTTTTTTGCCCGGGTCGGTCTCCTCACCAATCAAAATATTCTATAAAGCCCTCATAAAGTTTACACCTTTTCGAAAAGGTGTAAACTTTATGAGGGCGATCAGGACTAATACTTAAACTTCAACAGTCCCGGTAAAACCTTCACGTCGAAAATTTTTGCTTTGATGAGCTCCCCGTCCAGTTGTGCGAACACCTCCCTGTCACATTCAATATGTGCATCCGGGGTCTGACTGAAATGAACAAATGGAAGATCCAGGTGTTTGCCTTTTTCAATGACCGGCAGGTAACGGAGGCGTTTTAAAACGGACAGGGGTTTGCACAATATCATATCCAGTTTACCATCGCAAACGGATGCCTTTGGCGCCACCATGAACCCGCCACCGGTACGCGAAGAATTATTAATGATCACCAACAGAAAGCGTTCTTTAAAAGATCGGTCGCCGCAATGAATGGAAAATAAAAATTCGCGGAAGGAGAATATTTTTCGCAACACCACCCACAAATAGCCCAAATGCCCGCCCATCCGGCGTATGGTACTCATGGACTGCAGCACTTCTCCGTCGAATCCGATGCCCAGGCTGTTCAGGTATAGCTGACCGTTACAGGAAGCGGCATCCACCGGCCTGGCTT
>JAYWAZ010000038.1:0-7079 GCA_043781975.1 Bacteroidota bacterium
GACTGAAAATTGAACCATTTTTTATCAATATATTCCTGGTCCAGGTCAATTTCCTGTGCTGTATTCATCCAGTTTTGTTTACTGAATTTAATAGATTCATCAATCGAATAGAAAGAAGAAAAATCAACCGCCATTTTTCCCATCTTCGCTTTCTTCGTAGTAATAACGATCACTCCATTGCTCGCTCTTACGCCCCATTGGGCAGTGGCTGCAGCATCTTTAAGCACAAAAATGGTCTCAATATCTTCAGGATTAACCGCAAAGGTGCTCCCCGGCCACGGAAATCCATCTATTATGATAAGCGGTGATTGGCTGGCCAGCATGGTGTTTCTTCCTCTTATATCGATCCTGTTGATAAAGCCATTTTCTCCCACAACAACAGAAACACCACTCACCATACCGTCCAGTTTGTGAAGTATGTCTTTTGTAGGACGTTGCTGCATGGCTGCGCCGGATATTTTTTCGTAGGCGCCCGTTACTTTGTCTTTTGAGATAGCCTGGTAACCTGTAACAATTACTTCCTCCAAGGTTTGATTATCTTCAAGTAAAAGAACCTTGATATTGGTTTTTGCACCTGTTTTAATTTCCTGTTCAACGAACCCTTTACTGCTGATGACCAGGGTGGCTCCTTTTTTTATGTTGAGGCTGAACTTACCATCTTTATCAGTGTTGGTTCCTGTGGATGTACCCTTTACAGTAATGCTGACAGCCGGAAGAGGATCACCGGTTGAATTCAGCACTGTGCCTTTTAGTTCCTGTGCTGAAAGTTTTCCGCAATTCAGCAATTGCATTATGATCACTAAACAAAAAAAGAGAACAATATTGCTCTTCTTAATTAAGAATTCATCTTTCATAAATGATCGTTTAACACTTGTATGTCGTAAAAACAAGTGCGCTTTTGTTAGAAGCGGTTTTATTCTTCAATTTAATAGTCAAACCTGTACCGGTGATCCTATACAATACCAGGAGGGAAATAATGTATATTTTTGACAGGGCGGAAAAAGTAATAAAACAGATCACGACTTCATAAAGAATCCGATATTCATCTAAAGCCGGGAAAAACCATCATTTCCCGGTAACCAACACAGTATTAAATCATAAAGAGAATAAGATAGTGATTTTTTGTAAATGCTCATAACAATTTTAATTGATTCCCAAACCTATAAGGTCTGCAGCGCGGCTTCCCTTACCGGCAGACCTTATAGGTTTTTCACTTCACCTCCTGCATATCCACCAGCTTCTTATAAAAACCGTGCTGTGTGATCAGGGAATCATGTGTTCCCCTTTCCACGATCTCTCCTTTTTGTAATACAATAATTTCATCGGCGTGGCGGATGGTGCTGAGGCGGTGTGCAATGACGATGGAAGTGCGGTTGGTCATTAAATTATTGATGGCGTCCTGAACCAGGCGCTCGCTTTCGGTGTCGAGGGAGGAAGTGGCTTCATCTAAAATTAATATGGGTGGGTTTTTCAACACAGCCCTTGCAATGGTCATGCGCTGCCTTTCGCCGCCGCTGAGTTTGCTGCCCCGGTCACCGATATTGGTGTCATAGCCTTCTTCCTTTTTAATAATAAAATCATGCGCATTGGCAACTTTGGCAGCCTGCTCTATTTCTTCGCGTGTGGCATTGTTCATGCCCAACGCGATATTATTGGCGATGGTATCATTGAATAAGATGGGTTCCTGAGTAACGATGCTGATCTGCTCCCGCAGTGAATGAAGTGAATAGTCTTTGATATTAATACCGTCCACTAAAATTTCACCGCTGCCGGCATCATGGAAGCGGGGCACCAGGTCGGCCAGGGTTGATTTGCCGGCGCCGCTGCTGCCCACCAGCGCGATGGTCTTTCCCTTAGCAACTTTAAAATTAATATTTTGAAGGATCACCGCGTCATCATAGCGGAATCCTACGTTTTTAAATTCAATGGCTTCTTTAAAGGAGTCGATCTTCAACCCATTTGGATTTTCATCCACCATCACCGGCGCATTCATCACTTCTTCGATCCTGGCGATCGCCGCGGCGCCCTTGCGCATATTACTGAAAGCAGTGGAGATGGATTTGGCGGGATCGATGATGTTATAAAACAACCCCATATAGGTAAGAAACAGCGCGCCGTTCAATCCCAGTTCGCCGTTCAGTACCAGCCGGCCGCCAAACCATAAGATGCCGGCAAAGATACCCACGCCCATCATTTCACTCATCGGCGAAGCCAGGTCACGCTTGAACCCTATCCTGTTCCTGGCCTGTAACAGGTCGTTGCTGATATTAAAAAACCGCAGGCGCAGCAGTCCTTCAACATTAAAGGCTTTGATGACCCTTAGTCCGCCCAGGGTTTCATCAATGGTAGAAATAGTTTCGCCGCCTTTGATCGCCACCCTGGAGGATTGTTTTTTCAATGACCGGCTGATCCTGCCGATGACCAGTCCCATCACAGGGATACACAATAAAATAACACCCGTAAGTTTGGGGCTGATATAAAAAAGTACGGCAAGATTAATGATGATGGTCATGGGATCTTTTACCCATCCTTCAAGCGTGCCAACAACGGAGCCCTCTACTTCGGCCACGTCATTGATGATACGGCTGGTGAGGTCGCCCTTGCGCTGTTCCGTAAAATAACCAATGGGCAGTTTCAGGATCTTATCATACAGGTCGATTCGGAAACGAGTGACAATGCCATTCTTTATCGGGCCCATGGCCCGGTACGATAAATACAGGAAAAAATTCTTTAAAAAAATGGTAAGGAGGATGAGCAGGCAAATGATCCCCAATGCATGGTAGATACTGCCACTGTTGATCAGATGGTCCAGTTGTTCAGTTACATAATGCACTACAGGATTGCTGGATGCCTTTGGTAATCCTTCCTGCTTTACACCAAATATCAGTTGCATAAAGGGCAAGAGCATACCGATGGACAGGATGGAAAAAAGAATGGACAGAAAAATGGTCACAAAATACCAGGCGATGGAAGTTTTGTATTGTTTCAGGTAGGTGAAGACCCTGGAATATTGTTTCATTGTAATAAATCTGAATAGAAACGGCAAAGTAACTAATTTTACATCAATAACCCCGACAGCGGTTGATAGACCCTGCCTAACGGCAGGCAGGCCTGTCGGCGGTTATGACTCATCTGTTTTCAATAATATACCGCTGTCGGGGCCGTTGGCCGCCGACAGGGTTTACGTATTGATCCAAATGTCCATTTTAAAAAGTAAACATCATGTTAGAAGGCAAAAGACAGAAACAAGTGGCGGGGCTGCTGAATAAGGAACTGAGCGATATTTTTCAGCGCCTCGGGATCTCCATGATGGACGGGGGAATGATCTCCATATCCGCGGTGAAAATTACGCCCGACCTCTATGAAGCCAGGGTATACCTCAGTTTTTTTAAGGTGGCGGATAGTTTTGCGGCACTGAAGAAGATCGAAGAAAGAAGCTGGGAAATAAAGAAAGAACTGACGGCACGCGTGCGTCACCAGTTGCGCAGCATGCCGGTGCTCACTTTTTTCATAGATGATACACTTGATTATGCGGAAAAGATAGAGCAGTTGTTTAAGGAAATAAAAAAAGATAAGGAAAGCAAATAGACAATAGGCAATGGGCAATAGATAATAGGCAATTGGCAATTGGCAATTGAGCGGTCAACTTTCAACCTTCAACTTTCAATGTATTTAACTTTTGCGTGGAGATATTTTAAAGCGAAGAAGACCACCAACGCCATCAACATCATTGCATGGGTGACCGTTGGAGTGATCGCCTTCGCCACCTGCTGCCAGGTGCTGGTGCTGGGTGTTTTCAACGGGTTTGAAGACCTGGTAAAATCATTATACTCTTCTTTTTACACTGACCTTAAACTGAGCCCGGCCCAAGGAAAGACCTTCAGGCTGAGCGCCGAACAGATCGCTTCCATCAGGCAGGACCCGGCTGTTCAGAATTTTTCGCTGATCGCCGAGGAGAAAGCCCTGCTGAAAAACTACGATGCCCAAACCGTGATCTACCTCAAAGGCGTAGACGATAATTATCCATTGGTCAGTGGCGTTGCCGGCAAAACAAATTTGGGAACTTACAACACCGGTACCACCGAAGACCCCCGCCTGGTAGCAGGCGCCGGTATCCAAAACGCCGTGGCCCTGAATGTAGACCCTGCCCTGCCCTCCGGAAAGCTGACGGTCATCTTACCCAAAAAAAACATAACAAGCAATGACCCCCTGGAATCCATCAGCGAAGGCAATGTAAAAGCCTCTGGCGTCTTCGCCATACAACAGGAATTCGATGAGAAATATGCCATCACCAATATCGGTTTCGTAAAACAGCAAATGGGATTCGCCGCGGATGAATTCAGTGCCGTTGAGATCAAACTCAGGGAAAAGGAAGACCCGCTGGCCGCGAAGGCGGCGATCGAAAAACGATTGGGCAGTCAATATACCGTACAAACCCGCTACGAACAGAATACCACCCTTTACAATACCATGAAACTGGAGAAATGGGCCATCTACGGTGTGCTCACCCTGATACTGATCATCGCCGCCTTTAATATGGTAAGCGCCCTGACCATGCTGGTGCTTGAAAAAAAACAGGACATCAGCGTGCTGCAAAGCATGGGCGCCACACAAAAAAATATTCAGAAGATTTTCCTGAGCGAGGGTCTCTTACTGGGAGGCATAGGTGCAATAACGGGCATCCTGCTGGCCGTTTTGCTTTGCATGCTGCAGGTGAATTTCAAACTGGTGAAAATAGAGGGGGGGTCTTTTTTGATCGATTATTTCCCGGTCAAGCTCATCGCTTCCGATTTTTTACTGGTAGCTGCAACGGCCGCCGTCATCGCATTTTCCGCGGCCTGGTTCCCTGCACGGAAGGCAAGCAGGCAGGCGGTTGAATTGAGGTGATGCCTCACCTCCCTTCCTCCTCTCCTGAAGAGAGAGGAGGCGGTACATCAAACATAACCAAACATTTTATCTTCCACATCATCTTCAAATCTTTCTTCATCAATTATTCAACGAGTATTTAATTTTTGCAAAACATAATCTTCTCATCAATCTTCTCCATTTCCTCCCCCTTCGGGGGAGATAGAGGGGGCCGGGGCCTAATAGTCCCCCAAAGTTTCGGGCAATTGTGCCAGCGCTTTTTGCAGCTGTTCATCATTGGGCGCTATGCCATGCCATTCATGACTGCCTTCCATGAAATCAACGCCCTTACCCATCACCGTTCGCATCAGTATCACGATGGGCTTACCCTTACCGATAAATGTTTTTGCATTGTTCAGTCCGGCCACTGCGGCGTCCATATCGTTCCCTTCCATTTCAAGCACCTGCCAGTTAAAGGCTTCAAACTTTGCCCTTAAGCTGTCGAGGCCCATCACTTCTTTGGTAGGCCCGTCGATCTGCTGCCCGTTCCAGTCGATGGTGGCGATCAGGTTATCGACTTTTTTGTGCGCCGCGAATAATATCGCTTCCCAGTTCTGTCCTTCATCCAGTTCACCGTCGCCGTGCAATGAATAAACGATCCGGTCGTCCTTATTGAGTTTTTTTGCGAGCGCCGCGCCAATGGCTACGCTCATGCCCTGGCCCAGTGAGCCGCTGGCGACGCGTACGCCCGGCAGTTGTTCGTGCGTGGTGGGATGGCCCTGCAGCCGGCTGTTAATTTTCCGGAATGTATTTAATTCCTGCACCGGAAAATAACCGCTTCTCGCAAGTACGCTGTAAAAGACCGGCGATACATGACCATTGCTTAAAAAGAAAAGATCCTCGCCCGGACCATCCATATTAAATTGTGGGTCGTGCTTCATCACTTCAAAATACAGGGCGGTAAAATAATCAGCGCAGCCCAGCGACCCACCGGGGTGCCCGCTTTGAACCGCATGCACCATACGCACGATATCCCTTCGGACCTGTGTTGCAATATCTTTCAGTTTATTCATATAAAATGTTCGGCTTTGATTGATCGTTTATACAGGCGCCTGAATGTTTTGAACCGTCGGGGCACCAGGCCCGATCCTGCATATTAAATTTATTTATATACAAGCCGGGTTTGAAGAATAAAACTATTTTAGCGCTGCAAACCTACTGGAATTCGCCTGACACACAAAGTAAAATGGCAGAGGGGGTGTAAATAGTTGATAATAAGTTCATAATTTAAACGTTATTGAATGGCCATCGTCTGTTAAAAAACGGGGATTTTAGAAAAAAGGGATTAAAAGCTCTAATTCAGGCAACTCTTTTAATGGAAAGGAAGTCTATTATAACGGTTAGCGCTTTTTTCCTGACCCATATTCAATACCTTTACAGAACTTTACGGATGATATAAAATAATAGAATGGAGTATATCTTACTAAGTGCTGCACTGGCTTTTCTGATCACTTTTTTTGCTATCCCCGTAATCATACAGGTAGCAAAAGACAAGAAATTATTTGATGAGCCGGATGAACGAAAAGTTCATAAAAACGTTATTCCAACACTAGGTGGATTAGGCATATTTGCAGGTTTTATCATTGCCACTTTAATGGGCGTTCCTTCCGGTATCACTTCCGAACTCCAGTATTTCGCTGCAGCCGCCACCGTGATCTTCTTTTTGGGTATTAAAGATGATATCCTTATCCTTTCGGCCAGTAAAAAATTCATCGGCCAGTTAATTGCTGCGGGCATCATCATAAAATTCGGCGGGGTGCAGATCACCAATATGCATGGATTTTTGGGCGTTTATGAAATACCCCATATTGCCAGTATCGTCTTGTCCATTTTAACGATCGTTGTTATCACCAATTCGTTTAATTTAATTGATGGTGTTGATGGCCTTGCCGGCAGTCTTGGACTGTTGACCACACTTGTATTTGGCATTTACTTTTTTTATGCAGGCCAGTTAACGTATGCTGTAATGGCATTTGCGCTGGCAGGCAGTACTATTGGTTTCCTGATTTACAATTTTTCGCCGGCTAAAATATTTATGGGAGATACGGGTTCGCTTTTACTTGGGCTTATCAATTCGATCCTGGTAATAAAATTCATTAATGTTGCCGGAAACCCTGTTTCCAATATACCACTTGAAGCTGCGCCTGCAATAGGTTTTTCTATATTAATGATAC
>JAYWAZ010000039.1:0-2536 GCA_043781975.1 Bacteroidota bacterium
TCAACGGCTTTGAAATGGATACCGGGTAAATCCATCAGGTATTTGGTCAATGCACCGGCACCGGGTCCAACTTCCAGCAAACGGGCAAAGGGTTCTGCTTTTAAGGCATTCATTATCTTTTGAATGACCGTATCGTCTTTCAAAAAATGCTGTCCCAATGATTTCTTATGCGTGTACATGCCGCAAAAGTACGGTAAAGGCCCCTAACGTTTCCGCAGGGGCCAGTCTTCATTGGGGGTTATGATCTTAATACCTTAATTCTTAAGAATAAATCTTTGCATGTGCCAGTGGCCATCTACCTGTACCTGCATGGAATAGACGCCGTTGGAGAACCGCGTAAGATCGGTCAGCCGGATGGCATTATTTCCCTTCACTGCCATTTGTGTTTGCGTAAACAGGGTAATACCCGAATAATCAACCAGACGAATCGTTATTTCCTCAGCCCTGTGGGCATAAAAATTCAAGGTGATGTCATTGGCCGCCGGATTTGGTTTCAGAACCAGTGACGCCTGTTCCTGCGTTTTGCGAATAACCAATACATTGCTGAAGTTTGCTCCCGCAGTTTCACCAATGACCTTAACCCTGTAATAAATAATATTATTGTTTACCTCAGTTACGTCATCCGTATAGGAAAAATTTTGCGGCAGATTCAGTTTTGCCGACTCATACAGTGACCCGATCTTACTGAAATTAACATTATCAAAACTTCGTTCCAGTTCAAAATGGTCTATTTTCCTGGAAGTAACAACCGTCCAGTTCAATATCACCGTTTTATTTTCTTTCAGTAACCCGGTTACAAATATGGACTCTGTTTCCAAAACGGTTCCCACATACCTCCAGGCCCTGTCGGGATTCGCAGGATATTTTTTGGGAACCGTGCATCTTGATCCCGGTGTGGCATCGCCGCTAAAGCTGCCCGAATTACCCATCCGGTAAGATGTTCCTTTTATATTGGTGACAGAGTTTAGTGAATCAAAACGATTATCCAAACCGTCGCCGTCGGTATCCAGCCCGGTGAGTGATACAATGTCATCAGCGATCCCGTTCAGGTTAAAATCATTCCCTTCTACTACATCCGGTTGTCCGTCAGCGTCAGTATCCAGATCACGATAGTCAGGAATACCATCACCATCGGTATCTACCACCATGATGCCGCTTCCGCCAAATCCAACCACGTTATCATAAGTATTCACCAGCCCGTCACCGTCGGTATCGGTGGTTATGGGTAATTTATAACCCGCAGTAGTCTGGCCTTCAATATTATCCGGTATGCCATCATTGTCCGAATCAATGTCCAGGTAATCCGGATAGATATCGCCGTCAGAATTTCTAAGGTTTAAGGAAGGCATGGAAGAAACGGTGGTTGACCAGCCGTTGGCGCCGATCGTTCCATCCACAATGCCGTTCAGATCGGCGTCCGGCAAACCAGCTTCAATTACATCCACGATACCGTCGCCATCACTGTCCATATCATAAGGATTGGGTTTGGCGTCATTGTCCTTATTTTTATTGGGATAACTGTCCGCCCTTCCGTCAACAGGACTGGTATCGGGACCTGTTTTTAATAATGCGCCTGCACCCGTAAGATTATCGTCCAGCCCATCACCGTTAGCATCTGTAAAATTATCCACCTTTCCATCGTTATTGGCGTCGGTTCCACCGGCTTCAATGATGTCGGGGATACCATCGTTATCACTGTCAAGATCCAGATAATTGGGTATACCGTCACCATCGAAGTCCTGCACACCCAATCCGTTGCCGGAACCGGCTACACCCGTATTATTGGCATCTACATTCTGAGATAAGCCATCATTATCCGTATCGGTATAATTATCAATGATCCCATCTCCGTTCGTGTCTACTCCATAAGCTTCCACAACATCAGGTATCCCGTCGTTATCACTGTCCAGGTCATATTGATTGGGAATCCCGTCAAGATCTTTATCCGACAGGTCATTCACCCCGTCATTATTTACATCCACCCATCCTGTCCAGAATGTTTTGTCCTGAAAATTGGGTATGCCATCGTTATTGGAATCGGCTCCCCAGTCGAAATTATCATTCACCCCATCATTGTTATTGTCAACATATCCCGGGTAATCCGTGTCTTTCCAGTTGGGTATGCCGTCCCCGTCGGCATCCTGCAGGGCAAGGGAATTATTGAATTCCACGTAGTCCGGGATACCGTCATTGTCATCATCGATATCAGGGCATTGGGTAATGATCACCTGAATCTTTGCGGTATCCGAACAACCTGCACCATTAGAATAATATGCCCAGTAAATACCTGAAGAAGTTACCGGCGTGCTTGGATTATAAATATTGCCAACAATAAAAGGCTTGGCCGAATAAAAAGTATAGCCGGCATATTTTCGCCAGGGAAGTGTAACACTTCCTATGGTACATTTATTCACCAGCAGAGTATCTTTTGGCGTAAAACACGCGCCCGACAATGGAGTGAGCACAGGGCCCAGAACATTGCATCCGCCGGTAATAACACCGCTGGAATCATAGAGTGGTGATAAAGATGTTTTTC
>JAYWAZ010000040.1:0-7043 GCA_043781975.1 Bacteroidota bacterium
TATGCCAATAACCAGTTCATGGGCGTGTTGCAACATGGCATCAGTTGCGCAGGGATCGGCAGTGAAGAGATGGATGATATCGTGGTGTTTGACGATGAGGTGAGCAATAACAGCAAGTATGTATGCCTGTTCGATCCGCTCGATGGCAGCAGCAATATCGATGTGAATGTTTCCATCGGCACCATATTCAGCATACACCGCAGGGTGAGTGAAAAGGGCAGGCCCGCCACCACGGAGGATTTTTTGCAAACGGGCAACAACCAGGTGGCCGCGGGCTATATCATTTACGGGTCATCAACGATGCTGGTATACGCTACCCGTCGCGGGGTGAATGGATTTACCCTTGACCCCTCGATCGGGGAATTCTGCCTGAGTCATCCCAATATCACCTGCCCCCCAATGGGAAAAATGTATTCGGTGAACCATGGCAATTTTTTCCAGTATGATGAACCGGTAAAAAAATACATCACCGCCTGCCAGAAAAAAGACAAGACGAACGGCGGCCCATATACGCAACGTTATATTGGCAGCATGGTGGCCGATGTGCACCGCAACCTGATCAAGGGCGGCATCTTCATGTATCCCGGCACTACCGACAAACCCAACGGAAAATTAAGGCTGCTGTATGAATGCAATCCCTTCGCTTTCATCGTAGAGCGGGCGGGTGGCGTGGCTACCAATGGAAAAATGCGCATCCTGGACATTCAACCTACCGCATTGCACCAGCGAACACCGTTCTTTATTGGCAGTATGGGAATGATGGAGGAGTTACAGGGATTCCTGGATGATAAATAAAAGAACACATTCAACATATGGCAAGATTAATTATTTTGGTACAAAAAATTAAAAAATGAAATCGATCATTTCGGTAAAAAATCTCACCAAAAACTACGGCGCTTTTGAAGCGGTCAAGAATATATCCTTTGAAGTATATGAAGGGGAGATCTTTGGCCTGCTTGGCCCCAATGGCGCGGGCAAATCCACCACGCTGGAGATCATCGAGACCCTCCGTACAAAAACAAGCGGGGAAGTGATCGTGGATGGATTCAACCTTGACAAAGAACCCGGGCAGATCAAAAAGATCATCGGGGTACAATTGCAGACCTCCGGTTTTTATCCCGGCCTTAACCTGATGGAATTGCTTCGTTTATTCGGCGGACTTTATGATCAGCCCGTGAAGCCGATGGAATATTTGAAACTGGTGAACCTGACCGACAAGGCCAGGAGCAAATATAAAGAACTTAGCGGGGGCCAAAAACAACGTTTCTCGATTGCCACCACGCTTGTCAATAAACCTAAGATCATCTTTTTGGATGAACCCACTACGGGGCTGGATCCCCAGGCCAGGCGTAATTTGTGGGAACTTATCCGTTCGATCCGCGCAGAAGGCACCACCGTCATCATCACTACTCATTATATGGATGAGGCCGAGCAATTGTGCGACAGGATCGCCATCATGGACGAAGGAAAGATCATCTCGCTTGATTCCCCTGATAAAATGATCGATGACCTGGTTAATACCGGGTTTGAAAGGCCCAAACAGGTAAAATCGGCCAACCTCGAAGATGTTTTTATACATTTAACAGGTAAGGAGATGCGGGATGAATAAAAGTTCCGTTATTTGCAATTCAATTTTCAACAACAAAATAAATATCAATGAAGAAGGTTTTAATTTTCACATTATCCCTAACTGTTTTTTTGAGCGCCACTGCGCAGAAGATCGCGAAGGCTCCTGTAAAAGGGCCCGAGCCGATTATCAAAAATCTCCTCGATAGTTTTAGTTATATGGCAGGATTAAATGTGGCCTCTAATATGAAAGAACAGGGTATCACGGAGATCAATCTCGACCTCATGAAAAAAGGAATGGATGATTTCCTTAAAACAAAGACCCCCCTGATCCCCGTGGAATCCGGGAACGGCAGCTTACAACGCCAGCTGAACATATTTGCAAAAAAGAAGGCACTGTTAAATAAAGCAGCCTGTGATGCATTCCTGGAGAACAACAAGAAGCGAAAAGGAGTGATCACCCTGCCTGATGGTTTACAATACGAAATCATCAAGTCACCGGATTCGGCGACCAATAAACCAACTTTAGCCGATACGGTGGTGGTGAATTATATCGGTACGCAGATAAACGGAGTAGAATTTGATAATTCTTACAAACGCGGTGTGCCCGCCATTTTTTCATTGGGCCGGGTGATCAGGGGTTGGGTAGAAATACTTCAGATGATGCCGGTAGGATCTCATTGGAAAGTATATATCCCCAGTGAACTCGCTTACGGAGATGACCCTCCTCCCGGATCTAATATCTTACCCGGAGCGACATTGATCTTCGACCTATTGCTGGAAGGTATTAAACCCGCTGCAAAATAATGATAGTAGAAGACCTGCGATATCCCATCGGTAAATACCTGGTTCAGCCATTCTCTGAAAAACAGTGGAAGGAGTGGATCACGGATATCAAATTCCTGCCACAACACCTGGAAAACGCCATACTGAACCTGGATGAACACCAAATGGATACCCCTTACCGTGAGGGTGGGTGGACTGTAAAGCAGGTGGTGCATCATGTCGCTGACAGCCATATGAACGCTTATATCCGTTTCAAACTGGGACTTACGGAAGATATGCCCGTCATTAAACCCTACGATGAAGCGGCATGGGCCAAAATGGTAGACACGAAAAATGTACCGGTCAATATTTCCCTCACCCTATTGCACGCATTGCATACCCGGTGGAATGAAATTTTGATGCATATTGAAAGAGATGAGCTTGACAGGACGCTTTTTCACCCGGAGTACAAAAAGGAATTCTCACTATGGGACCTGCTGGGGCTTTATGCCTGGCACAGCAAACATCATGTGGCGCATATCACCGGGTTAAGGGAAAGGATGGGGTGGTGATACTGTTTTAGGTTTTCTGTTTTGGGTTTGTTGGCTCATAAAATATTACCTATTGTGAATGCTGCTGAAAATTATAGTGCTAACTGAAAACACAAAACAGCAAACTCCAAACCGGCCATGAACTGGAAAAAACTTTCTTCACAATACCTCTGCGATCATATTTATTTCAGGGCCAGGAAAGATGTATGTGAACGGCCCGATGGGCGTATCATCGATCCGTATTTCGTGGTGGAACTGCCTCCCTGTGTTTGTGCTATGGCGCTTACAGAAAATAATGAAGTGATCCTGGTAAAGCAATACCGCCACCCCATCAGCGAAACGATACTGGAATTGCCCGGGGGTTTCATCGATGTGGGGGAAGATACTGAAAAAGCCCTTGCCCGTGAATTGCTGGAAGAGACGGGATATGTTTTTTCTTCGTTTACCCCTTTGGGAAAGCTTGCAGCCAATCCCGGCGTACTTGATAATTACACGCACCTTTTCCTGGCAAGGGGCGGCAGAAAAGTGACTTCACAGAACCTCGATAATAACGAACAGATTGAGCTCCATTTTTTTTCGTTGGAAGAGACCCGGCGCATACTGAAAGAGAACGGGATCATCCAGGCCCTGCATGCTGCCTGTCTGTTCTATGCTTTTGAGCAACTGGACTCAGGTAAATAATTCGGGCTTCACTTCTCCCACAACAAAAACACTTCCGCACACGATGATGCGATCATCTTCGCCTGCTTGTTCAATGGCGGCCCTGATAGCTTCATTCACATCATCATATCCTTCTCCAACCAGGCCAGCCAGCGCGGCTCTTGCTTTCAGGTCGGCATATGGCATCGCCCTCGGGATATGCGCATTGGTAAAATAATAAAGTGCATGAGTTGGTAACAAGGATAAAACCTTATTTACATCCTTATCGTTTACCATGCCTATTACAAAATGTTTTTTGCTTTGCCCATTGCTCATTGCCCATTGCTTATTGTCGATTCCGTTCCTGCCCCCATCCCCTGAAGGGGAGATAGTGTTAAACCCTTGCCCCTTGGTCATTGCCCATTGCTTATTGTCTATTGTCCCTTGCTCATCGCTAATTGCCAATTGTTCCAAAACCTGCCTGATCCCGTCCTCATTGTGCGCTACATCCAGGATGACCTGGGGTTTTTCATGGATCAGGTCCCACCTGCCGTGAAGCCCGGTGAGTTCTTTGGTATGTGATAATGCATATTTTTCAGCTTCGTTGCTGACAGCAAAGCCCTGTTCCGTGAGGATGCCTTCGGCACATAAAACCGTACGCAGGTTCTTCAACTGGTATATGCCGTTCAGGTCAAGTTCAAAGGATTCCGTGACCTGGTGTTCGGTGCTTGTTAAATCACAGCAGAGTTTTTTCGTTGTATAGTGGATATTGGAAACCAGGTATGCTTCTTCAGCGAAGAGGATCGGGGCGTTTGCGGTTTTGGCCTTTTGTAAAAAAACAGGTTTGGTTTCAGGCAGGGATTCGCCGATCACCACCGGTATGCCCGGCTTGATAATGCCCGCTTTTTCCGCAGCGATATCCTGCAGGGTATTGCCCAGGATATTCGTATGGTCGTAACCGATATTGGTGATCACCGACAATATAGGAGTGATCACATTGGTGCTGTCCAACCGGCCACCCAGCCCCGTCTCGATCACGGCGATATCGATGTCCTGCTGAACGAAATAATCAAAGGCCATGGCGACGGTGAGTTCAAAGAAGGAGGGTTTTATTTCTTCGCTCAGCATTTTTGTCTTTTCCACGAAGCGGATCACAAAATCTTCGGTGATCATTTCTCCGTTGATCTTTATGCGCTCCCTGAAATCCTTGAGGTGGGGTGAGGTATATAAACCCGTTTTATAACCGGCCTGTTGCAACATGGCTGCCAGCATATGGCTGGTGCTGCCTTTACCGTTGGTGCCGGCCACATGGATGCTCCTGAATTTTTTATGCGGATCATCCAGCGCCCTGCATAGGACCAGGGTATTGTGCAGGTCTTCCTTATAAGCTGCCGTTCCTATACGGCTGAACATGGGAAGGTGCTCGTAGAGATAATCGATCGTTTGCCGGTAATTCATCCACGCAAATATAAGCGCAGATTAAACAGATTACGCGGATTTCACTGAAGTACCCTGCTTTTCCGGTTCTCGCGGAAAACAAAAAACCGGCAACCTGTTTTGCTGCCGGTTTTCTGTAAATATGTTTTGAACTGATTAATTGACGGTGAAATTGAACTGAACCGTAACACTTGATTCATGGTCGGCCTTATCGAACACGATATTGGGTAACCGTTCAACAATGGCATTGGCATAGGCCTGGTTCCTGCTGGTGGAATTTTTTCCGAATCCCGTAAAGCTTCCCTTGCCATCAGGTGAAACCTTTATGATGGCGTAAATGATCGCCTTTTCGAGGTCGGCGGTGAATGAATAATAGCGTATGATCTTGCGGTCACCGCTGGTCACTCTTGGTCCGCCTCCCGTTTTTCCGTTGATGCTGGTGCCATAGCTGTCGGGCTTACCATTAGGGTTACCCGCATCTCCTTTGCCGTTGGGATTATTACCCTGGTAGCGGTAGCCATTGTCTTCTGTTGAATTGTTACCCGTTCCGGTTTTTGGACCGCTGTATCCGGCGATCTTCGGTTTTTGCGGTTTGGGTACGGCAACCACAACCGGAGCGGGGGTGATCACTTTTGTAGTGGTCTTTATGGGTTTTGTTACCGGTGCCGATTCCTTGTCCGTATTGGCGTCATCCGTTTGAATCTCTTTTGCCGTATTGGGTGTGGCAGCTGCCTGCTGCTGTTCGGCCACGGCCACGGAAGGGGCCATTTCTCCTTTGATCAGGGGCTGCACCTGGCCAAAACCTTCTATGTCATTGCCTAAATTGATCTCTATCAGGTCATCCGCATTGGGAACCTGTAAGATGGGACGTTGCCAGGAAATGAAAACGGCCAGTAAGATCAATACCCCGATGATGACCGAGGTGTAAGCCAATGCCTTTTTATTTTTTTCTGCTTCAAAACTGGCGTACATAGTGGCGTTGTAATACATCGCAAAGTTATTGTTTTACTTTTAAACGATACAATATCATGCCAGATTATGCACTGAATGTTAAGGTTTTAACAAAATGAAAGCAGGGGCAGGCCAATAGGTTAAAGCTTAGCCCAATTTTTTATAGATCCAATAGGGCATCCATTTCATTATTTTAGCGATCAGCCACCAGCGCCTGGTGATGTATGCCCTTCGTTTTTTGTGTTGAATGGCGTTAAAAATCTGCCGGGCAGCTTTATCGACAGGGGCCACCCAAAATTGCCCGTAGCCCTTGGCCATCTTTGTTTTTACAAAGCCGGGTTGTATATCGGTGATGGATATATCCAGTTTTAATTTAGCGGCTTTCATGTGCAGGCCTTCCATATAGGTGCTCATGTAGGCCTTGCTGGCGCTGTATGCCGGGGCCCAGCTATTGCCCCGGTTGGAAGCAATGGAGGAAGTGCCCGCGATCTGCCCATACCCCTGTTTTACAAAATAATTGAACGCGAAATTCACCGTCTCCGCGAAACCGTTAACATTGGTGAGGGTGGTTTGCTGATCTATTTTCCAATCCATTGTTTTGGAGGGTTCCCCATAACCGCTGTTGTAAATGAAAAGGTCCATGCCCCCGAGTTGCTGCAGCAGGTTCTTCAGGTGTTCTGTATTCTCATTCCGGGTGACATCAAAACATTCGGTGATGATGTGATCAGGAAATTGCTGTTGCAATTCATCCAGCAGCTCTTTTCTTCTACCGGTAACGCCTACCAGCCATTTATCCAATGCGTATAATTTCGCCAGTTCCCTGCCAATGCCTGAACTGGCTCCGATGATGATCACCTTTTTACGCCCGTTTCCCGGGTGGGGTATGGTATCATTCTGCATATCCTTATTCGTTGTAATTTCTTTCGCCAAATAATAAGCTGCCGATCCTCACCATATTGCTGCCTTCTTCCAATGCGATTTTATAATCAGCGCTCATGCCCATGCTTAAAACAGTGAGTTGGCAGTTGGCAGTTGCCAGTTGCGAATAAGCAGCTAAGATTTTTTTAAGGTATTTGAATTCTGTTCGGACCAGGTCCATGTTGGTGGTAAATGACGCCATTCCCATTAGCCCGT